>NZ_LKBY01000101.1:0-74674 GCF_002699915.1 Pseudomonas sp. ICMP 8385 | reverse complement strand
CTCGGCGTCGGCGAAGGTCATCTGCTTCATCGGGAAACTCGGTGGGTGGGGTCGCGGTATTTTGCCAAATCAGAAAGTCTTTTTCAGAGTTTCCCACAAGAAAAATACCGACTTCGCCGCGTTCATCGGCGCCCAGTCGTTGCAGAAACCGGCCGAATACGACGACCCGGACGCCACCGCCAACGCCAACCTGGCCGCGCGCCTGCCGTACCTGTTCGCCACCTGCCGTTTCGCTCACTACTTGAAGTGCATCGTGCGCGACAAAATCGGTTCCTTCAAAGAGAAGGACGAGATGCAGCGCTGGTTGCAGGACTGGATCCTCAACTACGTCGACGGGGATCCTGCGCACTCCACCGAAACCACCAAGGCCCAGCACCCGTTGGCCGCCGCCGAGGTGATCGTGGAGGACGTCGAGGGCAACCCGGGGTATTACAACTCCAAGTTCTACCTGCGCCCGCACTACCAGCTCGAAGGGCTGACCGTGTCGTTGCGCCTGGTATCGAAACTGCCTTCGGCAAAAAGCGCGTAAGCAATTCGCTCGTTCCCACGCTCCGCGTGGGAATGCCGCCCGGGATGCTCTGCGTCCCAGTGACGCAGAGCGTCACAGGATGCGTTACCACGCAGAGCGTGGGAACGATCACCCAATCAAGTGGCATCGGCCACACAGGGAGAAAACATGGCTGTTGATATTTTCATCAAGATCGGCGACATCAAGGGCGAGTCCATGGACAAGGCCCACAAGGACGAAATCGACGTGCTGAACTGGAGCTGGGGCATGGCCCAGTCCGGCAACATGCACGTTGGCAGTGGCGGCGGCGCGGGCAAGGTGAATATCCAAGACCTGTCGCTGACCAAGTACGTGGACAAGGCTTCGCCCAACCTGATGATGCATTGCGCCAGCGGCAAGCACATCGACAAGGTCAAGCTGACCGTGCGCAAGGCCGGCGGCGAAAGCCAGGTCGAGTACATGATCATCAACCTCGAAGAAGTGCTGATCACGTCCCTGAGCACCGGTGGTTCGGGCAGCGATGATCGCCTGACCGAAAACGTCACCCTGAACTTTGCCCAGGTGATGGTCGACTACCAGCCGCAGAAAGCCGACGGCACCAAGGACGGCGGCCCGATCAAGTTCGGCTGGAATATCCGTTCCAACACCAAGCGTTGATACGAAGACCCCCGGCGCCACACGCCGGGGGTTTTTGGTGCTTGCTCGAATTTCGACCTTCCTCTTTTCGGTATCTGAGTCATGGCCAAACCTTCGTTTATTAATTTGTGGAACAGCTATCCGCGCTACACCTATGCCGACCCTGCGTGCAACGATGGCTGGGCAAACCAGTGCGCTATTCGCGTGAGCATTGCGCTGTGTGGCGAACGCACGCTACCGGTCAACTCGTCGACCTATAACCTCGGCCCGCTCTGTGTGCACGGACACGCCCGAGGCGCAGAATCGCTGGCGCACTGGCTGTCGAAAAAACGTCAGCTCAGCCCACCAAAAACCTACACCACTAGTGTGGCCGACCGCGCCATATTACGGGGCAAGACCGGCATTATTTTCTTCAAGGACTGCTACCAGACCAATACTGATCGGGCTGGCCGGCCCACTGGCGACCATATCGACCTGTGGAACCGTGGCCTGACCAAGAGTGGTGATCTGTCCTCAAGCGCCAAGGAAATCTGGTTCTGGGAGCTTTTGTAATGCGTAGGCCTTTTGTTGTTGCCGTCCTGGCCGCGAGCCTTGTGAGCCTGAATGCATGCGCGGCAGAAGACGCACCTACGCCAACCGCTGCCACACAAGCGATATTTGTCGATCAGCCGCTGAGCCTGGTAGACGATCAAGGTCGCTGCACGCTGGTCAAACCCGACCAGACCCGCATGCAGTTAGACATGGAATGGCCTTGCAGCTTCAGCCTGGATGCACAGCAGAAGCTGCGGGTAGAGACGTTCAACAACACCCCGATTTTTGCGGTCTGGCGTAGCGATAAAATGCCCGCGCCCAGCCATGACTGCCTCAGCAAGATGCAAGCTGTTCGCCAGTTTCATGGGACTTTTGAGGCCGGGGCAGTTAGCACCTTTGCGGCCTGCGGCTCAGGTGGCGACCAAAAAATGTATGTAGCGCCCTTTACGTGGTAACCGAAATCGCCACCCGCGACCGCCTGCAACCGTCCCTATTGGACCGGTTGACCGACGACGAGCCGAGCAATCCCAAGGAAAGCGCGGACAAGCGCGTACTGTCCCTGTCCCAGCTCAAAGCCTCGGTGCTGCGGGACCTGGCGTGGCTGCTCAATACCACCTCGCTGCTCAACGCCGATGCCACGCTGCACACCCCGGCCGGGACGTCAGTGGTCAATTACGGGCTGCCGGCGCTGGCGGGTAACAGTGCGTCGAGCGTCGATATCAATGCCCTGGAAGCCTTGATCTACCAGGCGATTGCCACCTTTGAGCCGCGCATCCTGCGCCACACCCTGCGGGTCAAGGCGCGGGTGGCCCATGGCGAGATGAATCACAACGCCCTGAGTTTCGAGATCGAAGGCGACCTGTGGGCGCAGCCGGTGCCCTTGCGCCTGTTGCTGCAAACCGATCTGGACCTGGAGTCCGGCCATGTGCGCGTGGTCAATGCCGACCAGCGGAGGCGCTCATGAACCCGCGCCTGCTGGAGCTGTATAACCAGGAACTGCACCACGTGCGCGAGAGCGCGGCGGAGTTCGCCAAGGAATACCCGAAGATCGCCAGCCGGCTGACCCTGTCCGGCATGGACTGTGCCGACCCGTACGTCGAGCGTTTGCTCGAAGGCTTCGCTTATCTCACCGCCCGGGTGCAGCTCAAGCTCGATGCCGAGTACCCGACCTTCACCCATAACCTGCTGGAAATCGCCTACCCGCACTATCTGGCGCCGACCCCGTCGATGACCGTGGTGCAATTGCAGGCCGATCCCGATGAGGGCTCGCTGGCCAGCGGTTTCCCATTGCCCCGCGATACCGTGCTGCGCGCCGCCCTGGGCCGCGAAACCCAGACCTGCTGCGAGTACCGCACCGCGCACCCGGTGATGTTGTGGCCGTTGCAGGTCAGCCAGGCCGATTACTTCGGCAACCCGTCCGCCGTGCTCGGGCGCCTGGCCGCCAGCGAACCCAAGGCCAAGGCTGGTTTGCGCCTGACCCTGCGCACCGGCGCCGAGCTGCCCTTCAACAGCCTGGCCCTGGACAACCTGCCGCTGTACCTGAGCGGCGCCGATGAGCAACCGTTCCGCCTCTACGAGCAGTTGCTGGGCAATGTGTGCGCGGTGTTTGCGCGCCAGCCCGGCGGTGACTGGGTGGAGCGCCTGCCGCAGGACGCCCTACGGCCGCGCGGGTTCGACGACGCCGAGGCGGCGATGCCAGTGGTCTCGCGAGCGTTCCAGGGTTATCGCCTGCTGCAGGAATACTTCGCCCTGCCCCATCGCTACCTGTTCGTCGAATTCGCCGCGCTGAGCCGCGCCGTACAGCGCTGCGATGGCCAGGAGCTGGAGTTGGTCGTGCTGTTCGACCGCCACGACCCAAGCCTGGAAGGCAGTGTGGGCGCCGCGCAATTTGTACCGTTCTGTACCCCGGCGATCAACCTGTTCCCCAAGCGCGTGGATCGGATTCACTTGTCCGAGCGGGTCAACGAACACCATGTGATTGCCGACCGCACCCGGCCCATGGACTTCGAGATCCACTCCCTGAGCGGCATCACCGGCCATGGCAGCGGGCCGGAACAAGCCTTTTTGCCGTTCTATGCCGTGCGTGATCCATCGCGCTACGGTCGCGACCAGTCTTACTACAGCGTGCGCCGCGAGCCACGGGTGCTGTCCAGCGACCAGCGGCGCAATGGCCCACGCTCCACCTATGTGGGCAGCGAGACCTTTGTCAGCCTGGTGGACAGCCAGCAGGCGCCCTATCGTCACGACCTGCGCCAATTGGGCGTGACCGCGCTGTGCACCAACCGCGACCTGCCACTGTTCATGAGCGTGGGCAACGGCAAGACCGACTTCACCCTGGCCGACAGCGCCCCGGTGCTGGCAGTGCGTTGCGTCGCCGGGCCCAGCCGCCCGCGCGCCAGCCACGCCCATGATGCCAAGGCCTGGCGCCTGATCAGCCAGTTGTCGCTCAACTACCTGTCCCTCAGCGAGGGCCAGGGTGCCGCCGCGCTGCGTGAACTGCTGCGCCTGTACGGCGACAGCAACGACGCCGCCCTGCAATTGCAGATCGAAGGCCTGCGCGAGGTCAGCAGCAAAGCGGTGACCCGCCGTCTGCCAATGCCCGGCCCGATCGTGTTTGGCCGTGGCCTGGAAATCACCCTGGAATATGATGAAAACGCGTTTCGCGGCACCGGCGTGTTCCTGCTCGGTGCGGTGCTGGAACGGTTCCTGGCGCGTTACGTGTCGATCAACAGTTTTACCGAGACGGTGATCCGTACCACCGAACGCGGCGAGATCATGCGATGGAAAGCCAAGCCCGGACGGCGTCCGACCCTGTGAGTACCCTGGAGGCGATGCACCAGGAGCCCTGGGAATATGACTTCTTCCAGGCGCTGCGCCGTATCGAGTGCGAATCGCCCCACCTGCCGCGCCTGGGGCATTCCCTACGCCTGGCCGATGACCCGTTGCGCCTCGGGCAACAGGCTGACTGCACGTTCGCCCCGGCCACCCTGGCCTCGGTGAGCCCTGGCGGCGACGGCACACCTGCGCGCCTGGAGCAGTTCTTTTTCGGCCTCGGCGGCCCCAACGGCCCGCTGCCGCTGCACATCACCGAGTACGTGCGCGAACGCCAGCGCAACAACGCCGACAGCACCAGCAAGCGCTTCCTGGATGTGTTCCACCACCGCCTGCTGACCCTGTTCTACCGGGCCTGGGCCGAAGCGCGGCCGACTGTCAGCCATGATCGGCCCGACGATGACTACTGGTCCGCGCGCCTCGCCGCCTTGAGTGGCCGGGGTATGCCCAGCCTGCTTGAGCAGGGCCTGATCCCGGACACGGCGAAGCTGCACTACAGCGGCCATCTCTCGGCGCAAACCCGCTACCCGGACGGCCTGAAGGCGATTCTCGGCGAGTATTTCGGCCTGCCGGTAGAGATTGAAGAGTACGTCGGCCAATGGCTGGAGCTGCCCGAACGCAGCCGGGTCAGCGTCAGCGCCAATCAGTTGGGGGTGGACTTTTGCCTGGGCAGCCATGTGTGGGACCGCCAGCACAAATTTCGCATCCGCCTGGGCCCGCTCACGCTGGACGACTACATGGGCATGTTGCCCGGCAGCCAGCCGTTCAATGAACTGGTGGCCTGGGTGGCCGAGTACCTGGGCCATGAACTGGACTGGGACTTGAACCTGGTTCTGCAACAACCCGAAGTCCCGGCGCTGCAACTCAACGGCCAGTTCCGCCTGGGCTTCAACACGTGGCTCGGCCAACCCGGGCACGACGCCAACGACCTAATCCTGGCCCGGCATTACGCCGATCAGGCCACCACCTCAAGGAATCCAGAGCATGGGTGAAATCAGTCGCGCCGCACTGTTCGGCAAACTCAACAGCGTGGCCTACAAGGCCATCGAAGCCGCCACGGTGTTCTGCAAATTGCGCGGTAACCCCTACGTGGAGCTGGCCCACTGGTTTCACCAGTTGCTGCAACTGCAGGACTCGGACCTGCATCGCCTCATCCGCCAGTTCAACCTCGAGCCGGCGCGGCTGGCCCGTGACCTGACCGAGGCCCTGGACCGCCTGCCCCGGGGCTCGACCTCGATCACCGACCTGTCGTCCCATGTGGAAGAAGCCGTGGAACGCGGCTGGGTGTACGGCAGCCTGATGTTTGGCGAAAGCCAGGTGCGCACCGGCTACCTGGTGCTGGGCATTTTGAAGACGCCGAGCCTGCGGCATGCGTTGCTGGGTTTGTCGGGGGAGTTCGACAAGATCAAGGCCGAGGCCCTGAGCGAGCGTTTTGACGAATACGTCGGCGATTCACCGGAAAATGCCCTGAGTGCCAGCGATGGTTTCAATGCCGGTGCCGTGCCGGGCGAAGCCAGCGGCGCCATGGCCCCGAGTGCCATGGGCAAGCAGGAAGCCCTCAAGCGTTTTACCGTGGACCTGACCGAGCAGGCGCGCAGCGGCAAGCTCGACCCGATCGTGGGCCGTGATGAAGAGATCCGCCAACTGGTGGATATCCTGATGCGTCGGCGCCAGAACAACCCGATCCTCACCGGCGAGGCCGGGGTGGGCAAGACAGCGGTGGTCGAAGGCTTTGCCCTGCGCATCGTCGCCGGCGACGTGCCGCCTGCCCTGAAAGATGTAGAACTGCGCAGCCTGGATGTGGGCCTGCTGCAAGCCGGCGCCAGCATGAAAGGCGAATTTGAACAGCGTCTGCGCCAGGTCATCGAAGACGTCCAGGCCTCGCCAAAACCGATCATCCTGTTTATCGACGAAGCCCACACCCTGGTGGGTGCCGGTGGCGCCGCCGGCACCGGTGATGCGGCCAACCTGCTCAAGCCGGCCCTGGCCCGTGGCACCTTGCGTACCGTGGCAGCCACCACCTGGGCCGAATACAAGAAGCACATCGAGAAAGACCCGGCCCTGACCCGCCGCTTCCAGGTAGTGCAAGTGGCCGAGCCGTCGGAGGACAAGGCGCTGCTGATGATGCGCGGCGTGGCCTCGACCATGGAAAAGCACCACCAGGTGCAGATCCTCGACGAGGCACTGGAAGCCTCGGTGAAGCTGTCCCACCGCTATATTCCAGCGCGCCAGTTGCCGGATAAATCCGTGAGCCTGCTGGACACCGCCTGCGCCCGCGTCGCCATCAGCCTGCACGCGGTGCCGGCCGAGGTGGACGACAGTCGCCGCCGTATCGAAGCCCTGGAAACCGAGCTGCAAATCATCGCCCGTGAGCATGCTATCGGCATCGCCATTGGTGCACGCCAGAGCAATAGCGAAGCCTTGCTGAGCGCCGAGCGCGAGCGCCTGGCAACGCTGGAAAGCCGCTGGGCCGACGAGAAAACCCTGGTGGACGAGCTGCTCGCCACCCGCGCGACCCTGCGCGAGAAGGCTGGCGTTGTCGACAGCGGCAACGACGCCTTACGCGCACAACTGGTGGACCTGCAACAACGCCTCAGCGCCCTGCAAGGTGAAACTCCGTTGATCCTGCCGACCGTGGATTACCAGGCCGTGGCCTCGGTGGTTGCCGACTGGACCGGCATCCCGGTGGGCCGTATGGCGCGCAATGAACTGGAGACGGTGCTCAACCTCGACCAGCACCTGAAAAAGCGCATCATCGGCCAGGACCATGCGTTGCAGATGATCGCCAAGCGCATCCAGACCTCCCGCGCCGGCCTCGACAACCCGAGCAAGCCGATTGGCGTGTTCATGCTGGCCGGCACCTCGGGCGTGGGCAAGACCGAAACCGCCCTGGCCCTGGCCGAAGCCATGTACGGCGGCGAGCAGAACGTGATCACCATCAACATGAGCGAGTTCCAGGAAGCCCATACCGTGTCCACCCTCAAGGGCGCGCCACCGGGCTATATCGGCTATGGCGAAGGCGGCGTGCTGACCGAAGCCGTGCGGCGCAAACCCTACAGCGTGGTGCTGCTGGACGAGGTGGAAAAAGCCCACCCAGACGTGCATGAGATTTTCTTCCAGGTGTTCGACAAGGGCGTGATGGAGGACGGCGAAGGTCGGGTGATCGACTTCAAGAACACCTTGATCCTGCTGACCACCAACGCCGGCACCGAGCTGATTTCCCACGTCTGCAAAGACCCGGCAAACGTGCCCGACCCGGAAGACATCGCCAAGGCCCTGCGCCAGCCGCTGCTGGAGTTCTTCCCGCCGGCCCTGCTCGGGCGCCTGGTGACGATTCCGTATTACCCGCTCAGCGACGTGATGCTCAAGGCGATCACCCGCCTGCAACTGGACCGCATCAAGAAGCGTGTAGAGAACACCCACAAAGTCGCGTTCGACTACGACGACGGGGTGATCGACCTGATCGTCTCGCGCTGCACCGAAACCGAAAGTGGCGGGCGGATGATCGACACCATCCTCACCAACAGCCTGCTGCCGGACATGAGCCGCGAGTTCCTTACGCGCATGCTCGAAGGCAAGGCGCTGGCGGGAGTGCGGATCGGCACGCGGGATAACGAATTGCACTACACCTTCAGCGACGCCGGATAACGACTGCCGGAATGTGCTCAGTGTGGGAGCTGGCTTGCCTGCGATAGCATCACCTCGGTATGACAGACATACCGAGTTGATGCTATCGCGGGCAAGCCCGGCTCCCACATAGAACCAGCTCCTACAGTTGATTCGGTTTCGTCAGTAAAGACGACACTTACGGGACAACCGATGCTTTTCAACCAAGCCTCACGCCTGGCCAAGATCACCAGCCCCCTGGGGCCGGATGTGCTGCTGCTCAATGAAATGGGCGGCGGCGAAGAGTTGGGACGGCTGTTCAGCTACGAGCTGCAACTCAACTCGCTGGACGCCAACATCGACCTCAACCAGTTGCTGGGCAAACCGATGAGCGTCGGCCTGCAACTGGCGGACGGCGGCGAGCGGTATTTCCATGGGCTCGTCGCACGCTGCAGCCAGAACATCGACCAGGGCCAGTTCGCCAGTTACCAGGTGACATTGCGCCCATGGCTGTGGCTGCTGAGCCGCACCTCCGACTGCCGGATTTTCCAGAACCTGAGCATCCCGCAGATCATCAAGCAGGTGTTCCGCGACTTGGGCTTTTCCGACTTTGAAGACGCCCTGAGCCGGCCGTATCGCGAGTGGGAATACTGCGTGCAGTACCGCGAGACCAGCTTCGATTTCGTCAGCCGCCTGATGGAACAAGAAGGCATCTACTACTTCTTCCGCCACGAGCAGGACCGCCATGTGCTGGTGCTGGCCGACGCCTATGGCGCCCACACCACGGTGCCCGGCTACACCTCGGTGCCTTACTACCCCAAGGACGAGCAACAGCGCGAACGCGACCATATGCACAACTGGCACCTGGCGCAGGAAGTGCAGCCCGGCTCCCTGGAGCTCAACGACTACGATTTCCAGCGCCCCAGCGCCAGCATCGACGTGCGCTCGGCCATGCCGCGCCCGCACACCGCCGGCGACTACCCGCTGTACGACTACCCCGGCACCTACGTCAAAAGCGAAGACGGCGAACACTACGCACGAACCCGCATCGAAGCCCTGCAAACCCTGCACGAACAAGTGGAGTTCAGCGGTAACGCCCGGGGCCTGGGTTCCGGCCATCTGTTCAGCCTCACCGGCTTCAGCCGCCGCGACCAGAACCGCGAATACCTGATCCTCGGTGCCCGCTACTACATCACCCAGGAACGCCTGGAATCCGGTGGCGGCGCGGCGTCGGCGCAGTTCGACAGCAGCCTGACCTGCATCGACGCGCAACAGAGCTTCCGCCCACTGGCCAATACCCATCGCCCCATCGTCAAAGGCCCGCAGACCGCGCTGGTGGTCGGGCCCAAGGGCGAGGAAATCTGGACCGACCAATATGGCCGGGTGAAGGTGCATTTTTATTGGGACCGCCACGACCAGTCCAATGAAAACAGCTCCTGCTGGATTCGCGTCTCGCAGTCCTGGGCCGGCAAGAACTGGGGCTCGATGCAGATCCCACGCATTGGCCAGGAAGTGATTGTGAGCTTCCTGGAAGGCGACCCGGACCGGCCGATCATTACCGGGCGGGTGTACAACGCCGAACAGACGGTGCCCTACGACCTGCCGGAAAACGCCACCCAAAGCGGGATGAAAAGCCGCTCCAGCAAGGGCGGCAGCCCGGCGAACTTCAATGAAATCCGCATGGAAGACAAGAAGGGCCTGGAGCAGTTGTACATCCATGCCGAGCGCAATCAGGACATCGTGGTGGAAGTGGATGAAAGCCACTCGGTGGGGCATGACCGCAACAAGAGCATTGGGCATAACGAGACGGTGACCATCGGCAACAACCGCCTGCGCATCGTCAAGCAGGAAGACATCCTCTCCGTTGGCCAGAAAAAAACCGACAGCATCAGCCAGAGCTATGTCATCGAGGTCGGTGAAAACCTGCGCCTGGTGTGCGGGGAAAGCATCCTCGAATTGAACGCCAGCGGGCAGATCAACCTCACGGGCGTGCAAATCAGCTTCTACGCCAGCGGCGACGCCGAATTCAACACCGGCGGCGTGCTGCACCTGAACAACGGCGGCGGGCCTGGCGCCACACCGGATGGCCAAGGCATAAAAACCAGCATCGACGCCAATATCAAAGCCGCATTCCCCGCGCCTAAAAGCTCCTGACGAGACCTGTTTGCCATGACGTACCGCATCAACGAATTCCAGTTTCAACTGCCCGCCGGCGAGCTGCAGGACGCGACGATCAATATCCTCAAGTTCCCGGAACTGGGGACCTCCCTGATCGTCAGCCGCAGCCTGCTGGCAGAAGGCGAAACCTTGCACAGCAACTTCGACGACCAGCTCAAGCGCCTGGAAAAACAAGTGCAGGACCTGCGCTGCCTGCCCAGCGTGCCGGTACGCCTGGGTGCCGCCCAGGAGGTCGAAGGGATCGAGCTGCGTAGCCAGTTCAACAAGGGCAACGACAAGGTGTTCCAGTACCAGTTGGCCCTGGTGCTGCCGGGGACGCGCAAGATGCTCGCCTTGAGTTATGTGAAGGCGGACAAGCTGGGTGATGCCGAGGCGGCGCATTGGGCGACCATCAAGAACTCGTTGTCGTTCGACGCAATTTCTTGATGAGCGGCCTGCATGTCTGATGCGCTATGGGCGGCCCGGATGGGCGATGCACTCTCCCACACCTCGATGTTGGCGGACATTCTCGGCGGTGTGTTGGAGGTGGCGGCCAATATCGCGATTACTGCTGTCGCGACCGCTGCCGTCGTTGCCGCCACCGGCATTACCGTCGTCACCGGCGGTCTCGGCTGTTTCCTGCTGGGCGCGGTGGTGGGTACGATCGTCGGCCTTGCCATGAGCAAGTCCGGGGCGGACAAAGGCTTAAGCCGTTTATGTGAGAGTTTCAGCAACGCCCTGTTTCCGCCCACAGTGCAGGCCAATATTCTCACCGGCTCCACCAATACCCTCACCAACAACATTCCCGCCGCCCGCGCCGCCGGGGCGATCAGTTCCCATGTTGCACCAGCCGGTACAGAGCTGGAAGAAACCCCGCCGGAACCCGAGGCCAGCTTTCTGGACATGGCTGAGAGCTTCTTCTCGCAGATGTGGCGCCCGACCGTCGCGACGCCTGCACCCGGCGCGGTACCCAAGCCGCTGGATCTTGTGGTGTGCATGAAGCATCCGCCGATGCCGCCGCAGTTTCTTGCAGAAGGCTCGGACAAGGTGACCATCAACGGCCAGCCCGCGGTACGCAGCGGTGACCGCAGCACCTGCGATGCGACTGTGGTGTCGTCCGGGTTAATTTCATCGAACATGACGATTGGTGGCGGTTCGGTGGTGGTGCGCGAGATTCGCAGCGGCAAGACGCCTGGCGTCGGGTTGGCGGTCACAGCGTTGTTGATGCTCAAGGGTGGCAAGGGCAAGTTCTTCAGCAAACTGCCCTGCATGCTGATCGGCGGCGCGACTTCGATGGCGGTCAGCAGTGCGATGGGAGCAATGGCCAACGCGGCGATGGGCTCGTCGAACCCGATACATGCCGCGACTGGTGCAAAGGTGCTGGGGGCTGTCGAGGAGTTGGATTTCGTGCTGCCCGGCATCCTGCCGATTGACTGGCAGCGCGTCTACAACAGCCGCGACGAACGCCGGGGCAGCTTGTTCGGCGCTGGCTGGAGCGTGCCGTATGAGGTGTGCGTTGAAATCCAGCCTCATCCCGAGGGCGGCGAGACCCTGGTCTACACCGACGAACAGGGGCGGCCCATCGACATGGGCGCCATCCCCTTGGGCGGCGCGGTGTTCAGCGCGGGTGAAGGGCTGGCGGTGCGGCGACACCTCAATGGGCAAT
Source organism: Pseudomonas sp. ICMP 8385 (assembly GCF_002699915.1). Classification (NCBI taxonomy): domain Bacteria; kingdom Pseudomonadati; phylum Pseudomonadota; class Gammaproteobacteria; order Pseudomonadales; family Pseudomonadaceae; genus Pseudomonas; species Pseudomonas sp. ICMP 8385. Next base: position 62,738 of record NZ_LKBY01000101.1, on the reverse strand, counting down.
TGCTGATCGAGAGCGACGACGGTGTGTACCGCTTGTTCGACCCTGTACAGGCAAACCCGTCTAGGCTACGCCTGAGCCAACTCGGTGACCGCAACGACAACCGTATCCATATCGACTACGACGACGCCGGACGCCTGGTACGACTGCGCGACACCTTCGACCTGGTGCAGGTCGAACTGATCCGGGACGGTGAACAGGTTACGCGCATCGAGCGTCTTTATCCCGATCAACGCCGTGAAGTTCTCGTGAGCTATGGCTACGACGCGACGGGTAATCTCACTGAGAAACGCGATGCCACAGGCCAGGTGCAACGGCGTTTTGCCTATGATTCCGGGCGCCGTATGGTCGAGCACCAGTTGCCGACAGGATTGCGCTGCTTCTATGACTGGGCGTTGATTGAAGGCCTGGAATGGCGAGTGGTGCGGCACTGGACCGATGAGGGCGACACCTACCAATTCGACTATGACCTGCAAGCCGGCACCACACGCATCACCGATGGCTTGCAGCGCGTCAGCATCCGCCACTGGAACACTCAGCACCAGATCATTCAGTACAGCGACAACCTCAGCCAGACCTGGTTGTTCGAATGGAACGATGAGCGCCAATTACTCAACGCCACCGATCCGCAGGGTGGGCGTTATGCCTACAGCTACGACGAGAGCGGCAACCTGATCGGCGAGACCGACCCGTTGGGCCGCAGCGATTCCACCTTGTGGCTGGAACACTGGGCACTGCCGCTGGTGGAAACCGACGCCGCCGGCAACAGCTGGCAGTATCGCTATGATCAGCGCGGCAACTGCATCGCCGAGACCGATCCGCTGGGCTATATCACCCGTTACCGCTATGACGCACACGGCCAAGTCGTCGAGATCATCGACGCCACGGGCAAAAGCAAAAAGCTGCGCTGGAACCCGTTCGGGCAGTTAGTCGAGCATATCGACTGCTCGGGCTACCCAACGCGGTTCAGCTACAACGAGCGGGGCTATTTACAGGTCATCACCGATGCCCTCGGTGAACGCACGCAGTTCAGTTATGACGCACAGGGGCGCCTGCTCAGCAACCAATTGCCGGATGGCCGCACCGAGCAATACCAGCGCGATGCCAGTGGGCAGTTGGTGGGCTATACCGACCCCGCCGGGCACACCACGCTCTATCAAAACAACCGGCGTGGCCAGGTGCGCCAGCGCACAGACGCCCATGGTCGGCAGGTGCAGTTCGGCTATGACAGCTACGGGCGGTTGCAAGCGCTGGTCAATGAGAACGGTGAAAGCTATCGGTTTGCGTGGGACGCAGGGGATCGGCTGACTGAACAGCAAGACCTCGATGGCAGCGCTAAGCGCTACGACTACGACTTGCTCGACAACATCACGGCGGTGACTGCGATTCCAGCGCCTTACGGCAATGGCCTGGCGGTGGTCCCGAAGACGCTGCCGACGCCCATCGTTCACCGACTGGAGCGCGATGCGGTCGGCCGACTGGTCGCCAAAACCACCGACGATGGCCGCACCGACTACAGCTACGATGCAGTCGATCAGCTCACAGCCGTCACCTTCACCGACTTGCAGGGCAAAGCCCAGGCCTTGGCTTTCGCCTACGACGCTGTCGGCCAGTTGCTTGCCGAACAGAGTGCCAGTGGCAACCTGCAACACCATTACGACGAACTCGGCAACCTGATCCAGACCCAACTACCGGACGGCCGCTGGCTCAACCGCCTGTACTACGGCAGCGGCCACCTGCATCAAATCAACCTCGACGGCCAGGTCATCAGCGACTTCGAGCGCGACCGCCTGCACCGCGAAGTGCTGCGCACCCAAGGCCAGATCAGCACCCGCAGCGAATACGACCGTAGCGGTCGATTGCGCTCACGCCAACGCCGCCTTAACAGCCAGCCATCGTTGATGCCCGCAGCTGCGCAAAAGCAGTTCGAGTACGACCCCGCCGACAACCTGATCGGCAAACTCGACCAGCAGCCCTCCACGCAGCATCGCCAACTGCTGCACTACGACGCCACCGGCCGCATTATCGCCAGCCAAGACAGCCTGCACGGCCAGCGCGAAACTTTCGCCTACGACGCCGCCGCCAACCTGCTGGACGGCCCACAGGCAGGCGCCGGGCTGGTGGTGCATAACAAGCTGCTGACCTATCAGGACAAACGCTACCGCTACGATGCCTTTGGCCGGATGATCGAAAAGCGTAGCGGCGCCCGTGGCGTACAACACTTTGCGTACGACGCCGAAAGCCGGCTGATTGAAGTGCGCAATGCAGGCGGCAGCGTGGTGCGCATGGCCTACGACCCGCTGGGCCGACGCATCGCCAAGACCGAACATGGCAGCAATGGCTATCCACTGGGCGAAACCCAATTCATGTGGGACGGTTTACGCCTGTTGCAGGAGCAAAAGCACAGCCAGACCAGCCTCTATCTCTATGAAGACGAAGGCTACCAACCCCTGGCCCGCGTCGATGGCATCGGGGCGCTGCAAAAAATTCGCTACTACCACAACGACCTCAATGGCTTGCCGGAGCAACTGACCGAGGCTGATGGGCACACCCTGTGGCAGGCGACTTATCGGGTGTGGGGCAATACCCTGGAGGAGGTGCGAGAGCCTTACTTTATTGAAGAGCAGAACCTGCGGTTTCAGGGACAGTACCTGGATCGGGAGACGGGGCTGCATTTTAATACGTTCAGGTTTTATGATCCGGATGTGGGGCGGTTTACTACGCCGGATCCGATTGGGTTGGCGGGAGGGCTAAACACCTATGCCTACTCACCCAACCCATTCATGTGGTCAGACCCCTTGGGCCTGGCAGCCTGCGCCAAGAACGTGGACGCCCTGCGTAACGGCCCTCAAAAAACCGTCGTGAAAGTGAAAACTAAAAAAGAAGCGAACGAGTTATTGAAAGAAGCATTTCCAAACAGCCAAAAAGTCAGAGGCATAGGATCGCAAGACGCCCAAGGTATAAGAAAGAAAAACAAGATGGACCAATTCAAAAAGAGAGATGGGAAAGTACGATATAGAAAAGATTATCCCATTAATAAAGAAACAGGTCGCGTTTATGGTCACGACGATCCGAAAGGTACAGGCCACGGTGAACTACCGCACGTCAACATTAAGCGCGCCGATGGCACAATGGTCCGAATTGATATTACAGGTTAGAGCATGAACAATCTCATAGAAGCACTCAACGCTGGAAAACGCCGAGGCTACGAGGAAAGACGTGAAATAGATGGGGTTTCATTTCTATTTCAATACGCCATAAAAAAACAGAATAATCTGTATTACACCTATTTTTTCTCAGTAGACGAGTCCCAAATGGACGTCATTGAAGATGATGAAAACGAAGAAATACTGATATTTCCGAGTCTCGATGAAGCATTGAGTCACTTAATCAACAGAGGCGCCATAGTGGAAAAATTTTCAGCCATCAAAAACACCTTGCCTTTTTAAGAGTACGCTGGCCAGCTGATAGTGAGCGAGCTCAAACTTACCAAAGGGAAAAACGGGACAGCTTTATTTAAAGTCTATTACACTCAAGATCACTATGATCTCATTCATAGAATCAACCTAGGCGGGTGGAAGTGATGAACATAAAAGCAATTATTGAATTAGACTTCTCTAAAATAAGAGACGTAGATCAACTGTACGAAGCTTTAGCTGAAAAATTCGGTTTCCCAGACAGTTATGGCAAAAATGCCGACGCAGTAATTGACTGTTTATTTGGTTTACGCTACCCCGAGGAAGGCATGACCAAAATAAGTTTAGATCCGACAGAAAAAATTATAATCCAAACAAAAAACGTCACTAGCGCCCAACAAAAAACGAGAGAAACACTTATATTTATCATTGAATTCGTAAACTACAAATGCCAACTCAAAGAAACTCCTTCGTCACTTCTCTTACTCCTTGAACGCTGACCCTTAAAGTTCTCAATCCATCCGCTTGGCACCAGAAAAAAGTGGGGACTGGAAAAATGGGAACAGGTATATTTAAACTCTTTAGGAACTTTCCGAAAGATTTTGATAGAGGACAAACCAATCTAACTCTGCAATATTTTATATTCACTATAGCTACAATACCGCCATGAACTAGCCAAACTAAATCCACTCCACAATGGATCATTAAAGTATGCATGTGTTTCGACTGAAACTTGAAGACTCCAAGCAGGCTCTTTCTGTACAGGAACTGAACGAGTTCCAAGAGTTGTTCCGTGTGCAATTACCGACGGCCTTTAGAGCGTTTTATCTAAAGCATAATGGCGGTGATTTGTCTGACAGCAATAACGATAATGATTTTTTCTAGGCGGATTTACACCTATCAAATATGGTAATGCACCGATCGAAACGGTCTATAGAGACTTAACTGACGATATTCCATCGCTAAAACAAATGATCCCCTTTGCTTATGACCGGGTGGGTAATTCATTTCTCTTGTCAGTCAAGGAAGATAATTTTGGATATATTTATCTTTACTTGATGGATGAGGAAGAACTGGCGTTCGTTTGCGAATCATTTGAAGAATTCATGACTGAGCTCACAAACGGATAGTAGCGTTGCACTCGCCCGCGTAAACAGGGCCGCACACCGCATGCTGACACGGCTCAACAGTCCCTGATGAGGCGGCCAACAAAAATGGGCACCCAACCCAGTCGGCGTGCCCATTTTTCATACCTCCCCGCCTCCCTTCGAGACGGTATCGCGCTTACGGGTTGACGCTATCTTTGAGCGACTTGCCCGGCTTGAACGCCACGGTGTTGCTCGCCTTGATTTTCACCGGCTCGCCGGTTTGCGGGTTTTTGCCGGTGCGGGCGCCGCGGTGGCGTTGCAGGAAGGTGCCGAAGCCAACCAGGGTGACGCTGTCCTTGCGGTGCAAGGCGCCAGTGATTTCTTCAAGAACGGCGTTGAGGACGCGGTTGGCCTGTTCTTTGGTCAGGTCTGCTTTTTCTGCAATGGCGGCTGCGAGTTCTGGTTTACGCATAGGTGAAGCCTCTTTGACGGTTTTTTGTTGTTATGTCCGTGCTGCTCTCTGCTGGAGCAGCGCCAAGGCGCCGCAGGCTCTACTCTGCGGCAGACGGGAGTGAGGATGGCATGCCATTGGTGCCTGCGCCAGTCTCGTGGCGACCTTTCTAGGGGGAAAAAGGTGCTTATTCCGACAGAACGACCAGTATTTACGCCAGCAGTGGCGGAAGTTCCTTATTCAAGGCCAGTTTTTCCATGACCGCCGTGCCCGTCAGCGCATAGCCCAGCAGGCGCCCGCTGGGATCGCGGCACAAAGCCTTGATGTCGGCGCCCTGCCCTTCGACGCTCCACACGCCTTCAGTGCCCCGTGGCGGTGGCGAAACCACCAGCGGGCACGCCGGGGTTTTCACCGTGACCGGCATCGGCCCGTAGTTGACCGCCGTGGCGTTGCCCGCCAGGGTCTGGGCCAGGGCACGGGCGCAGCTCATCAGGGGCATGACATACAGCAGGTTCAGGCCATCGACCTCGGCGCAGTCGCCCAGGGCGTAGATATTGGCATGGGAGGTCTTGAGGTGGCGGTCAACCATGATTCCACGGTTGGTTTGCAGGCCGGCCGCAGCCGCCAGGTCCACCCGTGGGCGCAAGCCAATGGCGGAGACCACCAGGTCGCATTCGATCACGGTGCCATCGGACAAGTGGGCTTCCAGGCCTTCAGCCGTGCGTTGCAGGCGGTTGAGCACCGGGCCCAGGTGGAAACGTGCCCCCAGGCCTTCCAGCCCGGCCTGCACCGCTGCAGCCGCTGCCGGGTGCAGCAGGGTCGGCATGACTTGCTCGCACGGTGCCACCAGGTCGACAGTGTAGCCGCCCAGGATCAGGTCGTTGGCAAACTCACAGCCGATCAGGCCCACGCCCAACAGCAGCACACGGCGCTTGCCGGCCGCGGCGTGGCGAAAGCGCGCGTAGTCTTCCAGGTCGTTGATCGGGAAAATCAGTTCAGCGGCATCGCCCTCGACCGGGACCTGTACCGTCTGGGCGCCCCAGGCCAGGATCAGGTCGCGATAGGCCAGCGCTTCCTCGCCGATCCACAGGCGCTTGTGGCCAGGGTCGATGCCACTGACTCGGGTATGGGTGCGCACCTCGGCCTTGAGTTGCTCGGCCATGGTGCCCGGGGTCGCCATGCTCAGGCCATCGGCATCCTTGTTCTTGCCAAAACCGGTGGAGAGCATGGGCTTGGAGTAAGAACGCCCGTCATCCGCAGTGATCAGCAACAGCGGGGTTTCGCTGTCGAGCTTGCGAAACTCCCGAGCCAGGTTGTAACCGGCCAAGCCTGTACCGATGATCACGACAGGTGCGCTCATTCCATTCTCCTTGTAGTACGTTTCTTAAATTCAGCGAATCAACCGATTTCGATCATTTCAAAATCCATTTTGCCGACGCCGCAGTCCGGGCACAGCCAGTCTTCCGGGACGTCCTGCCACAGGGTGCCGGGGGCGATCCCGTCATCCGGCCATCCGTCCGCTTCGTTGTAGATCAGGCCACAGACTACACATTGCCACTTCTTCATTACTTGCTTCCTCAGGGTCCAGGCGTACTGGCCGACAGTCGATAGATCCAGCATTGCCGTGCGGCTCAGGGCGTTTTGTACTGATCGGGGCGCCCAGATGCAAGCACGTTCGCCCCAATGTCCCGCCGCACCCCGGCAACAATCCAGGCGGCCATGGTAAGCTCGGCGCCTCATTAACTGCCAATAATGACTCCCCGTGCCGCATTCGATTGCTGTTCCCGATGCCTGCCAATGGCTGAACCAGAGCCTTCTGCACCCTTTGCCCGCGCCTCCTACCCTCGACTGGCTGTTCGATGAGGGGTCGCTGACCCGCCGTCTGACGCACCTGTCCCACGATGGTTTCAGTGTCACGCCGTTGTACGAAGGCTGGCAGCCCCTGCGAGACGACGAATGCGCCGCCCTCGACCTGCCAGTCGCCAGTATTGGCTGGGTGCGCGAGGTGTATTTGCGCGGTCACGGCCAGGCCTGGGTGTTTGCCCGCAGCGTCGCGGCGCGCAGTGCCTTGCAGGGCGATGGCTTGCATATGGATGAGTTGGGCAGCCGTTCCCTGGGCGAACTGCTGTTTTGTGACCAGGCCTTCACCCGCCAGGCCATCGAAGTCTGCCATTACCCACGCGCCTGGCTGCCGAAGGCGGATCAGGCCAATGGCTTGTGGGCGCGGCGCTCGCGCTTTGATCGCGGCGCGTTGAGCGTCTTGGTGGCAGAGGTGTTCCTGCCGAGCCTGTGGCAAGCCGTGCACCCATCTGCGGAGAACTGCTGATGTACCAGCGCCTGCTCCACTCCCTGAACCGCCTGCACCCACGGGCCTGGGACTTCGTACAACTGACGCGGATGGACAAGCCCATCGGCATCTATCTGCTGCTGTGGCCCACCTTGTGGGCACTATGGATTGCCGGCAAGGGCTCGCCGTCGTTGAGCAATATCGTGATTTTTGTCCTCGGCGTGACCCTGACCCGGGCCGCCGGTTGCGTGATCAATGACTGGGCGGACCGCAAGGTCGACGGTCATGTGAAGCGTACCGCGCAACGCCCGTTGGCGAGCGGCAAGATCAGCTCCAAAGAGGCCCTGGTGTTCTTTGCGGTGCTGATGGCCATCAGTTTCCTGCTGGTGCTGCTGACCAACGCCGCCACCATCTGGCTGTCCCTGGGTGGCCTGGCGCTGGCGGTCAGTTACCCCTTTATGAAGCGCTACACCTATTACCCGCAGGTGGTGCTGGGCGCGGCGTTTTCCTGGGGCATACCCATGACGTTTACCGCCGAGACCGGCAGCCTGCCGGCCATTGCGTGGTTGCTGTATATCGCCAACCTGCTGTGGACGGTGGCCTACGACACCTATTACGCGATGACCGACCGCGATGACGATTTGAAAATCGGCGTCAAATCCACCGCAATCCTGTTTGGCGATGCCGACCGGATCATCATCCTTACCTTGCAGGGGTTGGCGCTGCTGTGCCTGCTGCTGGCGGGCTCGCGCTTTGAGCTGGGCGGCTGGTTCCACCTGGGGTTGGTGGCAGCTGCGGGTTGCTTTGCCTGGGAGTTCTGGTACACCCGGGATCGGGACCGGATGAAGTGCTTCAAGGCGTTTTTGCACAACCATTGGGCGGGGTTGGCGATTTTTGTCGGGATTGTGGCGGACTACGCCTTTCGATAAGACGGGATGAGAGGGCTTGCCACAACAAGCCCCCACACAGTTGTGGCCTAGGGCTTGGCGACCTTCCAGGCGCCATCCATTTTGCCATCACCCGTCGCAACGCCGCCCTTCTTGTCGGCAATGAAGGTGTACAACGGCTTACCGTCATAAGCCCACTGACTGGTGTTGTCGTCACGGGTGATGACGGTCCACTTGCCCATCGGCTTATCGGTGGACTCGGCCTTCAACGGCGGCCAGTTGGTCGCGCACTTGTCATTGCACATAGACTTGCCGTCGGCATCCTTGGCAAAGGTATAAAGCGCCATGCCCTTGTGGTCCACCAACATCCCGTCTTTAGTCATGGCGGGGTCTGCCGCGACAGCCAGTGCTGGCAGCGTCAACGCCACCGTGACCAGCAGGGCTTTCCAGGAAAAAGTACGTTGACTCATCGGAACCTTCCTTTTGCGGTTGCCAGGATTCGGACCCAAAGCGTAGTTCAGGACCCGGCCGATTGCGCAGGCCAGTAAAATACTGTCACACGACTGCAATAATTCCGTTATCTAATGCGGCGCAAGACAGTTAAATGACAAGAGGACTTAGCATGGTTGGCAGGAGCATTCTGATCGTTGACGACGAAGCGCCCATTCGCGAAATGATCGCCGTTGCGTTGGAAATGGCCGGCTATGACTGCCTGGAGGCAGAGAACTCCCAGCAGGCCCACGCCATTATCGTCGACCGCAAGCCGGACCTGATCCTGCTGGACTGGATGCTGCCCGGCACCTCCGGCATCGAATTGGCCCGGCGCCTCAAGCGCGATGAGCTGACCGGGGATATCCCGATCATCATGCTCACCGCCAAGGGCGAAGAGGACAACAAGATCCAGGGCCTGGAAGTCGGTGCCGATGACTACATCACCAAGCCATTTTCCCCACGGGAACTGGTTGCACGCCTGAAGGCCGTATTGCGCCGCGCCGGCCCGACCGATGGCGAGGCCCCGATTGAAGTCGGCGGCCTGGTGCTGGACCCCATCAGCCACCGCGTGACCATCGACGGCACGCCGGCCGAGATGGGCCCCACCGAATACCGCCTGTTGCAGTTTTTCATGACCCACCAGGAACGCGCCTATACCCGCGGGCAATTGCTGGACCAGGTGTGGGGCGGCAACGTGTATGTCGAGGAGCGCACCGTGGACGTGCATATCCGCCGCCTGCGCAAAGCCTTGGGCGATGCCTATGAGAACCTGGTACAAACCGTGCGCGGCACCGGGTATCGGTTTTCAACCAAGGGTTGAGCCAACCCTACCCAGACTTAACAGCCGACAAGGACGCATGTTCAAGTGAACCAAAACTGGCATGGCACCCTGATCCGCCACATGCTCCTGCTGGTCACCGGCTGCCTGTTGGTGGGCCTGATCAGCGGCTATTACGGCTGGAGCCTGGCCATTGGCCTGGGCCTCTACCTGGGCTGGACCCTCAAGCAATTGCTGCGCCTGCACGACTGGCTGCGCCAGCATAAACCCGATGAAGCGCCACCCGACGGCTATGGCCTGTGGGGCGAGGTGTTCGACAGCATCTATCACCTGCAACGCCGCGACCAGCGGGTGCGTGGCCGCCTGCAGGCGGTGATCGACCGGGTCCAGGAGTCGACCGCCGCGCTCAAGGACGCGGTGATCATGCTCGACAGCGACGGCAACCTGGAATGGTGGAACCGCGCCGCCGAGACCCTGCTGGGCCTCAAGACGCCCCAGGACAGCGGCCAGCCGGTGACCAACCTGGTACGCCATCCGCGCTTCAAGGAATACTTCGAGCAGGACAACTACGAGGAAGCCCTGGAAATCCCGTCGCCCACCAATGACCGGGTGCGCATCCAGCTGTACCTCACGCGCTATGGCAACAACGAACACTTGATGCTGGTGCGCGACGTGACCCGCATCCATCAGCTGGAACAGATGCGCAAGGATTTCGTCGCCAACGTCTCCCACGAGTTGCGCACGCCCTTGACGGTGATCTGCGGCTACCTGGAAACGCTGCTGGACAACGTCGAAGAGGTCAACCCGCGCTGGAGCCGTGCCTTGCAGCAGATGCAGCAACAAGGCTCACGCATGCAGACCCTGCTCAACGACCTGCTGCTGCTGGCCAAGCTGGAAGCCACCGACTACCCCTCGGACAACCACCCCGTGGCCGTACAGAGCCTGCTGCAGACCATCAAGAACGATGCCCAGGCCCTGTCCGGCGAGCGCGGCCAGCACATCACCCTGGAAGCCGACCCGACGGTGCTGCTCAAGGGCAGCGAGGGCGAGTTGCGCAGCGCCTTTTCCAACCTGGTGTTCAACGCCGTGAAGTACACCCAGGACAAAGGCACGATCCGCATCCGCTGGTGGGCCGACCAGCAAGGCGCGCACCTGAGCGTGCAGGATTCGGGGATTGGTATCGACAGCAAGCACTTGCCGCGCCTTACCGAGCGTTTCTACCGCGTCGACTCCAGCCGCAACTCCAACACCGGCGGCACCGGGCTGGGCCTGGCGATCGTCAAGCATGTGCTGTTGCGCCACCGGGCCCGCCTGGAAATCAGCAGCGTACTGGGCCACGGCAGTACCTTTACCTGCCACTTTGCGCCGACCCAGGTCAGCCGTTCGCAAGCCATCGCGGTGAAGGATTAATCTGAAAATACCCCCCCACCTCCTGTGGGAGCTGGCTTGCCTGCGATAGCATCACCTCGGTGCATCTGTAAGACCTAGGCGCCTGCATCGCAGGCAAGCCAGCTCCCACATAAGCCCAATGCAGCAGGCATTCACGGATCCACCCGGCAGCCGCCACTAGGCAAGCGCCCCGTCAGCCGCTACATTGCCTGACTTGTGCCCGCCCTTGAGGCACTGCCATCACCCCTTTTTGAACACACGGAACCCGCAAAACCCCATCATGGACCCTTCCCCTGGTATCACCCTCGCGACACTCTTCGCCGATTTCGGCATGATTCTTTTTGCACTGATCCTGGTACTGCTCAACGGTTTCTTCGTTGCGGCGGAATTTGCCATGGTCAAACTGCGCGCCACCCGGGTCGAGGCGATCGCCCACACCAATGGCTGGCGCGGGCAGATCCTGCGCACCGTCCACAGCCAGCTCGACGCCTACCTGTCGGCGTGCCAGCTGGGTATCACCCTCGCCTCCCTGGGCCTGGGCTGGGTCGGTGAGCCGGCCTTCGCGCACATCCTGGAGCCGCTGCTGGGCGCCATGGGCGTCGAATCGGCCGAAGTGATCAAGGGCGTGTCGTTCTTTGCCGCCTTCTTCGTGATTTCCTACCTGCACATCGTGGTCGGCGAGCTGGCGCCCAAGTCCTGGGCCATTCGCAAGCCCGAGTTGCTGTCGCTGTGGACGGCGGTGCCGCTGTACCTGTTCTACTGGGCCATGTACCCGGCGATCTACCTGCTCAACGCCAGCGCCAACGCGATCCTGCGCATCGCCGGCCAGGGCGAGCCCGGCCCGCACCACGAGCACCATTACAGCCGCGAAGAACTCAAGCTGATCCTGCACTCCAGCCGTGGCCAGGACCCCAGCGACCAAGGCATGCGCGTGCTGGCCTCGGCCGTGGAAATGGGCGAGCTGGAAGTGGTGGACTGGGCCAACTCCCGGGAAGACCTGGTGACCCTGGATTTCAACGCCCCGCTCAAGGAAATCCTCGCGCTGTTCCGCCGCCACAAATTTAGCCGCTACCCGGTGTACGACGCCGTGCGCGGTGAGTTTGTCGGCCTGCTGCATATCAAGGATTTGCTGCTGGAACTGGCGGCCCTGGACCATATCCCCGAGTCGTTCAACCTGGCCGAGCTGACCCGCCCGCTGGAGCGCGTGTCGCGGCACATGCCGCTGTCGCAATTGCTGGAGCAGTTCCGCAAGGGCGGCGCGCACTTTGCCCTGGTGGAGGAAGCCGACGGCAATATCATCGGCTACCTGACCATGGAAGACGTGCTGGAAGTGCTGGTGGGCGATATCCAGGACGAACACCGCAAGGCCGAACGCGGCATCCTCGCCTACCAGCCGGGCAAGCTGCTGGTGCGTGGCGACACGCCGCTGTTCAAGATCGAGCGCCTGCTGGGCATCGACCTGGACCACATCGAGGCCGAAACCCTCGCCGGCTTGATCTACGACACCCTGAACCGGGTGCCGGAAGAGGAAGAAGTCCTGGAAGTCGAAGGCCTGCGGATCATCATCAAGAAGATGAAAGGCCCGAAAATCGTGCTGGCCAAGGTGCTGATGCTCGACTAAGCCCTTTGTAGGCGTCGGCTTGCCGGCGCCTACAGGCCCGACGCAAAGTTGGGCAAGGCCTGTACCGGCTGCGTGAACTCATACGGAATCGATACCCACCCCGCCCCCGTATCGCGCTGCACCACAAAATGCAGGTGTGGCCCGCTGCTGTTGCCGGTATTGCCCGACAGCGCCAGCGGGCTGCCCACGCCCACCCGCTGCCCGTCCCTGACGCTGACCGAACCCTGCTTGAGGTGCAGATACACGCCCTGGGTGCCGTCATCGTGCAGCACCCGCACAAAGTTGCCCGACGGGTCACTGCCACGTCCCGATTGGCTGTTCTCGGTCTTCACCACCACCCCGCCCCGTGCCGCGATGATCGGCGTGCCCTCGGGCATGGCAATGTCCATGGCGTAGCGGCTCTTGACGTCAGAATGACTGAACGTGCCGCCAGGGCCCTGGGTCAGGCGGAACGGACCGCCGCGCCAGGGCAAGGGATAGCGCTGGAACGGTGCAGGCCGCAGATGACGGGCAGGCTGGGGATCAAGCCCCTGGCGCTTCTGCGGCGCGACCCGGCGCTCCTGGAACACAAACGCCTGGGCGCCGGGGGTCTTCTGGTCACTGAAAAACACCACGCCACGGGCATCGGTGGAACGATAGAGGGTCATGGCCAGGGTCGATGAAGCGACCGTACACAGGCCACAAAACAGCAAAAAACGCACAAGCATGGGAGAAACCTGCAGGGTATGACTGAACGGCAGGCTAGCAAGGGTTCATGACAATGTTGTGTGAGTCAGGCGAGTTGCGCCGAGCAGCAAATATCTACGTCCATATCGGCGGCAGCGGACAAATTGACCAAGGCATCCAGGGAGAACTTGTCGATCTTGCCACTGAGTACATCGTTGAGTCGTGGCTGGCTTATGTGCAGGCGCTGGGCCGCGTCCTTCTGGGACAGCTCCCAACCGCGAATAGTCTTGCACAGCTCCAGCAACAGTTTTGAGCGCAAACGCATGTTCGCGGCCTGCTGGGGGGTGTCTTCCAGGGCATCCCAGACACTGCTGAAACGTTCGGTGTTTAGCGTTTGGGCTGTCACTTAGCCTAACTCCTGCAATCTGGCGCGCGCGGAAACGACTTGAGATCCTTGAGCGAGCTTCCCACAAACACCACATCCTTGTGCCTTGGCATTCACTTCTCCCTTCCTGGAAAGAAAAAGCGTAATCGACGATTCAGCCAACGGCGGTAGTTGTGTGTTGCAAGGCATGGCGGACACTCGATAGCACCGAAGCGCTACCGAAAAATTATATCGGAACCGATATAAATCAAGGCGCACGCCGAGAATCAGACAACTGGTCGATCCACGGCGTTTTTGGGAAGGTCACGCACCCGGCACAAAATGCTTCTGCGCCGTACCCCGGGCGATCAGGCGGGAGATGTAGTCGAGCTTCTGCGCATCCTGGTCGACAAAGCGGAAGGTCAGTTGCAGCCAGTCGCTGTCGGGGCGTGGTTCATAGGCGACAATGGCATGCAAATAGCCATTGAGGCGGGCGGTCTCGGCGTTCTCGCCTTGCTCAAGGTCCAGCACCGCGCTTTCCAGCACCTGGGGCAGGACGTCGCCACGGCGCACCACCAGCAACGCTTCCTTGATGCTCAGGGCCTTGATCACACATTGCTGGGTGCCACTGGACAGGCGCAACTGGCCCTGGCCACGACCGCTGGTGGCCGAGGGGGCTGCCGCGGCCTGCACGGGCGGGGTGCTGAGCAAGCCTTTGCTCGGCGCGGCCACCGGGGCCGGCTTGACCGCTTCGGGCTTGCCGCCGGTCAGGGCGCTGAGGGAGTCGTTGCCAAAGGCCGAGTTCATCTTGGTCGGCGCGCTGGCCAGCAAGGCGTCGAGGCGACCGATCTTGTTCAGGGCCTGCTTGACCTTGTTCAGCAACTGTTCGTTGGTGAAAGGCTTGCTGACGTAGCCGGAAACGCCGGCCTGGATGGCCTGGACTACGTTTTCCTTGTCGCCGCGGCTGGTGACCATGACAAACGGCATGGTTTTGAGTTGCGGTTGCTCACGGCACCAGGTCAACAATTCCAGGCCGGACATTTCCGGCATTTCCCAGTCGCACAGCACCATGTCGAAGGTTTCGCGCATCAGGATGGCCTGGGCCTTTTTGCCGTTTACCGCATCTTCAATCCTGATGCCGGGGAAGTAGTTACGCAGGCACTTCTTCACCAGGTCGCGAATAAACGAGGCGTCATCCACCACCAATACACTGACTTTACTCATCGACCCTTCATCCTCTCAAAACCCCGGCAAGCAAAATGCTTAACTGATGGCATCTTGCCAAAAACTCGTCAGTCACGCCGGGACTTTATGGCAGCCCGCAGCGCAAAACTCTACGCCACAAACGCAAACGCCCGACCAGAGGTCGGGCGTTTATTTCTCGGGCAATCTTACTTATCGTCAGATTCTGCCGGAACATTAGGGATTTGATTGGCCGTGCCTTCAACTTCGGCCTTCATGCGCTTGAGGCCCATGTGCCGTACGTCGGTGCCGCGCACCAGGTAAATCACCAATTCCGAGATATTGCGCGCGTGGTCGCCGATCCGCTCCAGGGAGCGCAGCACCCAGATGATGCTCAAGACCCGCGAGATAGAGCGCGGGTCTTCCATCATGTAGGTCGCCAGCTCACGCAGGGCGGTCTTGTACTCGCGGTCGATGATCTTGTCGTACTGGGCCACCGACAACGCCAGGTCGGCGTCGAAGCGCGCAAAGGCATCCAGCGCGTCGCGCACCATGTTGCGCACCTGGTCGCCGATGTGGCGCACTTCGACATAACCACGCGGCGCTTCGCCTTCTTCGCACAACTGGATGGCGCGACGGGCGATCTTGGTGGCTTCGTCGCCGATACGCTCCAAATCGATCACCGACTTGGAAATGCTGATGATCAAACGCAGGTCGGACGCCGCCGGCTGGCGACGGGCGAGAATGCGCAAGCATTCCTCGTCGATATTGCGTTCCATCTGGTTGATCTGGTCATCGATCTCGCGCACTTGCTGGGCCAGGCCCGAGTCGGCCTCGATCAGCGCGGTCACCGCATCGTTGACTTGCTTCTCCACCAGCCCGCCCATGGCCAGGAGGTGGCTGCGCACTTCCTCAAGCTCGGCGTTGAACTGCGCGGAGATGTGGTGGGTAAGGCCTTCTTTGCTAATCATGTTGGCGTCCTTGGAGCGTCCGGTAAGGTGCGGAGAACCGCAGCGTCAGTGCAATCAGAACCACAGCTTCCTAGCCGTAGCGACCGGTGATGTAGTCTTCGGTCTGCTTCTTCGCCGGATTGGTGAACAGGGTGTCGGTATCGCCGAACTCCACCAGTTTGCCCATGTACATGAACGCGGTGTAGTCGGAAACCCGCGCCGCCTGTTGCATGTTGTGGGTCACGATGACGATGGTGAACTTGGACTTGAGTTCGTAGATCAGTTCTTCGACTTTCAGTGTCGAGATCGGGTCGAGTGCCGAGCAGGGTTCGTCGAGCAGCAGCACTTCCGGCTCCACGGCGATGGTCCGGGCAATCACCAGACGCTGCTGCTGGCCGCCGGACAGGCCGAGGGCCGACTCGTGCAGGCGGTCCTTGACCTCGTCCCACAGCGCCGCGCCTTTAAGGGCCCACTCGACCGCTTCGTCGAGGATGCGCTTTTTGTTGATGCCCTGGATGCGCAGGCCATAGACCACGTTTTCGTAGATGGTCTTGGGGAACGGGTTGGGCTTCTGGAACACCATGCCCACCCGGCGACGCAGCTCGGCCACGTCTTCGCCCTTGCGGTAGATGTTGCTGCCGTAGAGGTTGATCGCGCCTTCCACACGGCAACCGTCCACCAGGTCGTTCATGCGGTTGAAGGTGCGCAGCAGCGTGGACTTGCCGCAGCCCGACGGGCCGATAAAGGCGGTCACGCGTTGCTTGGGGATGTTCATGCTGACGTCGAACAGTGCCTGTTTTTCACCGTAGTACAGGCTCAGGCCCGGGACTTCGATGGCCACGGTTTCTTCAGCCAGGCTCAGGCTCTGCTTGTCGCGACCCAGGGCTGACATGTTGATGCCGTGGGAATGGGTTTCATGTTGCATGGGATGCTCCCTGTGCTACCAATTCGTTGTGTGGGAGGGGGCTTGCTCCCGATAGCGGTGTATCAGAAACACATGTGCTGGCTGGCACACCGCTATCGGGAGCAAGCCCCCTCCCACATTTAATCCGCGTTCACTTCAATTAACTGTCCAGTGCCTTGTACTTTTCGCGCAGGTGGTTACGAATCCATACCGCCGACAGGTTCAGCGTGGCGATCACCAGCACCAGCAGGAACGCAGTGGCGTACACCAGCGGGCGGGCGGCCTCGACGTTGGGGCTCTGGAAGCCGACGTCGTAGATATGGAAGCCCAGGTGCATGATCTTCTGGTCCAGGTGCAAGTACGGGTAGTTGCCGTCCAGCGGCAGCGACGGCGCCAGTTTCACCACACCCACCAGCATCAGCGGCGCCACTTCACCGGCGGCGCGGGCCACGGCCAGGATCATGCCGGTCATCATCGCCGGGCTGGCCATGGGCAGGACGATTTTCCACAGCGTTTCCGCCTTGGTCGCACCCAGGGCCAGGGAACCTTCACGCACGGTGCGTGGGATGCGCGCCAGGCCTTCTTCGGTGGCCACGATCACCACCGGCACCGCCAGTAGCGCCAGGGTCAGCGAGGCCCACAACAGGCCCGGCGTACCGAAGGTCGGTGCCGGCAGGGCTTCGGGGAAGAACAGGCGGTCCACCGAACCACCCAGCACGTACACAAAGAAGCCCAGGCCGAACACGCCGTAGACAATCGCCGGGACGCCCGCCAGGTTGTTCACCGCGATACGGATGACACGGGTCAACGTGTTCTGCTTGGCGTATTCACGCAGGTAGACCGCCGCCAGCACGCCGAACGGGGTCACGATCATCGCCATGATCAGGGTCATCATCACGGTGCCGAAGATCGCCGGGAAGATCCCGCCTTCGGTGTTGGCTTCCCGTGGGTCGTCGCTGAGGAACTCCCAGACCTTGCTGACATAGAACCCCATCTTGGTCAGGGTGCCCATGGCGTTCGGCTGGTAGGCGTGCACCACATGGCCGATATTGATCTCAAGCTCTTTGCCGTTGGCATCGCGGGCCGTGAGGCTGTCGCGGTTGAACTGGGCATGCAGGTCGGTCAGGCGCGCCTCGACGGCCTGGTAACGCGCATTCAGCTCGGCGCGCTCGGCATCCATATCGGCCTGGGCGGCGGCGTCGAGCTGGCCGCTGAGTTCCAGTTTGCGGCCGTGCAGGCGGATCCGCTCAAGGCCCGCGTTGATCGCGCCAATATCGCGCTTCTCAAGAGTCTTGAGATCGGCCGCCAGCCTGTTCACCCGCTCAACCCGCGCCTGCAGCTCCGGCCAGGCCGCCTCGCCTTCGGCGATGACCTTGCCGTCCTGCTTGACGTTGACCAGGGTGCCGTAGAAGTTGCCCCACTCACGACGCTCGATGGCCATCAGCTCGGCAGGCGTGGTCTGGTTGGTCAGCCATTCGCCGACGATCCACGTGAAGTCATTGCCGTTCAAGTCACGGTTGCCGACCTTGATCAGCTCGCGGGTCATGAACTCCGGACCTTCGTCCGGCACCGGCAGGCCTGCGCTTTTCAGGCGCTCGCGTGGCACTTGTTCTTTCTGTACCACTTCGCCGATGACGATGTGGTTGGCCTGGCCCGGCACGTTGTAGTTGGCCTGGATCAGGTCGGCCGGCCAGAAGTGACCCAGGCCACGCACGGCAATCACAGCCAGCAAACCAATGGTCATGATGACCGCGATGGCCACCGCGCCACCGCTGATCCAGACGCCAGGGGCGCCGCTCTTGAACCATCCATTCAGGGAGTTCTGTTTCACAGACTTCTACCTTTCTTAAAGCGACGAGTATTTCTTGCGCAGACGCTGACGGATCAGCTCGGCGAGGGTGTTCATGATGAAGGTGAACAGCAGCAGCACCAGCGCCGAGAGGAACAACACGCGGTAATGACTGCCGCCCACTTCCGACTCGGGCATTTCCACCGCGACGTTGGCTGCCAGGGTGCGCAGGCCTTCAAACAGGTTCATTTCCATGACCGGGGTGTTACCCGTGGCCATCAGCACGATCATGGTCTCGCCCACCGCACGGCCCATACCGATCATCAGCGCCGAGAAAATCCCGGGGCTGGCGGTCAGCAACACCACGCGGGTCATGGTCTGCCATGGCGTGGCGCCCAGGGCCAGGGAGCCCAGGGTCAGGCCACGGGGCACGCTGAACACGGCGTCTTCGGCGATGGAGTAGATGTTCGGGATCACCGCAAAACCCATGGCCAGGCCAACGACCAGGGCGTTGCGCTGGTCATAGGTGATGCCCAGGTCGTGGGAGATCCACATGCGCATGTCGCCACCGAAGAACCAGGTTTCCAGGTACGGGCTCATGTACAGCGAGAGCCAGCCCACAAACAGGATCACCGGGATCAGGATCGCGCTTTCCCAGCCATCCGGCACCCGCAGGCGGATCGACTCAGGCAGGCGGCTGAAGACAAAGCCGGCGACGAGGATGCCAATCGGCAACAGCATCAGCAGGCTGAAAATCCCCGGCAGGTGCCCTTCGACATACGGCGCCAGGAACAGGCCGGCGAAGAAGCCGAGGATCACCGTCGGCATCGCTTCCATCAGCTCGATCACCGGCTTGACCTTGCGGCGCAGGCTCGGGGCCATGAAGTAAGCGGTGTAGATCGCCGCGGCAATGGCCAGGGGGGCGGCCAGCAGCATGGCGTAGAACGCGGCCTTGAGCGTACCGAAGGTCAGTGGCGCCAGGCTCATCTTGGGTTCAAAGTCGCTGTTGGCAGCGGTCGATTGCCAGACGTATTTAGGCTCGTCGTAGTTTTCGTACCAGACCTTGCTCCACAACGCGCTCCAGGACACTTCCGGGTGCGGGTTGTCGAGGGTCAAGGGCTGCAGCTTGCCGCCGGCTTCGACGATCACACGGTTGGCCCGTGGCGACATGCCGAAGAGGCCCTGGCTCTCGACCACCGGGTCCACCAGCAGGGTGCGGTGCGCGGTGCTGTGGAACACCCCGAACTGGCCGGCGGCATCCAGGGCAGTAAAGCCTTTGCGCCGCTCTTCCGCGGTGATTTCCACCACCGGCGTGGTGCCCATCTGGAAGGTACGGATCTGCTTGAGGTGTTGCTCGCCATCCGGGTCGCGGGCCATGAACCACTGGGCCAGGCCACCCTTGGAGTCACCGACGATCAGCGAAATACCGCCCACCAGCTGGGTGCTGGCGGTGATTTCGGCGCTGCCATCTTCCAACAATTTGTATCGACCGTTGAGGCTGTTGTCCCGCAGGCTGAACACATCGGCCAGGGCGCGACCGTTGATCACATACAGCCATTGCTGGCGCGGATCGACAAAGATCGCTTTAACAGGCTCGGTCATTTGTGGCAGGTCGATGCGTTTCTGCTCGCTGACCACTTCGCCGGTCATCATGTTTTCTTCGCGGCTCACCGACAGCACGTTCAGGTGCGAGCCGGCGGAACCGGCAACAATCAGCGAGGTGTCGGTGGCATTGAGGGCAACGTGCTCCAGCGGCCGACCGGCTTCATCGAGCACCATCGGCGCTTCGCCGTAAGGGTATTCGATCTCGGGCGAAATGGTCTTCTTGCCGTCCGGGTAGGACACTTTATAAGAGTGGCGGAACACCAGGGACTGGCCATTGGACAGGCCAAGGATCACCAGCGGGCTGCCTGGCTGGTCTTTACCGATGGACACCACGCTGGCGCCGGCCGGCAGGGCCAGGTCGACACGCTTGAGTTCCACGCCGCTGTCGACACTGAAGAACAACGCCTGGCCTTTGTCGGAAACCCGCATGGCGACCTGGTTCTGTTCTTCCAGGGAGATCAGCAACGGCTTGCCGGCATCCTGCATCCAGGCTGGGGTCAGGGCGTCGTCCTTGGTCAGGCTGGCACCCTGGAACAGCGGCGCGACCACATAGGCCAGGAAGAAAAAAATCAGCGTGATAGCGCCGAGGACGGCAAGACCGCCGACCAGTACGTACCAACGGGTCAGGCGGTCCTTGAGCGCGCGGATGCGGCGCTTGCGTTGCAGCTCAGGCGTATTGAAGTCAATGCGCTTGGGAGGAGAAGTCGTCGTCATGGTGGAATTGGCCAGATCATTCATGCGCACACCCTAGCGATCCTGTATGACAGAAAGATGACAATGCAGTGACGCAAAAAATCCGCCGCGTAGCAGAGCTGGCAGCGGACCGAAAAATTAGCGGTGTAGGCCGCTTGTTGTGGAAGCGGGCAGGCCCGCGATGGCATCAACGCGATTTCAATTTAAACCGTGTCGCCAGCATCGCGGGCCAGCCCGCTCCCACACAAGAGCATGCCTCTACACCAGGTAGTGCAGGCTTATTTGCCTTCTTTCAGACCCAGGTCAGCCAGTGCCTTGGCGGCAACTTTGGCTGGCAGTGGGATGTAGCCATCCTTGACGACAACTTCCTGGCCCTGTTTGGACAGAACCAGCTTCACGAACTCGGCTTCCAACGGGGCCAGAGGCTTGTTCGGGGCTTTGTTGATGTACACGTAGAGGAAGCGCGACAGCGGGTACTTGCCGTTCAGGGCGTTCTCTTCGGTGTCTTCGACGAACTCGCCGCCTTCTTTCTTGGCCAGGGCCACGGTTTTCACGCTGGCGGTCTTGTAGCCGATGCCCGAGTAACCAATGCCGTTCAGCGAAGAGCTGATGGACTGCACGACCGAAGCCGAGCCTGGTTGTTCGTTGACGTTTGGCTTGAAGTCACCTTTGCACAGGGCCTCTTCCTTGAAGTAGCCGTAGGTGCCGGATACCGAGTTACGACCGAACAGTTGCACTGGCTTGTTGGCCAGGTCGCCGGTCACCCCCAGGTCGCCCCAGGTCTTGGCATCAGCCTTGGCGCCGCACAGGCGAGTCGACGAGAACACGGCGTCGACCTGGGCCATGGTCAGGTGCTTGATCGGGTTGTCTTTGTGCACGAACACCGCCAGGGCGTCTACGGCCACCGGGATAGCTGTCGGCTTGTAGCCGTACTTCTGCTCGAAAGCCTGCAGTTCGTTGTCCTTCATCTTGCGGCTCATCGGGCCCAGGTTGGCAGTGCCTTCGGTGAGTGCAGGCGGCGCGGTGGAGGAACCGGCGGCTTGAATCTGGATGTTTACGTTCGGGTATTCTTTCTTGTAGTTCTCGGCCCACAAGGTCATCAGGTTGGCCAGGGTATCGGAACCGACGCTGGACAAGTTGCCCGATACACCAGTGGTCTTGGTATAGGCCGGAATTGCCGGGTCAACACCAGCGGCCACCGCGTGGGCAGTCGCAACGCCAGCAGCGACAAAAGTCATTGCCGCCATCAAACGCTTCAGTTTCATGCCTTACTCCTAGCAGATAGGGATAGTTGGATCGGGGCCAAGTATCGGTAGGCCGTGTGAACACTCTATGTCTGGAATATGACAATTAGATGAAAGGCCAGTATTGAGCGGAAGGTAACCCGGAATTTTCCGACAGATCTTTAGGGTTTTCTCTAGGAACCGCACTCACTAACCTCCGCACGTCGCTGTCAAAGACGCGACGTAACCAGCGGTCTGCCCCAGGTTGACAAAAAACAAGCAAAGCATAGTCTTGTCAACTTAAGGAGACCTCACATGATCAATGACCGAATCCGCCGCGCGAGGTTGTTGCGTGGCATGTCACTGGAGGCACTGGCGCTCAGTCTCGGCGACATCACCAAGCAAGGCCTGAGCAAGTATGAAAAAGGCTTGAGCACTCCGAACTCCCAGCGCCTTCTGCAATTGGCCAAGGCATTGGAGGTGAGCCCGGAGTATTTTTTTCGCCCCGAAGCCCTGCCACTTGCACCGCTGGAGTTCCGCAAACTGGCGAAAATGCCCCAATACCGCCAGGTGCAGGTTGAGGAGCAGATTCGCGAACACCTGGAGCGATACATTGCCCTGGAGGAGTGCTTCGATCCGCTGGATATCCAGACCGCCAGAACTCCACCACAGATGTTGTCCGTTACCTCTATAGAGGAGGCCGAATGGGCGGCCGAGGAGCTGCGCAAATATTGGGGCATCGGCGCAGACCCGATCGCCCATCTGACTGAGCAACTTGAAGAGCACGGTATCAAAGTGGTGATGCTCAATGGCCCGGATGATTTCGACGGTGCCTGTGCCGCGACCCATGGCGGCGAACATGTGCTGATCGCTCTGAACGCCCAAAGACCAGGCGAGCGCATTCGCTTCACTGCTGCTCATGAGTTGGGACACTGGGTCATGCAACTGCCTGATGAGATGCCCGAACGCGATAAAGAAAGCTGCTGCCACCGCTTCGCGGGGGCTTTTCTTTATCCAGCCAAAAGTGTCACTGGAGATTTCGGGAGCCATCAACGCTCACGCGTCCACCCTCGCGAACTATTGATTGCCAAACGCCAGTATGGGCTCTCGATGCAAGCGGCGCTCCGTCGCTTGAAGGACCTCAACCTGCTAGGAGAAAGCGGCTACAAATCCCTGATCATTCAGTTCAGCAGCAATGGCTGGCGTAAGGCAGAACCCGAGCAGCTCCCCTGCAAGCCGCCTCAGCGTTTTGAATCGCTAGTGTTCTGGGGCCTGGCAGAGGGCCTTATCACCAAGTCGCGAGCAGTTGAGTTACTGCGTCGTCCAATAAAGGCTCTGGACCCCAACTTTCTGGGCTCACTGGAGAGTGCATGAGCCTGATCTATATCAGCGATACCAATATCTGGATTGACTTCAGAAACGCGGGATTGCTGGAGCATATGTTCAGGCTGCCATTCACACTCTGCTGTACCGACTTCGTCATGCAGGAGCTTGAGGATTTTCCCCATGATGAACTGCTCGCTCAAGGACTGGTTGTCGAGTCATTTGACGAACACGGTGTGCAAAAGCTCTGGGGACTCAAAATCGAACACAACAACAGTTCCTTGGCTGACGTCTCCTGCTACCTGCTGGCACAGACGACCAAAAGACCCTTGTTAACTGGCGATGGGAAGCTCCGACGCCAGGCTATACGGGACGGGCTGCAAGTGCATGGTGCACTTTGGCTACTCGACCTTATGGTCGAGTATCAAGT
Source organism: Pseudomonas sp. ICMP 8385 (assembly GCF_002699915.1). Lineage (NCBI taxonomy): Bacteria > Pseudomonadati > Pseudomonadota > Gammaproteobacteria > Pseudomonadales > Pseudomonadaceae > Pseudomonas > Pseudomonas sp. ICMP 8385. The sequence goes on along the minus strand of NZ_LKBY01000101.1, from coordinate 39,203 downwards.
GATCAATGTCAGCGATGCAGCAACGGCACTGGACACGATGCTGGAGGGAGGCGCTCGCTTGCCCGTATCAGAATGCCAGGCAAGACTTGCCACCTGGCGCCTACATAAAATCCGATGAGCACATCCGTGTGCATCCTTTACTCCCGAGGCGTTTATCGCCCCCGTTTCCACAGGTAGGCACCCACCAGTATCCCCATGGTGCAGATCACCGCCACGTAGTACGCCGGGCCCATCGGGCTTTCCTTCATCAGCAGCGAGACCACCAACGGCGTCAGACCACCGAACACCGCGTAGGCGACGTTGTAGGAAAACGACAGGCCACTGAAACGCACCACCGGCGGGAAGGCCTTGACCATCACGTAGGGCACCACACCGACCACGCCGACGAACAGGCCGGTGAGGGTGTACAGCGGGAACAGCCAGCCCGGGTGGTCCAGCAGGCTGTGATACAGCGTCCATGAGGTCGCGAGCAGCAACGCGCAACCGGCGATCAGCACGCGCCCGGCACCGAAGCGGTCAGCCAGTGCGCCAGAGAGGATGCAGCCCAGGCTCAGGGTGACGATCGCCAGGCTGTTGGCCTGCAACGAGACGGTCGGGCTGAAGTGGTAGATGGTCTGCAACACGGTCGGGGTCATCAGGATCACCACGACGATGCCGGCCGACAGCAGCCAGGTCAGCAGCATCGACAGCACGATGGCGCCACGGTGATCCCGCAGGACCGCACGCAATGGCAGCTCGGCGGCCAGGGTCTTGCGCTGCTGCATTTCGGCAAAGATCGGGGTTTCGTGCAGCCAACGGCGCAGGTACACCGAGAACAGGCCGAACACACCGCCCAGCAGGAACGGGATCCGCCAGGCGTAATCCGAGACCTGCTCAGGGGTGTAGATCGTGTTGATCGCGGTGGCCACCAGCGAACCCAGGAGGATCCCGGCGGTCAGGCCGCTGGTCAGGGTGCCGCAGGCGTAGCCGATATGGCGTGGCGGTACATGCTCTGAAACAAAAACCCACGCCCCCGGCACTTCGCCACCAATCGCCGCGCCCTGGATCACGCGCATCAGCAGCAACAGGATCGGGGCCCACAGGCCGATCTGCGCATAGGTCGGCAACAGGCCCATGATCAGGGTCGGCACGGCCATCATGAAGATGCTCAGGGTGAACATCTTCTTGCGCCCCAGCAGGTCGCCGAAATGCGCCATGATGATCCCGCCCAGTGGCCGCGCCAGGTAGCCGGCGGCGAAGATGCCGAAGGTCTGCATCAGGCGCAGCCATTCGGGCATATCAGCAGGGAAAAACAGCTTGCCGACCACCGTGGCGAAGAACACGAAGATGATGAAGTCGTAGAACTCCAGCGCGCCACCCAGGGCGGACAGCGACAGGGTTTTGTAGTCGTTGCGGTTCAGCGGGCGGGCGGGCGGCGCAATGCTTGAAGGCACTGTGGTCATGGCAAGGCTTCTCTTATTAGGTCAGATCAGGAATCCGCAACGGCGTGGGTTTGGCCTGGCAGGTCGGGCAAGATAACAAATTGCCCGCAAAAGCACAGTCTAAACACCTGTACAGCGGTGGGCGCCGCCCCGCAGGCAGGCTGCCTGGCGAGGTCCGCCCTTCCCTCTTTGAATTATTATCGGGGACCAGAAACACCCGCAAATACTGGGGTGCCGGGTTCAAAAGAAACAATGGTCAAACCCCTCAAGTTGCATGACTGTTTTGGCCATTTCCTTGGCGCCTGTAACGCGGTGTAGATAGATGTACAAATATAGGAAACCGAAGGTCGTCGTGCAGGCTATCGACCGATATACTGCCCAGCTTGCACCTGCTTATCAGTGGAAGTTGCGCGAAAACGTCGTTGGCACCGGCCAGCCGATTTCGCAGAGTTTCCCTCAAGGCGCCTTTCGGAAAACGTGACGAACGTAGTATGTTCGGGGCTGAATCGTTTTTCCAAGACGGCTATTCACCGATTACATAGTCCAAGAGTCACGGGTCAGAGGCACCCCCGGCATGATCGAACTCGAACAAGAAGATCCTATCCCGCAAGGCGATCTCGCCCTGCAAATCACCGCGCTGCCCCGTGAGACCAACGGTTTTGGCGATATTTTCGGCGGCTGGCTGGTCGCGCAGATGGACCTGGCCGGCACGGCAATGGCCAGCAAGGTCGCCGGTGGCCGCGTGGCCACCGTAGCGATCGATCGCATGGCCTTCCTGGTTCCGGTGGCAGTGGGCGCGCAGTTGTCCTTCTACACCCAGGCCCTGGAAATCGGCCGCAGCTCGATCCAGATGATGGTCGAAGTGTGGAGCGATGACCCGCTGTCCAGCGAATGGCGCAAAGTCACCGAGGCGGTGTTTGTGTTCGTCGCCATTGATGGCAGCGGGCGCACCCGGTCGGTTCCGTCGCGGGCGCGTTAAACCTCGCGGCGGTTTGGCGGTCCATTGCCCCATTGCCAGTGATTCAAGAGAGCCTTGTATGCCTACGCCCCACGTTGAAACCGTGAAAATGGATGAGCTGGACTGCTGGCGCATCCGCCACAACGGCGCCCAAGTGCTGGTGGCCCAACAGGGGGCGCACCTGTTCAGTTACCAGCCCGCTGGCGCAAAACCGGTGATCTGGCCTAACGACAAGGCTGTGTTCAAGGCCGGCAAAGGCATCCGTACCGGCGTGCCGGTGTGCTGGCCGTGGTTTGGCGTGTTCGAGCGCAACCCGCAAAGCGTCAAGGCGATGCGCCAGAGCGACCAGCCAGCGGGCGCCCATGGTTTCGCGCGCACGGCCATCTGGACCTTGGCCGGCGCCGAAGACAACCGGGTTGAGCTGGTGCTACCGGCACCGGCGGGCGGTTTCCCGGGCTGGCCGCACCAGGTCGATATGAAAATGAGCATCCTGTTGGATGAGCAACTGCATATCCGCCTGAGCAGCCACAACCGTGGCGCCGACACGGTGACGATCAGCCAGGCGCTGCACAGCTACTTCGCCGTCAGCGACGTGCGCAAGGTGCAGGTCGCAGGCCTGGATGGGCTGGACTACATCGATACCGCCGACGGCTGGGCGACCAAAAAGCAAGCCGGCCTCCTGCACTTTACTGCCGAGACGGACCGCATCTACCTCGACACCCCGGCACAATTGAACATCGTTGATAACGACTGGCAACGCCGGATCCAGCTCACCAGCCAAGGATCAAAATCGACGGTGATCTGGAACCCCTGGACTGAACGCGCCAAGGCGTTCGATGACATGGCCGACGATGGCTGGCAGGGCATGCTGTGCATCGAAACGGCCAATGTGCTGGACGATGTGGTGGTGCTGGCACCGGGCGCAAGCCATACCATGGGTGTGAGCATGGCCAGCCTGCCCCTGTAGACCTAACCAAAATGTGGGAGCGGGCTTGCCCGCGATAGCGGTGTATCAGTCGCCGAATGTATCGGCTGAAACACCGCCATCGCGGGCAAGCCCGCTCCCACACAAGCCCACTCCCACAAGGGGGTTTTGTGGCGTTGGCTATAGATCCGCTTCCTGCACCACCCGCACCACCCCCGCATCCAGCGCATATGCCGCATCCGCCAGTTCGTTGGTGACCGTCTCCACCTTCAACGTGCCGGTGACCCACAGCGGCGTGTAGATATCATCCAGCTTCAAGCCCTTGGGATAACGCACCAGCACCAGTTGGTTGGGCGGCGGTGGCGGGACATGGATGCAAGCGCCCGGGTAAGGCACCAGGAAAAACAGGGTGCTGCGGCCCTTGGCGTCGGTTTCCAGTGGCACCGGGTAGCCACCCAGGCGGATGTGCTTGCCGTTCATGGCCGCCACGGTCTTGCTCGAATACATCACGGCCGGCAAGCCCTTGCTCTGCTTCAAGCCACCCTTTTCGGTAAAGGTGCCCAGGGCTTCAGGGGAGTTGTGGTCGATATCCGGCATTTGTTCCAGGGCTTTCTGATCCGACTTGGGCATCAGTTCCAGCCAGTCGGTTTCCGGCAGCTCAGCAGCGTGGGCCAGGCTTGAACCCAGCAAAAGGACAGTCAACAGGAGGCGGCGCATGAAGGGGCTCGGCAAGTAAACACAGTGCCGGCATTCTAGCCCTCTGCGCCTGCGCAGCGCAGAGGGCTTGACGCTGAATTACTTCTTTTTCAGCAGACCGTAGATCACCAGCAACACAATGGCACCGACCAGCGCGCCGATAAAGCCTGCACCCTGGCCGGCCTGGTAGATACCCAGCGCCTGACCGCCATAGGTCGCCGCCAGGGAGCCGGCGATACCCAGCAGGATGGTCATGATCCAGCCCATGCTGTCGTCGCCTGGTTTCAGGAAACGCGCCAGCAGGCCGACGATCAAACCGATAAAGATGGTTCCAATGATACCCATGGCATTTCCCTCTGAATGAAAGTTAGCTGAAGCCTAGTCAGACTTTGGCATCCTGCAATCAGAGGATGGCGGCAACCAATGGTTCCCGCCGCTCCATGGCTTATTGCGCGGCGATCAGTGCCTGGACCTTGGCGATCTGCGCATCGAGCGTCGCGCGGTCCTTGCAACGCAGGTTGGCGTGGCCGACCTTGCGCCCGACCTTGAAGGCCTTGCCATAGTGATGCAGGTGGCAATCTTCAATCGCAATGACCTGCTCCACCGGCGGTACCACGCCAATGAAGTTGAGCATCGCGCTCTCGCCAACCTTGGCCGTGGAGCCCAGTGGCAGGCCCGCGACCGCCCGCAGGTGGTTCTCGAACTGGCTGCACTCGGCGCCTTCGGTGGTCCAGTGCCCGGAGTTGTGCACACGCGGGGCGATTTCGTTGGCCTTGAGGCCACCGTCCACTTCAAAGAATTCAAAGGCCATCACGCCGACATAATCCAGTTGCTTCAACACACGGCTGGAATAGTCTTCGGCCAGGGCCTGCAACGGGTGGTCGGTGCTGGCCACGGACAGCTTGAGGATGCCGCTGTCGTGGGTGTTGTGCACCAATGGGTAGAAGCGCGTTTCGCCATCCCGGGCCCGCACGGCCACCAGCGAGACTTCGCCGGTAAACGGCACGAAGCCTTCCAGCAGGCAGGCGACGCTGCCCAGTTCGGCGAATGTGCCGACCACATCGGCTTCGGTACGCAGGACTTTCTGGCCCTTGCCGTCGTAACCCAGGGTGCGGGTTTTCAGCACAGCCGGCAGGCCGATGCTGGCAACGGCGGCGTCCAGGTCCGCCTGGGACTGGATGTCGGCGAAGGCCGGGGTCGGAATGCCCAGGTCCTTGAACAGGCTTTTTTCAAACCAGCGGTCACGGGCAATGCGCAGGGCTTCGGCGCTCGGGTACACGGGGACGAATTGCGACAGGAACGCCACGGTTTCGGCCGGCACGCTTTCAAACTCGAAGGTCACCAGGTCGACTTCATCGGCCAGTTGGCGCAAGTGGTCCGGGTCGCTGTAGTCCGCCCGCAGGTGTTCGCCCAGGGCCGCCGCACAGGCGTCCGGCGCCGGATCAAGAAACGCGAAGTTCATCCCCAGCGGCGTACCCGCCAGGGCCAGCATGCGACCCAGTTGGCCGCCACCGATTACACCGATTTTCATCAATCAACAACCTCAGGCGATGCGTGGGTCTGGATTGTCCAGGACGCTGTCAGTCTGTTCGGCGCGGAATTTCTTCAGGGCCGCGTGGAACTGTGGATGCTTGGCGCCCAGGATACTGGCGGCCAGCAATGCCGCGTTGATCGCGCCAGCCTTGCCGATCGCCAGGGTGGCCACCGGGATCCCGGCGGGCATCTGCACGATGGACAGCAGCGAATCCACGCCCGAGAGCATCGACGACTGCACCGGCACGCCGAGCACCGGCAAGTGGGTCTTGGCCGCACACATGCCCGGCAGGTGGGCTGCGCCACCGGCACCGGCGATGATCACCTCGATGCCACGGGATTCTGCTTCATCGGCATACTGGAACAGCAGGTCTGGCGTGCGGTGGGCGGAAACCACCTTCACTTCAAACGCAATGCCGAGCTTTTCCAGCATATCGGCGGTGTGGCTAAGGGTGGACCAATCGGACTTGGAGCCCATGATCACGCCAACCAATGCACTCATCGTCGTGCCTCTTCTCTCTGGGCGCCCGTAGGCGCGTCAAAAAACAACAAGCCACGCGGGAAATCCGGCGTGGCTTGTTATACGAATTAAGGCCGGTTGGACCGGCCGAAGGCCGCGCAGTATACCGTAATACGGCGGAGAAACAGCCCCTGGAATGACCATCTGTCTTACTGGGCAAACCTGCGGTTTTATTGACTTTCAGGTCAGCGAACACACCACAAAATACTGTGGGAGCTGGCTTGCCTGCGATGGCGCAGGGTCGGTGCCGGAAGTGTCGGCTGATACACCGCTATCGCAGGCAAGCCCCCACATTTGTTCTGTGCTGGGTTCAGCTACTCTGCGCTGCCCCACCTTCCAGCTTGCGCCACAACAACCGCACGTTCGCCTTGCGCACCAACGCACAGCGATACAGGCGAATCTCCAACGGCACATGCCACTGCGGCCCGCCACACACCACCAGCTCACCCCGGGCCAGTTCGGCACGCACGCTCAACTGTGGCACCCAGGCGATCCCCAACCCTTCCAGGGCCATGCTTTTGAGGCTGTCGGCCATGGCGGTTTCGTACACCGTGGTAAAGCGCAGGGCGCGCTGGCGCAGCAGCAGGTTCACCGAACGCCCAAGGAACGCCCCGGCGCTGTAGGCCAGCAATGGCACGCTGCCCTCGCCTTCCAGGTCGAATAACGGCTTGCCTTCGGCATCGGCGGCGCACACCGGGAGCATTTCGGTATTGCCCAGGTGCAGCGACGGGAAAATATCCGGGTCCATCTGCATCGCCGCATCCGGGTCATAGAACGCCAGCATCAGGTCGCAGCCGCCTTCACGCAGGGCATGCACCGCGTCGCCGACGTTGGTCGCGACCAGCCGCGTGGCGATGTTCAGCCCTTCGTTGCGCAATTGCGCGATCCAGCGTGGGAAAAAACCCAGCGCCAGGGAGTGCGCCGCCGCGACTTGCATGACTTCGCCCTGGCCGCCTTCAAGGTGATGCAAATGGCGTAGCACTTCGCCCAGTTGCTCGACCACCGTGCGCGCCGTTACCAGGAACAACTGCCCCGCCGCCGTCAATTCGACGGGCGTGCGCGAACGGTTGACCAACGTCAGCCCCAGGGCCGCCTCAAGGCTGCGGATGCGTCGGCTGAAGGCCGGCTGGGTGACAAAGCGCCGCTCCGCCGCCTGGGAGAAGCTGCGCGTGGCCGCCAGGGCGCTAAAGTCTTCCAGCCATTTGCTTTCAAGGTTCATCAGATTCTCCAGGGCATGCACCATTTTGGCACACACGCCCGCCATGTTAACCGGGTCACATCAACATTATGCCGTTTGTGCATAGGCCAGCGCTTAACAGCATTGGCCCAAAAACTCCCACAAGCCTAGCATTCACAGCGTTCCGGCCTAGCCCGGGTCCATATCGAGATGATTTCCGTCATGTCCTGCGCTGCATCATTCCGTACCGAAAAAGACCTGCTTGGCGTACTCGAAGTACCTACCCAAGCGTATTACGGCATCCAGACCCTGCGAGCCGTGAATAACTTCCGTCTCTCCGGCGTTCCGATTTCGCATTACCCGAAATTGGTGGTCGGTCTGGCAATGGTCAAGCAAGCCGCCGCTGATGCCAACCGCGAGTTGGGCCAGCTCAGCGAAGCCAAGCACGCTGCCATCAGCGAAGCCTGTGCCCGCCTGATCCGCGGCGACTTCCACGAAGAGTTCGTGGTGGACATGATTCAAGGCGGCGCTGGCACTTCAACCAACATGAATGCCAACGAAGTCATCGCCAATATCGCGTTGGAGGCCATGGGCCACAACAAGGGCGAATACCAATACCTGCACCCCAACAACGACGTGAACATGGCGCAGTCGACCAACGACGCCTACCCGACCGCGATCCGCCTGGGTCTGCTGTTGGGCCATGACGCGCTGCTGGCCAGCCTCGACAGCCTGATCCAGGCGTTCGCCGCCAAGGGTGTCGAGTTCGGCCACGTCCTGAAAATGGGCCGCACCCAACTGCAAGACGCCGTGCCGATGACCCTCGGCCAGGAATTCCGCGCCTTCGCCACCACCCTGGGTGAAGACCTGGCACGCCTGAAAACCCTGGCCCCGGAGCTGCTGACCGAAGTCAACCTGGGCGGCACCGCCATCGGTACCGGCATCAACGCCGACCCGCGTTACCAGGCCCTGGCCGTGCAACGCCTGGCCACCATCAGCGGCCAGCCGCTGGTACCGGCGGCCGACCTGATCGAAGCCACCTCCGACATGGGCGCGTTCGTGCTGTTCTCCGGCATGCTCAAGCGGACGGCGGTGAAGCTGTCAAAGATCTGCAACGACCTGCGCCTGCTGTCCAGCGGCCCACGTACCGGGATCAACGAGATCAACCTGCCAGCGCGTCAGCCAGGCAGCTCGATCATGCCCGGCAAGGTCAACCCGGTCATCCCGGAAGCCGTGAACCAGGTGGCCTTCCAGGTCATCGGTAACGACCTGGCCCTGACCATGGCGGCCGAAGGCGGCCAACTGCAACTGAACGTGATGGAGCCGCTGATCGCCTTCAAGATCTTCGACTCGATCCGCCTGCTGCAACGCGCCATGGACATGCTGCGCGAGCACTGCATCGTCGGCATCACCGCCAACGAAGCACGCTGCCGCGAACTGGTGGAGCACTCCATCGGCCTGGTCACCGCGCTGAACCCGTACATCGGCTATGAAAACGCCACCCGCATCGCGCGTATCGCCCTTGAAAGCGGCCGCGGCGTACTGGAACTGGTGCGCGAAGAAGGCTTGCTCGACGACGCCATGCTCGACGACATCCTGCGCCCGGAAAACATGATTGCCCCGCGTCTGGTGCCTTTGAAGGCCTGAACGCCTGTAGCACCGCTCACCAGGTTGAGGGACTAGACACCTCTCACCCTTTTGAGGGCTTGAAGATTTCGATCTTCAGGCCCTTTTTTTTGCCTGCTTTTTAACAAGTGAGCACCTATATAGAAACGCGCAACTGCGTTTTATAGATAAAACAAACAAGCCCTTTCATAACTCCCCCGCGTTACCTGAAAAAGCACCGACTCCTCGCAACTTCCCATTACATGCCCGGGCGTGTGCAATTTCGTGCCATATAAGAACCAACGTTTTATATATGAAACATTAAAACTTTATCAAATTAAACCCAACCCACTAATAACAAAGAATATTTTCTGAAAGCCCGTAGGAAATAAGTCACTGGCATTGTTCATGCACTAAACGTCGTATCACCTATAAAACAGACCAGAGTACCTTCCTGATGGCTGTGAAAGAGATGTACGCCGTGACGCCCCAATGGAATAACCAAGCTCTCAGGGAAGAGCTGGAGCCGACTGAAATTGAATTTCGCAATGTCGGTAAATGTTTCCCGGCCAAGGGTAAAGCGCACGCGCCCTTCGCCATTCGCGAGGTGAACTTCAAGATTCGCCGGGGTGAAGTGGTGTCGATTATCGGCCCTTCCGGTTGCGGCAAAAGCACCATTCTCAATATGGGCTCGGGCTTGTACCGCCCCAGCGAAGGAGAAGTGTTCGTCGGTGGCAAGCCGGTCACCGGGCCGGTGCCGCAGGTTGCGTTCATGCTGCAAAAGGACTTGTTGATGCCCTGGCGCAGCATCCGCCGCAACGTCGAACTGGGCCTGGAGATCCAGGGCGTGGCGGCCGCCACCCGGCAGAAGGTGGCCCTGGACCTGCTCGAGCGCTGCCACCTCAATGGCTACGCCGATCACTACCCGTTCCAGCTCTCCGGCGGCATGCGCCAGCGCGCCGCCCTGGCCCGCACCCTGGCCATCGACCCACAGGTGCTGTTCCTCGACGAGCCGTTCTCGGCCCTCGATGCCCAAACCAAGATGATCCTGCAACAGGACATGGCGCGGATGCTGTTCGACGAAAAGAAGACCGCGCTGTTTATCACCCACGACCTGATCGAAGGCATCGCCATGTCCGACCGCTTGCTGGTCATGAGCGCCCGCCCCGGCACGATCATCGAGGAAATCAGTATCGACCTGCCGTTTCGCGACAACCCCCTGGAGCGCCGCAAGCTGCCGGAAATCGGCCCGCTGGTCGGCCGCCTGATGGAGTTGCTCCAGGTCGGCGCCGACACCGAACTGCACTGATCACCGCCCTTGCGGCCCCCAACCGATTCCGGAGTCCCCATGCTCAAGTCTCTGTTTCAACGTCTTTGCGCCCTCAGCCTGGGCCTCGGCATGGCCTGTGCCGCCCAGGCGCAGCCGACCAAGGTCACCTACCTGCTGCCGGCGCCGCCCAACTCGCCTGCGTTCGCACCGTGGATCATCGCCAAGGAAAAGGGCTACTACACCGCCCAGGACCTGGACCTGACCTTTATCGCCGCCAAAGGTGGCGTGGATGTGGCCAAGCAGATCGGCGCCGGTAACGCATTGATCGGCGGGGCCATCGGCGACACGCCGATTGTGGTGCGGGCCAATGGCATCCCGGTGCGCGCCGTGGCGGTACTGGGCGATGGCGGAGTGACGATGATCGCCACCAACGCCAAGGACAACATCAACAGCATCAGCGACCTCAAGGGCAAGACCCTGACGGTGATGTCGTACTCCGACACCACCTACTACGCCCTGCTCGCCTCGCTGCGCAAAGCCGGGCTGGGCAAGAACGACGTGAACATCCAGGCCGCCGGCCCGGCCGGGGTCTGGCAGTTGTTCTCCGCCAACAAGGCCCAGGCCATGGCGGGCGTGCCGGACTGGGTGATCAATGCCCAGGAAGCCGGGGTGCAGATCAAGCTGATCCCCCAGGACCAGATCTTCGAGAGCATGGCCCAGGCGATTCTCGCCTCGGACGCCGCGATCAAGAACCAGCCACAGATTGTGCGTGGCGTGGTGCAGGGCACCCTGCAAGGCATGCGCGACATCATCCAGGACCCGCGCGCCGCCGCCGTGACCTTCGCCAAGGCGGTGCCGGCCTATGCCGGCAAGGAAGAGTCCCTGGAAAAGATCTTCAAGCTCTACATCGAACACGTCTACGCCAGGCAGGCCGTGCTCGGGCGCATCGACCCACAGCACCTGGACAAGGTCCGCCAGTTCTATGTCAGCGAAGGCATCGTCACCCAGGCGACCGCGCTTGAGGAGCTCTTTACCAACCAATTCGTCGACAGCCCGGTCGGGGACATTGAGGAACGCACACAATGAAAAACAACAACTCCGTGCTCGGTAGCGTCGCGCTGCTGATCCTGTTCCTGGTGCTGTGGCAATGGGGCCCCGGCCTGCTCGGCATGCCCGAGTTCGTCATGCCCAAACTCAGCCGCGTGGCCCAGGAAGGCCTGGTGATGTGGCAAACCGGCGGCCTGCTGCAACACACCCTGATCACCGCCCTGGAAATCGTCGTCGGCTTCGCCCTCGGCGCCCTGCTGGGCGTGATGATCGGCGTGTCCCTGGGCCTGTCGCCGGCTGCCGAAGCCATGTTGTCGCCGTACATCCTGGCCTTGCAGATTGCCCCCAAAGTCGCCTTCGCGCCGCTGTTCGTGATGTGGCTGGGCTACACCATCTACCCGAAGATTTTGATCGCGATCCTGATCGTGTTCTTCCCGGTGATGATCAACGTGCTCTCGGCGATCCGCACCGTCGACCCGGACATGATCAACCTGGTCCGCACCATGAACGCCAGCCGCTGGCAGATCTTCCGCCTGGTGGAGTTCCCGTCGGCCATGGCCGCGCTGTTTTCCGGCCTGCGCATCGCCTCGACCCTGGCCGTGATCGGCGTCACCGTCGGTGAGCTGGTCGGTGGCAACCAGGGCCTGGGCTTCTTGCTGGTAGACGCCGAGGGCCAGGGCAACACCGCCGGGGTGTTCGTCGCCATTGTGGCGCTGACCCTGATTGGGGTGATCGCCTACGGCGCGGTGGTGTGGGCAGAAAAACGCGTCCTGCACTACATGCCCAAAGCCATGTTGAGCACCCAATGATGAGCCGCCATGACCTTTTGCTTGCAAGCCGCCGCGTGCTGGTCACCGGTGGCGCCCGGGGCCTGGGCTATGCCTTTGCCCAGGCCATCGGCCAGGCCGGTGCGCGGGTGGTGATTGCCGATGTGCTGCACGAACGTGTGCAGCAGGCCGCCGGTGAACTGCGGGCGCTGGGCCTGGACGTACAAGCCGTGGCTGTCGACCTGGCGCAACCCGCGTCGATCCAGGCCTGTGTCGACGCGACGATCGGCCTGCTGGGCGGCCTCGATGGCCTGGTGAACAACGCCTCGATCACCAACTCCGGGGGCAAGGGCTGCGAAGAGCTGAGCATCGACACCTGGGACCAGGTGATGCAGGTCAACGTGCGCGGCACCTGGCTGATGACCACCGCCTGCCTGCCGGCCCTGCGCGCCAGCGGCCAGGGCGCCATCGTCAACCTGGCCTCGGACACCCCGCTGTGGGGCGCGCCGAACCTGTTGGCCTACGTGGCCAGCAAGGGCGCAATCATCGCCATGACCCGCAGCCTGGCGCGGGAACTGGGCAGCAGCAACATCACCGTCAACGCCATCGCCCCTGGCCTGGTGCTGGTGGAAGCCACCGCCTACGTGCCCGAGGCGCGCCACCGTTTGTACAACGACCAACGGGCCCTGCAACGCCCGCAATTGCCCGAAGACGTCAGCGGCGCCGTGCTGTTCGCGCTGTCCGACCTTGCCCGCTTTATCACTGGACAAACCCTGCCGGTCAACGGCGGGTTCGTCATGCCTTGATCTGGAGACTGTCATGACTGATCTATCTGCCCAAAACGACACCCCCAAAAGCTGGGACCGCCCTGCCGGCGCCAGCCTGGAAAGCTGGATGAGCACGCGCATCGCCCGCTACGAGACGCGCAAGTACGACTGGGATGCCCTGAAGTTCCAGGCCGACTACGACCCCAAGTTCCGCCGCGCGCAAATGCGCTACATCGGCACTGGCGGCACCGGCATCAGCACCGACATGAACACCATCCCGTCGGAGCACTTCACCTTTTCCACCATGGTCATCCCGGCCGGCCATGAAGGCCCGCCGCACCTGCACATTGACGTCGAAGAAGTGTTCTTCGTGCTGCGCGGCAAACTCAAGGTGGTGCTGGAAAAGGACGGCGAGCGTTTTGAAACCATCCTCACCGACCGCGACGTGATTTCCGTGCCGCCGGGGGTGTACCGCGAAGAGATCAACATCGGCGACGAAGACGCGCTGATGTGCGTGATGCTCGGCGCGAAAAAGCCGATCACCCCGACCTATCCGCCAGAGCACCCTCTGGCCTCGATCAAGCGCGGGTAAGCCCATGTTGCCAGGACTCACGCAAGCCGCGCCGACGGCCGACCTGCAAGCCCAACTGCAGCGCGATTTCCCCCAGCAATGGGTCGCGTCAGCGGGTGGCCAGCAGGCCCTGCGCGAATGCGGCACCGGGCCGGCGGTGGTGTTGCTGCACGGCATCGGCTCGGGCGCGGCGTCCTGGCTGCAAGTGGCACAGCACCTGGCGGCCCAGGCCCGGGTCATCGCCTGGGACGCGCCCGGCTATGGCGACTCCAGCCCCCTGGAATCGCAAGTACCCAAGGCCGAGCAATACGCCGCGCGCCTGGTGCAGATGCTCGATGCGCTGCAGGTGAATGAGTGCATGCTGGTCGGCCATTCCCTGGGCGCGCTGACCGCCCTGGCCTTGGCCCGCAGTGCCCAGGCCCAGCGCGTGAGCCGCCTGGTGCTGATCAGCCCGGCCCGCGGCTATGGCGCACCCGAGCGTAGCCAGCAGCGCCAACAAGTGCGCCAGCAACGCCTGGACAACCTACAACGCCTGGGCATCGCCGGCCTGGCCGCACAACGCAGTGCCCATATGCTCTCGCCCCGGGCCCAGCCCGAAGCCTTGGCCTGGGTGCACTGGAACATGGCGCGCCTGAACCCGCTGGGTTATCGCCAGGCCATCGAATTGCTGTGCGGCGACGACCTGCTGCGCCACGGCCAACCGGCAATGCCCTGCGATGTGCATTGCGGCGAAGCCGACGCCATCACCACGCCCGACACCTGCCTGGGCGTGGCCAAGGCCCTGGGCGCCAGCTTCAACCTGATCGCCGACGCCGGCCATGCCAGCCCCATCGAACAACCGCTGGTAGTTGCCGGTCGCCTGGCCTACGCCCTCAAACAATCCCTGACAGGTAGAACCCTATGAACGACTCAGATCTGCTGAAGGATGCCCAGGACAAATACATCGTGCCGGGCCTGGAGCGCGGCTTGCTGCTGCTGTGCGAGTTCAGCCGGCGCAACCGCACCCTGACAGCGCCGGAGCTGGCACGGCGCCTGGCGCTGCCGCGCTCGACCATTTTCCGCCTGCTGACCACCCTGGAAACCATGGGCTTCGTCACCCGCAGCGGCAACGAATACCGCCTGGGCATGTCGGTGCTGCGCCTGGGCTTCGAGTACCTGGCATCGCTGGAGCTGACCGAACTCGGCCAGCCGCTGCTGGCCCGTTTGTGCGACCGGGTTAACTACCCCAGCAACCTGGTGGTGCGCGACGGGCGTTCCATCGTGTACGTGGCCAAGGTCTCGCCGCCTTCGGTGTTCTCCAACGCGGTCAACGTCGGCACCCGTTTGCCGGCCCATGCCACGGTGCTGGGGCGCATCCTCCTCGAAGAGCTGTCACTGGCCGAACTGCGCGAGCTGTACCCCGAAGAGCACCTGGAACAGCACTCCCACTGCACGCCAAAAACCGTGATGGAGCTGTTCGACATGCTCCAGGCCGATCGCCAGCGCGGCTTTGTCAGCGGCGAAGGATTCTTTGAGTCGGCGATTTCCACAGTGGCCGCGCCCGTGCGCGACCAGAGCGGCGGCATCGTGGCGGCCCTTGGCGTGACCATCCCCACCACACAGATCGGTCATGTGAATTTTGAAGAACTGCTGAACCAGGTTCGGCGCAGCGCAGACGAGCTGTCGCGCCTGCTCAATTACAACGGCGGCGCCCACAGCGGCCAGCCTCGCGTCACTGCCTTGATGAGAGATTGAGATGAGCCTTTATTCATTGCAGGGCCGCACCGCAATCGTCACCGGAGGCTCCTCGGGCATTGGCCTGACGTGCGTCGAGCTACTGCTGGAAGCCGGCGCCGCCGTTGCGTTCTGCGGCCGCGATGCAGAGCGCCTGCGCCGTGCCGAAAGCGACCTGCGCCAGCGTTTCCCGCAAGGCCGGCTGCTGGCCCAGGTGTGCGATGTGCTCGATGGCGAAGCGGTCAACGCCTTTGCCAGCGCCAGCCAGGCCGCGCTGGGCGCCGCCAGCGTGCTGATCAACAACGCCGGGCAAGGCCGGGTCTCGACCTTTGCCGACACCACCGACAGCGCCTGGACCGCAGAGTTGAACCTGAAGTTTTTTTCGGTGATCAACCCGGTCCGCGCCTTCAAGCCGCAACTGCAACACCAGGCCGATGCCGCCATCGTCTGCGTCAACTCGCTGCTGGCCAGCCAGCCGGAACCGCACATGGTCGCCACTTCGGCCGCCCGCGCCGGGGTCAAGAACCTGGTGAGCTCGATGGCCACCGAATTCGCCCCGCAAGGCATCCGCGTCAACGGCATCCTGATTGGCCTGGTGGAATCCGGGCAATGGCGCCGCCGCTTTGAAGCGCGTGAAGAGCGCGACCTCGACTGGGCGCAATGGACCGCCCGCCTGGCCCAACAAAAACATATTCCCCTGGGGCGCCTGGGCCTGCCGCTTGAAGCGGCCCGCGCGATCCTGTTTCTGGCCTCGCCTCTGTCGGCTTACACCACAGGCAGCCATATCGATGTATCCGGAGGCCTGTCCCGCCATGCGTAATGAAAACACTGTCACCGTGGGCGCTGCCATCACCGCCTTCCTCGAACAATGCGACGTCAAGGCCGTGTTTGGCGTGATCTCGATCCACAACATGCCGATCCTCGATGCCTTCGCCGTGCGCGGCAATATCCGCTTCGTCATGGCCCGGGGTGAAGCCGGCGCCGCCAACATGGCCGACGCCTATGCCCGCACCACCGGCGGTCTGGGCGTGTGCCTGACCTCCACCGGCACCGCCGCCGGCAATGCCGCGGGTGCCATGGTTGAAGCACAGACCGCCGGCACCCCGCTGCTGCACATCACCGGGCAGATCGAGACGCCGTACCTGGACCAGGAACTGGCGTATATCCACGAAGCCCGCGACCAGTTGAACATGCTCAAGGCCGTGTCCAAGGCCGCCTTTCGCGTGCGCAGCGTCGAGACCGCCATCAGCACCCTGAAGCTCGCGGTGCAGACCGCCCTCACCGCGCCCACCGGCCCGGTCAGCGTCGAGATCCCGATCGATATCCAGTCGACCTTTATCCCCATGCCCAGCGACCTGTCGCCACTGCCGATCCCGGTGGCCGTGCCGCCGCCGGAAGCCCTGGACTTGGTAGCCGAACGCCTGGCCAGTGCCAAGCGCCCGATGCTCTGGCTCGGTGGCGGCGCACGGCATGCCGGGGCGCAGGTCAAGCGCCTGCTGGCGATGGGCGTGGGGGTGATCACCTCGACCCAGGGCCGTGGCGTGGTCAATGAAGACGACGAGCGTTGCCTGGGGGCCTTTTCGCAAAACAAACGGGTCGAGCAGTTCCTGCAAACCTGCGATGCCCTGCTGATCGCCGGGTCGCGCCTGCGCAGCAACGAGACCTTCAAGTACGCACTCAAGCTGCCGCAGAACACCCTGCGCATCGACGCCAACCCGGCCATCGAAGGCCGCAGCTATGCCAGCGAGCTGTTTATCTGCGGCGATACGGCCCTGGCCCTGGACGGCCTGGCTGACCGCCTGGAAGGCCGCCTGCACACCGATCCGCAGTTCCTCAGCGAACTCAAGGCCGTGCGCGAGCAATCGCGCAACCAACTGGTGGCGGACCTGGGCCCGTACTCGGCGATGGTCGAACAATTGCAGGCCAGCACCGGGCGCAACTTCTCCTGGGTGCGCGATGTGACCCTGTCCAACAGCATCTGGGGCAACCGTCTGCTCAACCTGTACCACCCACGCGCCGGGGTTCACGCCTTGGGCGGCGGTATTGGCCAAGGCCTGGCGATGGGCATCGGGGCAGCGGTGGCAGCCGCTGAAACCGCGCCCGAGCGCAAAGTGTTCGCCCTGGCGGGCGATGGCGGTTTCATCCTCAACCTGGGTGAGCTGGCGACCCTGGTCCAGGAGCGCGCCAACCTGGTGATCCTGCTGATGAACGACCAGCGCTACGGGGTGATCCGCAATATCCAGGACGCGGTCTACGGCAGCCGGCATTGCTATGTCGACCTGCACACCCCGGACTACACCAAGCTCGCCGAATCCATGGGCCTGCGCCATGGCCTGGTCACCGACCTCAAGGATTTCGGCAAGGTGGTCGACAGCGCCTTGAGCCAGCCCGGCCCGTTCCTGCTGGAAGTGGACATGCTCAGCGTGGGCAATTTCGCCACCCAGTTCGCCGGCCCGCCCAACAGCGAAACCAAAGCCCAGAAGGCCACCGCCTGAGGATCGTCGCATGCTGCATATCACCATGATCGGCTGCGGCGCCATTGGCGTCGGCGTGCTGGAGTTGCTGGAGAACGATCCACAGTTATGCGTGGATTACGTCATTGCCTCCGAGGGCTCCGAAGCCCTGGTGCGCCAGCGCCTGGCCAGTTTCAAGCAACCGCCGCAGGTGCTCACCGCCTTGCCCGCCGACGCCCGCCCGGATTTGCTGGTGGAGTGCGCCGGTCACCGCGCTATCGAGGAACATGTGCTGCCGGCCCTGGAGCGTGGGATTGCCTGCCTGATTGTCTCGGTCGGCGCCTTGTCTGAAGTGGGTCTGGTCGAGCGCCTGGAAGCAGCCGCCGAGCGCGGCAAGACCCGCATCGAGCTGCTGCCCGGGGCCATTGGCGGTATTGATGCGTTGTCGGCGGCCAAGGTCGGCGGCCTGGACTCGGTCAACTACACCGGGCGCAAGCCGGCCCGGGCCTGGAAGAACACCCCCGGCGAGCAGGCCTGCGATCTGGATTCCATCAGCCAAGCCACGGTGATCTTCCAGGGCAGCGCCCGCGAAGCGGCGCGGCTGTACCCGAAAAATGCCAACGTCGCCGCCACCCTGTCCCTGGCCGGGCTGGGCCTGGATCGCACCCACGTCACGCTGATCGCCGACCCCCACAGCGACGAAAACGTCCACCACTTTGAAGCCTGCGGCGCCTTTGGCCGTTTCGAGTTGAGCCTGCGCGGCAAGCCGCTGTTGGCCAACCCCAAGACCTCGGCGCTGACCGTGTACAGCGTGGTGCGTGCGCTGGGCAACCACGCCCATGCCATCTCAATTTAGGAGCCCGTCGATGACCCTCGAACAGACTTTACCGATCTGCATCGCCGGCCACTGGCGCCTGGGCCGTGGCGAGCGCTATGCCAGCCGCTACCCGGCCACCGGCGAGGCCGTGGCCTGGCTCAATGCCGCCGACTTGCAGGATGTGGAAGACGCCATCCAGGGCGCGCACCAGGCCTTCCTGCACAGCGGCTGGGCCCAGCGCAAACCCCATGAGCGGGCCGGTGTGCTGTACCGCATCGCCGAGCTGATCCGCCGGCACAGTGAAGAACTGGCGCAGCTGCAACGCCAGGACAACGGCAAGCCGATCAATGAAACCCGCGCGCTGGTGGCCAGTGCGGCCGGCACCTTCCAGTTCTTCGCCGCCGCCTGCGAAACCCTGGAAGAAACCATCACCCCCTCGCGCGGCGATTTCGTCAGCATGAGCGTGTATGAGCCGATGGGCGTGGTCGCCGCGATCACCCCGTGGAACTCGCCGATTGCCAGCGAGGCGCAGAAGGTCGCGCCAGCCCTGGCCGCGGGCAATGCGGTGGTGATCAAGCCCGCGGAAATCACCCCGCTGCTGGCCCTGCGCCTGGCGCGTCTGTGCGAAGAGGCCGGCCTGCCCAAGGGCCTGATCAGCGTGCTGCCGGGCAAGGGCTCGCTGCTCGGTGATGCGCTGACCCGCCACCCGCTGGTCAAGCGCGTGTCGTTCACCGGCGGCACCCGCACTGGCAAGCACATCGCCCATATCGCCGCCGACAAGATGATGCCGGTGTCTTTGGAGCTGGGCGGCAAGTCGCCGACCATCGTCCTGGATGACGCCGACCTCGACCACGCGGTGGCGGGCGTGCTCTACGGCATCTTCAGCTCTTCTGGCGAGGCCTGTATTGCCGGCTCGCGGCTGTTTGTGGCGCGCGCCCTGTACGAACCCTTTATGCAGCGCCTGGTGGCCGCCGCCGCGAACCTGCACCTGGGCGACCCGGCCGACGAAAACACCCAGATGGGCCCGCTGATCAGCGCCAGCCATCGTGAATCGGTGGAGCGCTACGTTGCCCGCGGCCTGGCCGAAGGCGGGCGCCTGCGCCTGGGCGGGCAGCGCCCCAGCGGTGGTCTGTATGACCAGGGCTACTTCTACCCGCCGACCATCCTCGAAGGCCTGCACAACCAACAACAGGTGTGCCAGGAAGAAATCTTCGGCCCGGTGCTGGTGGCCATGCCCTTCGACGACGAAGCGCAATTGCTGGAGCAGGCCAACGACAGCCTGTACGCCCTCGCGGCTGGCATCTGGAGCCGTGACTACAAGCGCGCCTGGGCCCTGGGCCGGCGCTTGCAGGCCGGCACGGTGTGGATCAACACCTACAAACAGTTCTCGATTTCCACGCCGTTCGGCGGTTGGCGCGACAGCGGCCTGGGCCGCGAAAAAGGCCGCCTGGGGATCCTGCAATACATGGAACAAAAGAGCCTCTACTGGGGCATGAACCAACAGCCACTGGCCTGGGCCGGTGTGCCACACGAGGTAGCGTGATGAGCGTTTTAGGTATTGATGAAGTCACCTATGGCGTCGAGGACCTCGACACCTGCGTGCGTTTTTTCAGCGACTGGGGCCTGACCCAGGTCAGCGCGCAACCCGATGAGGTGATCTTCGAGACCCTCAACGGCTGCCGCGTAGTGCTCGCCGACCTGAACAAACCTAGCCTGCCGCCCGCCATCGAGGCCGGCTCGACCGTGCGCGAAGTGGTGTGGGGCGTGGCCGACGCGGCCGACCTTGCGCTGTACGCCGAACGCATCGCCAACGACCCGGGGTTTGTCGAGGGCAACGGGCGCATCGGCTGCACCGACCCCAACGGCTTGGCGATCCGCCTGCAAGTGACGCGCAAGCGTGAGCTGGAGATTGAATGCAGCGGCCACAACACCTGGCAGACCAAGGGCCGGATCAACAAAGCGGCGCCGATCTACGAACGCGCCACGCCGATTGAAGTCGGCCACGTGGTGTTTTTCGTCAAGGACGTGAACGCCTGCGAGGCCTTCTACCACGAGCGTTTCGGCTTCCAGGCCTCGGACCGCTACCCGGATCGCGGCGCGTTCTTGCGCACCGCCGAGGAAGGCGGCCACCACGACCTGTTCATGCTGCAACTGCCGGCGCCACGGGCCGGCCTGAACCATGTGGCCTTTACCGTACGCGATGTACACGAGGTGTTTGGCGGCGGCATGCATGTATCCCGCTGCGGCTGGCCGACCGAGATCGGCCCGGGGCGCCACCCGGTGTCGTCGGCGTTTTTCTGGTACTTCAAAAACCCGGCCGGCGCGCTGGTGGAGTACTACGCCGACGAAGACCAACTGACCGGCGAATGGCAGCCACGCACCTTTGAACCGGGGCCCACGGTGTTCGCCGAATGGGCGATTGCCGGCGGCATCGACGGCAATACCCGGCGCCAGCAACACGTCGAGGCGCCGCAAGGCAAGTTCCTCACCGACAAACCGAAACCTTGAGCAGGAGTCGCCCATGCCGTCCTTAAATATTGCTATCGCCGGTGCCGGCATCGGCGGCCTGACCGCCGCCATCGCCCTGCACCGCGCCGGGCACCAGGTCACCGTGTTTGAGCAGTCCAAGGCCTTTTTGCGGGTCGGTGCCGATATCAACCTTACCCCCAACGCGGTCCGTGCCCTGGACGGCCTGGGCATTGGCGCCGCCGTGCGCATCCCGGCCGCGCGGCCGACCCACCGTATCAGCCGGATGTGGGACAGCGGCGAAGAGACGTCACGCCTGGAAATGTCCGACGCCGCCGAGCAGAAATACGGCGCCCCGCAATTGACCATCCACCGCGCCGACCTGCTGGCGGCCCTGGCTGAAGTGTTCCCGCTGGAGCAGGTGCAATTTGCCAAGCGTGCCGAACGGGTCGAGCACACTGACGACGGCATCTGCCTGCATTTCAAGGATGGCAGCCAGCACCGTTGTGACGTGCTGATCGGCGCCGACGGTATCCACTCGGTGGTGCGCAACGCGCTGTTCGGCGAAGAGCACCCGCGCTTTACCGGGGTGGTGGCGTACCGCGCGGTGGTGCCGGCCGAGCGGGTGGCCCATGTGCCGAACATCCAGGCCTTTACCAAGTGGTGGGGCCCCAACCCGCAGAGCCAGATCGTTACGTTCCCGCTGAACCAGGGCAAAGATATTTTTATCTTCGCCACCACCGCCCAGGACAGCTGGCACGAAGAGTCGTGGACCAGCGCTGGCGATGCCGACGAGCTGCGCAGCCACTATCAGGCGTTCCACCCCGACGCCCGTGCCCTGCTGGATGCGTGCAGCGATGTGCTCAAGACCGCGCTGTATGAGCGCGACCCGCTGCCGTTCTGGTCCAAGGGCGCGATCACCCTGCTGGGCGATGCGTGCCACCCGATGATGCCGTTCATGGCCCAGGGTGCCGGCCAGGCCATCGAGGATGCGGTGGTGCTCGGTCGCTACCTACAAGACCTCGACAGCCCGTCCCAGGTCGCGGCTGCCTTGCAGGGCTATCAGCAGGCGCGCCTGGAACGCACCAGCCAGATCCAGATCGGCTCGCGCGGCAACCAGTGGCTCAAGGACGGCGGCAATGCCGATTGGGTCTACGGCTACGACGCCTGGGCCGTGCCCACCGAACGTGCGGCCTGAACATGAACGAGACCTTGCTGGTGACGGTGCTGCTCAAGCACGACCAATCGAAGAACCTGGAAGACATTCAGCGCCATATGAAGCAGCACGAGTGGTGGGAGCGTTTTCCACCCCAAGGCGTGGAACTGGTGAGCTGGACCGTGGCCATGGGCCTGGGCCAGATCGTCACCCTGCGCTTGCCGCCGAGCCTGCTGCCGGCCCTTAACGTGGAGCTTGAGCGCTCGGCGTGGGGCGTGTTCAGCACTGAAGTTTTCCCGACATACGACTTTATCCCGGTGCGCGAAACCATCCGCGAACGGGTACGCAACGGAGGCCAATGACATGAGCACTACCGAACGTTTCCTCGAACCCCATCAGGCGCGCAAACGGCCCAATACCCAGTTTGAAGAGCTGCTGGGCGACTCCATTGAACGGGCCTTCGGCAACGGTGTGACCGAGCTTGCGGCGCTGCTTGCCCACCTCAACCTGGCCGGCCCGCCCTGCCCGCTGACCAGCGGCGAGTGGACGGCAGATGCCTATCAAACCCTGATGGCCCGGCTGGGCGAATGACCCGGCAGAAGGAATAGAACAATGACTATGCAAGTGACCGTCGACCCTGTTGAAAACCATCTGGCCAATGGCCTCAAAGACCTGTGGTTCCCGGTATTACCCTCGGACCTGCTGGGTGAAAAGCCAGTATCGGTACGCCGCCTGGGCTACAAGATCGCCCTGTGGCGCGATAACGATGGCCGCGTACACGCCCTCGAAGACCATTGCCCCCATCGCGGTGCGCCGCTGTCCCAGGGCCCGGTGTTGGGTGATCGCCTGCAATGCCCGTATCACGGCATCGAAGTGCGCTGTGACGGCACCGTGACCAAGGTGCCCGGCAGCCCCGGCTGCAAACTCGAAGGCAGCCGCCCGACCCGCATGTTCCATACTCGCGAAGCGGCAGGTGCGATCTTTTTGTTCAATGCCACCGACGCGCATCTGGAGACCCCGCCGGAACTGGTGCTGCCCGAGCAACTGACCTCGCCGGAGTGGAGCAGCTTCGTCTGCTACACCGAGTGGCAAGGCGACTACCGCTACGTGATCGACAACGTCATGGACCCGATGCACGGCACCTACCTGCACAAGATGTCGCACTCGATGAGTGAAGGCGAAGCCACCGCCAGGTTCGTCACCCGCGACACCGACAACGGGTTCTTCTTCGAGAAGGAAGGCCAGCGCGGGGTGAACTTCGACTGGACCGAATTCATGGACAACGGCTGCCATTGGCTGCGCCTGGAAATCCCCTACCCGAAAACCGGCGGCCCGGGCGGCAACTTCACCATTATCGGCAGCTACACCCCAAGCAGCCGCGTGCTGTCGGCGGTGTTCCACTGGCGTTGCCGGCCGCTGACCGGCTGGCAGCGCGACACCTGGCGCTTCCTCTACAAGAACCGCCTGGAAGCGCGGCACTGGGCCGTGCTGGAGCAGGATCGGGTGCTGCTGGAGTTTATGGAACCGGACGCCAACCAGCGCGAAAACCTCTACCAGCACGACCTGGGCGTGGTGCGTATGCGCCGTTACCTGAAGAACGCGGCCAAGGCCCAGCTTGAACTGATCGACGCGAAGCAACTGCCATGAACCCGGTCGTGGTGGCGCCCGCCGGGGCCAGTTGGTCGAATGCGCTGCTGATCGGCCGCGAGGTGGTGATGTCGGGGATGACCGCACACCCCGCCAGCCGCGAGGCGACCCTGGATTGCTACGCCCAGACCCTGGTGGTGCTGGGCAAGATCCAGGCGCTGGTGACGGCGGCCGGTGGGCATCTGGGCAATATCTACCGGCTGACGGTGTACCTCACCGACATCGCCGACAAGGACCAGGTGGGCCAAGCCCGGCGGGATTTTTTCGCCGGGCAGGCCGTGTTGCCCACCTCCACCCTGGTGGCCGTCAGCGCGCTGGTGTTTCCTGAACTACGGGTCGAGATCGAGGCCAGTGCCCGGCTCGATGTCGACCTGCGTACCGTCACAGAGGTGAATGATGTCTAAGCCCTCCCTGCTCAACGCCCGCGTGCACACCCTGCGCTATGAAGCCGAAGGCATCATCAGTGTGGAGTTCCGGCCGATGGGCGATACCGTGTTCCCGCCGTTCGAGGCCGGCTCGCACATCGACCTGCACCTGGCCAACGGCCTGGTGCGCAGTTACTCGCTGCTCAACTCCCCCAGCGACCAGGGGCGCTACACCGTGGGTATCCTGCGCGACCGCAACAGCCGCGGCGGCTCGGAATATGTGCACAGCCAACTGCGGGTCGGCATGGCGCTATCGATCTCGGCGCCGCGCAACAACTTCGCGCTGGACCTGAGCGCCAGCCACAGTGTGCTGGTGGCCGGTGGCATCGGCATTACCCCGATCTACTGCATGTTCCGCCAGTTGCTGGCCCAGGGAAAATCCGCCGAGCTGATCTATTGCGCACGCTCACGCCAGGAAGCGGCGCTGGTGGAGGCCTTGAACGGCCTGGATGCGCGGGTGGTGTACCACTTCAACGACGAAAAAGGCGTACCGCCGGACCTCGCCGCCTACCTCGCCGGCCAGCCTGCGGACACGCACTTCTACTGCTGCGGCCCAACGCCGATGCTGGATGCGTTCGAGGGCACCTGTGAGCGCCTGGGGTATCCCCATGCGCATATCGAGCGCTTTACCGCCGCCGAACTGCCGCCCAGCACAGACGCCCAGAGCCGCTATAGCGTAGAGCTGAAAAAGTCCGGCAAGACGCTGTCGGTGGAGCCCGGCCTGAGCCTGTTGGATGTACTGCTCGAAGCCGGCTGCGACATCGATCACAGCTGCCGCGAGGGGGTGTGCGGCTCCTGTGAAACCCGGGTGGTGGAAGGCCAGATCGACCACCGCGACGGGGTGCTGACCAAGGCCGAGCGCGCGGCGAACACCTCGATGATGGTGTGTGTGTCGGGCTGCAAGAGCCAACGGTTGGTGCTGGACCTCTAGCCCCAATCCTATGTAGGAGCGAGCTTGCTCGCTCCTACAGCGATCTTCGTAAAACACACAAGTGCCCGTTTAATTGGCAGCGTGCAATAAATTCGCACCTATCACGGGCAACTTTGTTACCGCACTTGCGGGTTGTTTCATGGGTTATACAAAGTGCTTTGCTTCCCATATAAACAATTGTTTTTAATCGGCTTTTTATTAAATACCAGTAAATAATCCGCCTGGCACACTTCCTGCTCAGCTCCTGCGCATCCACTGGTTAAACGGTGTTTCGCCGATAAAACAATAATAGCTAACACTTAAACCCGGTAAGACCCGCTCCCTCCTTAGTTGCCTTTAATGGCAAGCGGGCGAGTGTTGCCGATCACCCGGTATAGAGGTCTCTATGAAGCGTGTCTTGTGTGCAGGATTGATACTTACCAGTTTCAGCAGTTTTGCCGTAGAGCCGGTTCCTTCGGAGCCGGTGCGGGCCAACGCCGCCAATAAACCTTTCCCGCATATTGCCTGGCGCAGTGAGGCCGGCGACAGCAGCCTGGATATCGGCGGCGCGCTGCGCACCAACTATCGCGACGAGCATTGGGACACCACCGAGAACAATGGCCGCTTCCTCTTCGACACGTTCCGCCTGGACGTGCAGGCCACCTACAAGAGCCTCTATAGCGATCTCGGCTATTGGTTCCAGGACGACGGCAAGCGCTCCATCGACCGTGGCTTCGTCGGCTATCGGCTCAATGCCCATTCCAACCTGCAACTGGGCGCACCGTTCAAGCCCTTTGGCCTGGAGCCGTATCCGCAATTTGGCTGGAGTTACCACCTGCCGTTTTTCATGGGCTATGCCTCCAGTGCCGGCACCGGCCTCAAGTACAGCTACAAGGACCAGGACTGGGATGTGCAGTTGGGTTTCTTCCCGCGCATGTTGCCCAGCGACATTCGCTATTCGCCTGAGGTCGGGCGCTACGCCGACCTGAAGGGCAATGCGATTGCCGCGATCCAGTCGCGCCAGGACAACGAGAAACGCAACCAGCTCAACGCCCGCGTGGCGCGCACCTTCAACAGCGATGGCTGGAAGACCGAGATCGGCGCCTCGCTGGTCACCGCCCAGCTGTACAACGCCACCACCAGGGACGATGGCGACTATTGGGCCGCTGGCGTACACGCCATCATCAACAAGGGGCTGTGGACCGTTACCAGCCAGGCCATCCGCTACGAGTACGACCCTGAAAACCCCACCGGCGTCAGCAAGGACTCGGTGCTGATGGGCGGCAACGGCCTGACCCCGGCGTACCTGATCGCGTCCAAGGCCAGCCTGGCATCGGTCAACCTCGGCTACGACGTCTACACGCCGACGCTGGGGCAGTTGAAGAAGGTCAAGCTGTACACCGATTACAGTCGGATGATGAAAGACAAGAGTGGCTGGGATGACTCGCAGATGTTCACCGTGGGCGCGCAGTTCCTGGCGATGCCGGTGATGGCCTGGGTCGACTTTACCTGGGCGCGCAACGCCAACCCCTACGGCGGCGCGGAGAATGGCAGCGGTTTTACCAACACCCGTTCGGTGGGCAGCAACGAGTGGTATTACCGCACCAACGTGAATATCGGTTACTACTTCTAACCAGGCAACAAAAATCAAAGGTGGGAGCTGTTGAGCTTTGGCGAGGTTGCGATAGGCATGAGTCTCTACACGACTCTTTTCTCTGGTGCTTCTTGGGTTTGTGTACATATCCGTTTTTGCGGTTACGGCAGCTATTGGTTCCGCTCTTACGGCGGGTCACTTTTGGAAAAGAGCCCCAAAAGTAACCAAAAGGGCTCTTGCCCCACCACTCGGTGCCTCGCCTAGGCTCGGCATGCCCGCAGTCAGGCATGGCTCCGTGGGCCCGCCGCGATCGGCCATCCATGGCCGTGTCGCGGCTACCCCGGCATCCATGCCGGGGTGCCCACTGCGCAATACCTGCCTGCGGCCATCGTGGTTTAACGGGGCGCCTGAGATCAAGATCAAAAGCCAGATCAAAAGCAGAGCCACAGCAACAGCAAAGCCAGAGCGCGAAGCTGCATTCCCTGTGGGAGCTGGCTTGCCTGCGATGGCGGTACATCAGCCAATACATTTATCGACTGATACAGCGCCATCGCAGGCAAGCCAGCTCCCACAGGTACACGCGCACGCTTCGACGATCAGGTCGGCTGTCAGGTGTGGGTTAGTGGCAGCTTTGGCACTGGGGAAGATCTGGTGGGAAGAAGCTGGATAAAACAGGACAACTCGTGACAAGCCAGGCAAACCGGGACGTTGCAGGCAAGGATGCTCCTACAAACCAGAAAGAACGGTGCCAAAGCAATGCAAGTGGGTAAACAGTCGAAATTAGTCATAGAGCCCAGATTTAGCGGGCTCTTTGACATAGGTACATTGCTTAGATCCAGCCACCAGCCCATACCACACGGCCGATTATTTCCAGGTCTCCCAAGCGCTCCTTGGGGACAACCATTGGCTGGTATTCCTTGTTCTGACTGATGATGCTAACCGAGCCGTCAAACTGCCGTTGCAGGCGCTTTGCATAGAGGTGGTCATCAAGACGAATCACATACACCGCCTCACCCTCAAGCGAATTGCGGCCATGATCAATCATGACGGTGTCGCCATCGCTTAACAGCCCTTCCATTGAATCACCATCCACACGGATAGCTGACAGCTTAGATGGCTCAAGGCCCTTCTTACGCAGTGAATACGTCGTAAAGGCCAGGTGTGTGAGCACCTTAGTACCCTCGGTCCAAGAGCCATGGCCCGCACTACAGCGGGCATCGTAAAGCGGTACGTGGGAATAGACATCCTCAATGTCTGCCACGGGCTCCTTTTTGGCCGCCCCCACAAACATCTCCCCCTTACCCGTAGCAATCCAGTCCAGAGAGACGCCCTTAGCGGCGGCCAGCAACGCTACGGAGTCAAACGCAGGCATGCCTTCGCCTGCGATCCAGCGCTGTAGTGAGGACAGCGCTGCATCGGCTGTCAGTGCAGCCTGTTTTCGAGACTCGTAAAGGTCGGCAACAGCCGCAATTCGAGTTTCCAATCCCGAATATGGAAAAGAAACATCTTTTCCAGCGAGTTTCTTTTGTTTCTTTTCGTCGTAAGGCATTGAATCCTATGCTCTAAATCTATTTTTCGGGATCGGAAACCGAAAAAGGGAATAGAAACTCTCGAAAACGGTTTACCGAATCCCGTTTTCGAGATATGTTTATCCGCAACAGGACGTTAGACGTCCCAAAAAAACCACCCGTGAAGATGGTTCAAAACTATGAGCGATATCGTCATGCCCACCGACCCTGCCAGCAGATGGGAGTGGATCAAATATCAACTTCGTGTTCGTGGCACGTCCATGGCTGAGCTTGCGCGCCAGCTAGACGTAACCGACCGCGCAATCCGCAACGCCAAAAACACCCCATACCCGCGCATTGAACGCTCACTTGCCATCGTCCTGAGCCTAGAGCCTGCGGACATTTGGCCGGAGCGTTGGAACGCTGATGGCACTCCACACCGGCAGCGACCGAGCCGTGCAGAAGTAAACAGTTCCTACAGCAAGGATACCGGACTACAGCCGGTTGGACACTGTAAAGCGGCAAGGAGTGCCTGAACATGCGTAACCAAAAAGACGACAGAACCTTAGACATCTTCTCTGTTCCGCAGCCCGTGCTCTCTATACCAGGCCTTGGCAACTACGGCGCCCAGGTCAGCGAGCTTGTGAGCGAAGTCCTCAAAGAGTCTGATCTAGACCGCTATGAGATTGCGGCTCGCATGTCCCGCCTCTCTGGCGACGACGTAAGTAAGAACATGTTAGACGCTTGGTCGAGTCCTGCCCGTACAGATCACAACCTTCCTCTATATAGAGCAGCGTTGCTGGAAGAAGTTTGTGCAAGCCATGTCCTGACTAATTGGCAGGTACACCTACGCGGTGGTCGTGTTGCATACGGACGCGAGGCTTTGGACGCGGAGATCGGACGGCTATCGCGCGTAGCGCACGATGCAACGCGAAAAGTCCGTGACCTGAAAAAAATGCTCGGTGACGACCATGCGTAGTTGGTACTCGCCCCAAGAGCTGGCTGGGCTGCCCAGCATGCCAGGTACGGTGCAGGGTATCCGTAAGCTTGCCTTGCGCGAGTGCTGGGAAGGACAGCGACGTCTTGGCAGCAAGGCCACTGAATATGCATTCGCTGTCTTGCCGAAGGAAACCCAGGCTGCGCTCATATCAGCGGCTGTCGTCAGTAATACACCTGAGCCAACAGTTGACTCACACATAGTAACAACCGGGCGTGACTCAGAAAAAGCGTCACGCTTGAACGATGCACAGTCTTCTGTAATGACTGCGCGCCTTGCGTTCGTGCGTGAAATCGAACGCATGAGCAAGGTAGTCAGCCAAAACCGCGCCATCCTTACTCTGGTTGGGTTGGCTAAAACCGGCGACCTCAGTCCGTATCTGAATGAGCGAGTAATCCGCGCCAACGACCGCAAGACCGAAGACCGCACCCTGTCTGAGCGCACCCTCAAGCGTTGGCTGGCGGACTACCGCGCCCACGGCGAAATCGGCCTGGCTCCGGCCCGTCGTCAAAAAGACATGAGCGTCCCGACCTGGGCGCAAGCATTCCTCAAGCACTACCAACGCCCGCAGAAACCAAGCGTTGAAGCCGCATATGAACAGTTCAAGCAATTGCACCAGGACATCAATTCCAGTGTTTGCCCGAGCATTCACGCGGTACGTCGCTGGCTGAAAAAACTCAGTCCGTCGGCGCGTGAGCATGGGCGCATGGGTCCGCACGAACTGAACGCCTTAAAAGCCTATAACCGCCGTCAGGCCGACATGCTCTGGCCGAATGATGTGTGGGTGGCTGACGGCCACACCTTTGACGCCGAAGTGATCAATCCATTGACGGGGCAGATTTTCCGCCCGGAAATCACCATGGTCATTGATTGGGGCACCCGCCGTATCGTCGGTTTCTCCGTCAACCTGGCCGAGTCAACCCTCGCCACACTGGACACCTTACGTGACGGCGTAAGTCGTTGCGGCATGTACAAGGTGTTTTACGTGGACAACGGCAGCGGCTTTGACAACGCCGTTGTTTATGAAGTTAACGACCGCCTGGGCGGCACTATTACCCACTCGCTGCCCTACAACTCTCAGGCTCGCGGCGTAATTGAGCGCCCCCATAAAACCATCCTGGTTCGGCTCGCCAAGACGTTTGAAAGTTACATCGGCGCCGACATGGATAAAGAGGCCGCTACCAAGACCCACAAACTGTCCCGTAAACAGCTTGCCCTAGGTATCGCGCCGACAGTTGTGCCTGAATTTTCGGTGTTCTTCGCGGCCCTGCAAGAAGCACTCGATGACTACAACCGCCGCCCACATCGCGGCCTGCCGAAGTTCCGCGACCTTGCGACCATGCGCAAGCGCCACCAAAGCCCAATGGAGTCTTGGAAGTCGGCAGAGGCCGAGGGCTGGGAACCATTGTTGGCTGACAGCAACATCGTCGAAAGCCTGACCCGGCCGCAGGTCGAGCGCACCGTCCACCGTTGCCAGGTGCAGTGGAATAGCGGCACCTACTTCCTTAAAGACCTGGACGGTTTTCACGGGGAACAGGTCCGCGTGGCCTATGACTTCCGTGACGCCAGCCGTGTTTGGGTCCACTCCTTGGAGGGCGATCTGATCGGAGAGGCGCTGCTCGACGGCAACGCCAGCCCTGCCATGCCGAAAACAATGCTGGAAAAAGCCAGCGAGAAGCGCGAGCGCGGCCAGTTGTCCCGCTTGGTCAAAAAAGCCAAAACCATTACCGGGCAAGACGTGGAAATGCGCGTCATTGCTTCGCAGTCGAGCCAGTACGACCTGTCGCCTGACCAACTCGCCGAGGCCCAGCGCTTCGCTCAATTGGCTGCACCGCAGGCCTCGGCCTTTGAATTGCCAGCCGACCCAACCGCCCGATACCGCCTCTGGCTCCTGATCGATGGCCGCATCACTAGCGGCGAATCGCCGACGGCCGAGGAGCCCGCTACCCGCAACACCCGGACTTCAAATCCATTCAGCAAATGTTCGCGTTCGCCGACCAGGCCCGCGCTTAACCCAAGACCTTTAGGAGTCGAATTATGAGTGTTACCAAGATTGTTCCCCTGACTAATGTCGGCCTCTTGTCCGCCGCCATCGGCCGAGCCCACGACCGCCCAGCAGGCCTGCCTGGCATGGTCGTGATGTATGGCGCAAGCGGGTTGGGTAAAAGCGTCGGCGCTGCCTTCGCCGCCAACCAACACCGCGCCTATTACGTCGAGTGCCGCGATACCTGGAGCAAAAAGGCTTTCTTGCTCGCCATCTTGCGCGAAATGAGTATCCAGCCTGAGCGCACTTTGTCGCAGATGGTCGACCAGATCGCCGAGCAGCTTTCTCGCAGTGGTCGCCCGCTGCTGATTGATGACGTGCAATACCTGCTGGAAAAGGCTGTTGCCAACGTCTTGACCGATATCTACAACGCCAGCCAAGGGACCATCGTTTTGATTGGTGAAGAACGTGTACCCGCCAGCCTGGCTAAGTTGGAACGCCTGCATAACCGTGTGCTGGAATGGGTGCCTGCACAACGTGCCACCCTTGACGACCTGCGCGCCTTGGCCCGCGCCAGCTATCCAAATCTGCGCTTTGCCGATGATCTGTTAGAGGATCTGCGGACTAAAGTCGGCGGGTGCCTTCGTCGTGTCGCGGTCAACCTGTACCGGGTGTACAGCGAAACCCAAGCCCAAGCCATCGACAGCATCGACCTTGCCGGTTGGGGCTCACGCGGCTGGTTCACTGGCGAAGCGCCGTCGCGGAGGGCTTGAGGTATGCCTAGAGCCAGAGCTGATTTGGTCATGGTGGGCGGCAAGTCCCCACGCCAATATATTTGGGAAGCCATTCGCGCTGTCAACGCCAGTCCTAAAGCACTGACGACCTACGCTGTTGCGCGTAAATCGAACCTGGATGATCAAGCCGTGCGGGCCTATTTCCGAGATATGGAGAAGGCTGGGATTGTCAGCAAGGTTCGCAACATCGACCGCCGCGATTCCGAATGGACGTTACTCAAAGATGAAGGCGTTGAAGCCCCGCGCATCAACCACCATGGAAAGCGTACGGCCCATGCAGGTGGTGTGGAAAACATCTGGCGTGCGTTGCGCATTCTTGGGGAGTTCTCCGCCGCCGAGGCCTCAGTCGCCGCCAGCGTAAGCGGCGTATCTATCAGCGAGTTTGGTGCGCATGTGTATTTGTCCGGCCTGGCAAAGGCTGGCTATGTGACCCGCAGGGGCGGAACAGCAGGTTTTAAAACCCGCTTCTGCCTAGTGCCGTCCCGGTACACCGGCCCCAAGCACCCGATCTACCAGCGCGACTTCGACCAGGTGTATGACCCGAACCTGGATCAGGTCGTGTGGCGCAAAGCTGATCTGGAGGTGGCCGAATGAACCAGGTCAACCTGTCCGCCTGGGGCAACGAAGTCCCGTTGTTCGTGCGCTTGCTTGCCGCCGAGGTAGCCGCCAGCAACAAAACTAAAGCCAGCCAGCGCATTGGCATGAGCCGCACGGCCGTCAGCCTGATTCTATCCAACCGCTACGCATCCCCCAGCACGGCGGGCGTAGAGCGGCGCGTGATGGAAACCCTAGGCCGCATTGAATGTGTCGCCCTGGACGAGACCGTCACCTCTGAACAGTGCCAAAGCTACCGCGAAAAACCGGCACCGACTCACAACCCCCAGGCGATGCAGCACTGGCGCGCCTGCCAACACTGCCCAATCAACCCCGACTGCTGCAACCAGGAGAACGCCCATGCTCGCCTCCACTAACCGCACGCCATTGAAAGTTCTGACCCCGACCCTGGCAGACCGTCTGCGGGTGTTTAACGCCGCCGCCCGCAATTTGCAGGCGCATGGCATCCGCGTGCAGGCGTTTCACCCTGCAAACAATCTCCTGGTGATCACTCCCGAATCAGGTCAGCGCCTGATCAACCTCGGCCATACCGACGGCTACCAACGCCACGGCACGGCCGGCAGCACTCGTTACAACGTGCAGTTTCAGGGCGTGACCCTGGAATGGCGCGAACCCATTAGCGCCGCCCGTCCTGCTGACTGGTCGCGCCCGACTCTCCACTGAGGAACCTTGCAATGACACAACAACAAACCATTCCAGAAGGCTACCGCGTTGACGCTCAAAAGCGGCTGATTCCCGAAATTCTGATCAAGCCTATCGACCTGGAACGTGACGCCCTGGTTCTCGCACTGGTTGAAAAGGCCCGCGCCGCCAGCGATGTCCTGGCGAAGTTCAAAGCGGCGGCATTTGGCGATATCGAAGCCTTCGTCGAGTTGAGCGCCGAGCAGTACGGGGCTCAGATCGGCGGCAAGAAGGGCAATGTCAGCCTGATTAGTTTTGATGGTCGCTACAAGATCATGCGCGCCGTCCAGGAAAGCATCGCCTTCGACGAACGCCTCCAGGCAGCGCGGGCATTGATTGATGAATGCCTACGCGACTGGACCACCGGGGCACGCCCCGAAATTGTCACGCTGGTGAATGACGCCTTTCGGACTGACCAGAAAGGCGACATTCGCACGGCCCGTGTGTTGGCGTTGCGCCGTATGGAAATCACAGATGAACGCTGGCAGAGCGCCATGCAGGCCATTGGTGACGCCTGTCAGGTGGTTGGCTCCAAGTCCTACATCCGTGTGTATCAGCGTGTTGGTGATACTGACCAGTACGAAGCTATCAGCCTCGATATCGCGGGAGTTTGAAATGAAAAAAACCATCACCGCCTATTGCTTTGCATCCGGCCACATCGACTTTGGCGTCTCCCTTCCAGAGGGTGCCATTGCACTTGCTGTCGGCGCAGAAAAAATAGTCCGCGACATCGTCAGCGTGAATGCACGTCTGTCCCGTGTCGATAACGAAACTCTGTTTGTTCCTGGTGTGCCCGAGGCAGCGAGCCAGCGCGACGGCATCACCGCTGTGGCGCACTTCATCCAGCGGCTTGCCATGAGCAACCAGCCCGGTTTTCGAGCGTTGGGGGCCTAACCATGCAGCGCTATCACGATACCCGCAGCGATCCACTGCCAATCCACTCACCCCAACGCGACATCGAGCGCGCCAATCTTGAGCGCCAAATGGCGGAGTTCTTGTTGCGCGGCGGCGAGATTGAGCAAGTCGGCCACAAGATGAGCAGTGCCCCGGCGACGTTCACCATCAACCCGGAGCGGACACCGGTCTACGCCCACCTGTTTTCACCTGTGCCCGACGCAACACAGGAGGTTATGCCACCCGCCCAGATCGGTGGCCCGATACCGGAAAACAACACTCACGCGGCGTTGATTATGGCGGACGCCGTCCTGGGCAACTCGCCCAAATGGATCGCCCGCAAACACCATATGACCGAGAAATACGTGCGCCAGGTCGCTCGCGACTATCACATCACTTTTCACACTCAGCGATAGGACGTCCCATGGCCAAGATCACCATCACTCTAGAAGACAGCCGTGAAGACAACGGCAAACCTTCGGTCGCAGTCGATATGACGGGTGTACCGACTACGCCTATGGGAACGCACCGCCAGACAGAGGCAGTGCGGATCTTTCACAAACTTTTCGATCTGGTCGCCAGCGAAAAGATGTTGGGGGCTATTCCTGCCTGCCGCTGGCAACCCACCACGACAACCCTTCACTAAGCGAAACCGCCCCGGCTATCCGGGACGGTCTGCCAGGCGTGGTTGCCTGGTACTGATGAGCAGCCGAGGAAGACATGGATCACAGCAAAGCCTTAGACAAGATCAAAAAACTGCTGCGCCTGGCAGCAAGCGACAACCCGCACGAAGCCGCCGCTGCCATGCGCCAGGCCCGTGCCTTGATGGAAAAGTATCGCTTAGAAGAATCGGATATCCAGCTATCCGAAGTCTACGAATGTGCCGCCCGTAGTGGTTCAAAGATGACCCCGCCGCAATGGGAAGCCAACCTGGTTGGAGCCGTTACTCAAGCCTACGCCTGCAAAGTCCTGTTCATGGCTGGTATCGGTGAGTGGCGTTTTATCGGCGAACTGGCGGAGTTGGCCAGCTACACCATGACGCTATTGCTGCGCCAGGTTCGGCAGTCTCGACGCGACTTTATCAACACTCAGTTGAAGCGTTGCAAGACCGCGACCAAGACGAAGCGCGCCGACGTGTTCTGTGCGGCCTGGGTATCGGCGGTACGAAAGCAGGTCATGGCTTTTGCCGGTAACGATGAACCATCCCCGGCGACTTCGGCGTACATGCTCAAGCATCACGCAGAAACGGAAAAGCTCGGCTGTCGCGACCGCAACGCCAGCAAGGGCAATGGCGTGCGTGCGATGACCGACGCCCTGCACGGCATTCTTGCAGCGGGTGATGTGCGCTTAAACCATGGGGTTAACGGTCAGGAACAGCTTGCCCTGCACTAAGCGAAACCGTCCCGACTTGCTGGGGCGGTCTGCCGGACGTGGTTGTCCGGTACTGATGAGCAGCCACCCATGACAGACGAATCACCCACACAGCGCAAAACCCGCCTGGCTCGCGAGCGTAAACGCGCCCAGCGCAAGCGCCTCAAGGATAAGCGGCTCGCCATGGGCGCCAGCAAATTCAAGATGGAAATCTACAAAGGCACCAAAAACGAGCTGGAGCAAATCCGTATAGCTGGGGAATTCGACGAGACGGAACACGCGCTGACGATAACGATTCACCGAGTCGCCAGGTTGTCTCGCAGTGACCCTGCGGCGTTCCAGGCCCTAATCAAAGGAGGAAGACAATGAGCACGCGAAACTTGCAACTGAGCAAAATCCATATCGCCAAAAAGGATCTGGGACTGGATGACGAAACCTACCGCGCCTTACTGGTCCGTGTGGCTGGTGTGCGTTCGGCCAAAGACCTGACTCCACGCCAGACCGGCGCAGTACTAGCCGAGTTCTCCCGGTTGGGCTGGGCGTCAGCACCGGCTAAAAAGCATGGCCGCAAAACGCCGAAACCTGCGCCAGACCGGGAGAAGCTGGTGGGTAAAATTAAGGCCTTTCTCGCCGAGGCGAAACGCTCCTGGGCGTATGCCGATGGTATGGCCTTGCGCATGTTCAAGGTCGAGCGCGTGGAATGGCTCGACCCTGGACAACTGCAAAAACTGGTTGCGGCATTGACCTACGATGCCCGCCGACATGGGAGGCCTGAGCGATGAACGAAGAACTGTTCCCTGACGACAGCGATAAACTCGACCCTGATAAGGTTCTAGCTCATATGGAGTCACCCACCGTCCTTGCACGTTGGGAGGGGACCCTGGGCGAGATGGTTAGAGTTGCAGAAGTCGAGTTGCGCAAGGCGCTTAGTAACCCGGACAGTGCCCCTGAATTGGCCCGTCGCGTGGTCTATTCGATCTGTGAACACCAGGGCGGTACAGTGATGTATCTGCCACGGGGCACAATCCTAAAGCGAGCCATGCGCGACGCGGCGATCTATCAGGACTGGCGAGACCGTGGGATCAAACCCGCCGATATGGTCAGCAAGTACGACCTGTCGAGCCAAACGATTTATGACATCATTGCCCGTCAACGGGCGCTCCACCGTAAGAGTGAGCCCGACTTATTCGGCTTTGATGAAGGGACAGTTCACTGATGAAAAGGACAACGGCGTACTCGGCATCACTACTGATAGTAGGGCTTGGTGTATTGAATATTGCTTATGCTGAAAGCGCCGTTGAGAAGCAAGCAACTCAGATCCTGCTGGATGCTTGCCCTACGTTAGCGCGCCTCCAAAAGGCTTCTGAAGTATCAAGCCTAGTGGCTACCCGGCAACCTGCCGAAGCCTTTGACGAGCGGCAGCTAGGCTGGAAAGAAATAGTTCAAGTTGCCGTTACCCTTACGTCTCCAGTACAAACATTGCCCCGTGACTATTACGCATCTGGGCATACATGCCTCTACGATATCGGCGACGGGGGCATATTCACAACGAAGTCCCCGTGCAAGAAAATCTGCAACTTCGACACGTCAAGTAAGGGCGCAGCATACTTGCCGGTTCCTGCGACTGAAGCTCTACAGCTTGCAACTGAATAATTAAAGCCCCGCCACCGAGCGGGGCTAAACCTTAAACCCCCCTGAAATTACAACTTCTCCCCCCGTGCGCGAACCTACACCCGTTCATTCAAACGGCAGGTTCGCGCTATGCATTCCGCTCCCCCCAAAGTCTCCCGGCCCCAACGGCCGCGCCAGTTCGCCCAGCTTATTCAAGCCGCAGGTGATGATGCAGCGCGTGCGGTGCTATGGGCCAAGGTTCCGGCCGACTGGCGGGAGTTGGTGCAATCGCATATCTCACAAGCCGAAGCCCGCACCGAGCAACACGTCCGCGAACAGGAAAAGTTACGCCCCCCTGTAAGAACCATCACGCCAACCTTCGCCGAATACCAAGCCCCTACCTACGTGCGCGGCAATGCCTCTGTGGCCGCTCAACAACTGGCCGCACTGCGCGCCACCATGAACTCACCGCGAGTATCCCAATGACAACCACCGCACCGAAGCGGCAACCCCGCACGCCTCGCATGACCTTCTGGGCGTTGATCACTCTCGCCTTACTTCTCTGCCTGGCAATTATCGCCCCAACCAAATTGCCAGTTGTCCTCTATAAATGTGGCCTTGTCACACTGGGTTGTGTGTTGGGCTACTGGCTCGACCGGGCGCTGTTCCCCTACGCACGACCAGACGCAGTCCCCGCTTGCGACCGCTCCATGGCTGGTATTCGCCGTGCCCTGGTCGTGCTGGGCTGCGTCCTCGGCCTGACATTGGGGCTCTGACATGCGGCGCTCTCGTTCCCTTCTATATATAGCTGCGGCCGGTATTGGCCTGTTGGTAGGCCTGGCCGCCAGCCCACCGGTCAAGGCCGAAATCCCAGACCGGGCCGAGCGATACCGCCGTGACCTGACCCGCATCGCTCAGGCCGAATGGGGCCTGGATGCTCCGGTCGCGACCTTCGCCGCACAGATCCACCAGGAAAGCCGCTGGAAGTTCGACGCCAGGTCGCCCGTCGGTGCGCAAGGCTTGGGCCAGGTGATGCCCTCGACCGCCACCTGGCTTGCCGGGCTGTTCCCCAAGGCCCTTGGCAAGGTCGAACCGTATAACCCGGTTTGGTCTATGCAAGCGCTGGTCAGCTATGACCGTTGGCTGGCGAACCGCATCCAGGCGCGTGGCCCCTGCGAACAAGGGGCGCTGATCCTTTCTGCCTACAACGGCGGTTTGGGCTGGGTCATCAAAGATCGCAAGTTGGCATCGGCTAAAGGGGCCGATCCGCTGACCTGGTTCAACTCCGTCGAGCGGTTCAACAACGGCCGCTCGGCCGCTGCATTCAAGGAAAACCGCCAATACCCGCGCCTGATCCTGCTGCGCTGGGAGGCCCTGTATGTCGCTGATGGCTGGGGCCAAGGGGTCTGCCAATGAAAAGCCTGTTTGATCTGGTCAAGCCACTGCTCTGGTACGTGGCTGTGATCGGTGTCGTGGTGTACGGCTTTCACTTGAATCGCCAGGACGGCTACGACGAAGGCTTCTGGTCAAGCCACTGCTCTGGTACGTGGCTGTGATCGGTGTCGTGGTGTACGGCTTTCACTTGAATCGCCAGGACGGCTACGACGAAGGCTACAGCCTGGCTAAGTCCGAAGGGGAAACCGCTGTCGAGGTTCTGCGTAAAGAACACGCCGTGGAAAAGCAGCTCGCCGCCGATGCAGATNACGAAGGCTACAGCCTGGCTAAGTCCGAAGGGGAAACCGCTGTCGAGGTTCTGCGTAAAGAACACGCCGTGGAAAAGCAGCTCGCCGCCGATGCAGATTTGGCGCGGCTACGCATCGAGCAAGGCAAAAACAATCAACTGGCTAGCCAGCTTGCGGACACCAAAGAAACCCTGCGCCAAAACACCGACCGACTCACAGGAGATATTGCCCGTGTTACCAAACTCTATCGCCGCGCCCTGGATGCGAAGCCCGAGCCGCTGCCTGCTGCTGTGTTCACTACTGGCTTTGTCCGCGTGTGGAACGCCGCAAACGGTATTGAGCCGCTGCCTGCTGCTGTGTTCACTACTGGCTTTGTCCGCGTGTGGAACGCCGCAAACGGTATTACCCCCAATCCCGCAATGCCAACCCCGAACGGCTCCGGCCGAACTCCTGCGCCTGCCAGCGGAACCGGAAACGCTGACGACCTCGACTCAGGCGTCACCCAGGAACAACTCCTGACCAACCAGGTACGCAATGGCGAACTGTATGGAATCTGCCGGGCGCAGCTCAAAGACCTGATCAATTGGACCCGCAATGAAAGCAAGTGACTACGCCAGCGTCCTGGAAG
>NZ_LKBY01000100.1:0-78087 GCF_002699915.1 Pseudomonas sp. ICMP 8385 | reverse complement strand
AGGCCGGTCAAATACCCCAAAAAGAAAGCGGGAGGGCTTAACTGACTGGCATTAGGGCAAGCCCGCTCCCACACAAGCCCGCTCCCACATTTAATTACGCTGTGTCCTGTAGATTTGTGTGTCGAGATATTCGCTGCACAAAATTTTCACACTTCATCCAAGACAATTCTCCCCGCTTTATTTTCCTGCCACGGCCCGTCTGCGCCGCCAGGAGCCCTGCGCAATGAGTAATCAATAGCGTTGCCGGCGTTGATCGGGCACCATCTGCCCACCGCGTAATACCCTGGACCCTGTGCCTTTATTGGTTGGGGCAGGACGCCGCTGCATTATTTCGCCACTTAAACTTCCAATGGGTCCTCAAACAACATGGCAAACCCGGACGCCCTGAATCAGCAGCGAGCTTCTAATCGCCTGCTGCAACCGACCGTCAAGTCCCACCTGGCCTACACGCTGCTATGCGCGCTGGTCATGATGGTGATGCTCTCCCTGCTGCGCCTGGGACTGTTGGTGTACAACAGCGACATGATGCTCGACACCCCGGCCTCGACCTTCCTTGAAGCGTTCGCCAATGGCCTGCGCATGGACTTGCGCCTGGTGGTGTACCTGAGCATCCCGCTGATCCTGGCCCTGTTCAGCGTGCGCGCCATGGCCGCCCGTGGGTTCTTCCGGCTGTGGCTGACCGTGGTCTCCAGCATCGCGCTGTTCCTGGGCCTGATGGAAATGGACTTCTACCGTGAGTTCCACCAGCGCCTCAACGGTCTGGTCTTCCAGTACGTCAAGGAAGACCCGAAAACCGTGATGAGCATGCTCTGGTACGGTTTCCCGGTGGTGCGCTACCTGCTGGGCTGGGCCGTCGGCACCTTTATCCTGAGCATCGCCTTCAAGGGCGCCGACCGTGCAACACGTCCCCGTGGCCCGTTCAGCGGGGGCACGGTGGGCACCCGCCAGGTCGCGCCGTGGTACAGCCGCATCGCGGTGTTCGTGGTGTGCCTGCTGATCGCCGTGGTCGCCGCGCGTGGCACCCTGCGCCAGGGCCCGCCGCTGCGCTGGGGTGACGTGTACACCACCGACTCGAACTTTGCCAACCACCTGGGCCTCAACGGTACGTTGTCGCTGGTCGGGGCGGCCAAGGCGCGGTTCTCCGAGCACCGCGAGAACGTCTGGAAAGCCACCCTGGAGCAGCCGCTGGCCACCCAGACCGTGCGTGACATGTTGGTGATGCCGGACGAAAAACTGGTGGATGCCGACACCGCCGCCGTGCGCCGTGACTTCACGCCACCGGCCGAGAAGACCCTGGCGATCAAGAACGTCGTGGTGATCCTGATGGAAAGCTTCGCCGGTCACTCGGTGGGCGCCCTGGGCAGTGGCGGCAAGATCACGCCGTACTTCGACGAGCTGACCAAAGAAGGCCTGCTGTTCGATCGTTTCTTCTCCAACGGCACCCATACCCATCAGGGCATGTTCGCCACCATGGCCTGCTTCCCGAACCTGCCAGGCTTTGAATACCTGATGCAGACCCCGGAAGGCAGCCACAAGCTGTCGGGCTTGCCGCAATTGCTCAGTGCCCGTGATTTCGACGACGTGTATGTCTATAACGGCGACTTCGCCTGGGACAACCAGTCGGGCTTCTTCAGCAACCAGGGTATGACCAACTTCATTGGCCGCAATGACTTCGTTGACCCGGTGTTCTCCGATCCGACCTGGGGCGTGTCCGACCAGGACATGTTCAACCGTGGCCTGCAGGAGCTGAAGGCCCGCGAAGGCGGCAAGCCGTTCTACGCCCTGCTGCAGACCCTGTCCAACCACACGCCGTACGCCTTGCCGACGCCGTTGCCGGTCGAGCCGGTCACTGACCGTGGTCGCCTCAACGAGCATTTGACGGCCATGCGCTACTCCGACTGGGCCCTGGGCCAGTTCTTCGAGAAGGCCCGCAAGGAGCCGTACTTCAAGGACACCCTGTTTGTGGTCGTTGGCGACCATGGCTTTGGCAACGAGCAACAGATCACCGAAATGGACCTGGGCCGCTTCAACGTGCCGCTGCTGCTCATCGCTCCGGGCGTGCAGGACAAGTTCGGCGTGCGTGACCACACCGTGGGCACGCAGATCGACATCGTGCCGACCATCATGGGCCGCCTGGGCGGTGAAACCCGCCACCAGTGCTGGGGCCGCGACCTGCTCAACTTGCCGGAAGGCGACAAGGGCTTTGGCGTGATCAAGCCCTCGGGCAGCGACCAGACCGTGGCCTTGCTCACCGCTGACCGCGTGCTGGTACTGCCCAAGGAAATGCCACCGAAACTGTGGCAATACGAACTGGGTGCCAACCCTACCGGCAAGTTGATCCCGGAGTCGACGGATGAGGCACAACTTAAGCAGAAACTTGAGTCGTTCCTGCAAACCGCCACCAAGAGCCTGCTGGATAACACCGCAGGCGTGGTAGACGGCAAGCCGGACTAATCGCCAGGCAATAAAAAAGAGGCCTTTTTCAAGGCCTCTTTTTTTTGCATCTTTTTTCCTGCTTTTTGTAGGAACGATAACTTTATATCTTGCCCAGCAACAACAGAATCAACAGCACCACCAGCACCGTACCGAGAATACCCGATGGCCCATAACCCCAGTTGCGCGAGTGCGGGAACACCGGCAGGCCGCCGACCAGCAGGAGGATCAGGACAATGATAAGAATGAGGCTCATAGTGGGATTTCCTTATGCGTCTTGTAAAAGACTTGATGATTAAACCGGTCATCTAAAACGGCCGCCTTAAT
Organism: Pseudomonas sp. ICMP 8385; assembly: GCF_002699915.1. NCBI lineage: Bacteria > Pseudomonadati > Pseudomonadota > Gammaproteobacteria > Pseudomonadales > Pseudomonadaceae > Pseudomonas > Pseudomonas sp. ICMP 8385. The sequence goes on along the minus strand of NZ_LKBY01000100.1, from coordinate 75,327 downwards.
CAATCCGACTCCTGCGTTTTGCAGAAAATTCCCTGTTTTTTTAATGTAATTTGGTTGCTGGCTTATTTCCTTTTTAATTGTTGTACGGCCTCGCACTTAGTTTAAAAAAATTGAACTTGCCCCACGCGTCGAGATCCGACCGGGCTTTTGGTTTGCCCCGGGCATTCAGCAACTTGATGGTGCATGGGCCGGTGAATGACCTTCGCTACACTGGCGCGTACTTCTTCCCTGAACCACAAGGCTACTTCCTATGCAAAATCGCATGATGATCACTGGCGCCGGATCCGGCCTGGGTCGCGAAATCGCGCTGCGCTGGGCCCGTGAAGGCTGGCAACTGGCCTTGTCGGACGTCAGCGAACCGGGCTTGCAGGAAACCCTCGCCCAGGTGCGCCAGGCCGGTGGCGACGGGTTTATCCAGCGCTGTGACGTGCGCGACTACAGCCAGCTCACGGCCTTGGCCCAGGCCTGCGAGGTCAAGCTGGGCGGCATCGATGTGATCGTCAACAACGCCGGGGTCGCCTCCGGTGGGTTCTTTGGCGAACTGTCCCTGGAAGACTGGGACTGGCAGATCGCAATCAACCTGATGGGCGTGGTCAAGGGCTGCAAGGCCTTCCTGCCGCTGCTGGAAAAAAGCCAGGGCCGCATCATCAACATCGCTTCCATGGCGGCCCTGATGCAAGGCCCGGCCATGAGCAACTACAACGTGGCCAAGGCGGGTGTGGTGGCGCTCTCGGAAAGCCTGCTGGTGGAACTCAAGCAGCAGGAGATCGGGGTGCATGTGGTGTGCCCGTCGTTTTTCCAGACCAACCTGCTGGACTCGTTCCGCGGCCCGACCCCGGCGATGAAGGCCCAGGTCGGCAAGCTGCTGGAAAGCTCGCCGATCAGTGCGGCAGACATTGCCGAGTACATCTACCAGCGTGTGGCCGTCGGTGAGTTCATGATCCTGCCCCACGAACAGGGGCGAATGGCCTGGGCCCTGAAGCAGAAAAACCCGCAGTTGCTGTATGACGAGATGACCAGCATGTCGGAAAAAATGCGCGCCAAGGCCCAGTCGGTCAAAGGTTGAGAGATAAACGATATGTTTAAAACTGATCGGTCCTACTGCTCTATTTGATATTCGTCTGTCAGTAAAACTAACCCTTACCTGTAGGGCTTATCTGTTTGTCTGGCGGCTTATTGATGGATCGTAGGCTCGGGAGCAAGGTCGATGTCCAGTCACTTCCAAAGGACAAACACCATGCTGGTACTTAGCCGCGCAGTAGACGAAATCATTTCCATCGGCGATCACATCACCCTGCGGATCCTGGAGGTCAACAACCTCCAGGTGAAACTCGGCGTGCAAGCCCCGGCAGAGGTCAATGTGCACCGGGCGGAGATCTACGAAAAAAACCGCAACCGGCAGGGCCAGTCGGTGCCCGTGGCCAACCCTTAGTCGAACAGGTGCTTGGGCACATCGTGCTTGAGCATCAGTTGGCACTGTTCACTTTCGGGGTCGAAAACGATCAGTGCCTGGCCCTTGGTCAACGCCTGGCGCACACGCAGTACGCGGGTTTCCAGGGGGGTGTCGTCGCCATTGTCGGTGCCGTCGCGGGTCACGAAGTCCTCGATGAGGCGGGTCAGGGTGTCGACTTCAAGTGCAGCGTAGGGAATCAGCATACAAGCCTCAAATGGTGGATCCCGGCGATCCTACTGTGCCGGGATCATAGTTGCCAGCCTCAGGGTTTGTGCCCCACCAGGCTGTCCACCGAAGGCACACGGGTATCGCTCTCCATTTGCGTGTCGTGCTCCAGTTGATGGCTGAAGCGGTCCAGGGAGCCCTGGGCCGGTTGGGCATCGCTGGCAAACACCGGCGGGCTGAGGATGTAGGCGCCCAGCAGGCGGCTCAAGGCCGCGAGGCTGTCGATATGGGTGCGCTCGTAACCGTGGGTCGCATCGCAACCGAAGGCCAGCAGCGCGGTGCGGATATCGTGGCCGGCGGTGACGGCCGAATGGGCATCGCTGAAGTAATAGCGAAACAGGTCACGCCGTACCGGCAGGTCGTTATCCGCCGCCAGGCGCAGCAAGTGCCGCGACAGGTGATAGTCGTAGGGGCCGCCGGAATCCTGCATCGCCACGCTGACGGCATGTTCGCTGGAGTGCTGGCCGGGAGCGACCGGGGCAATGTCGATGCCGACGAATTCGCTGACATCCCAGGGCAGTGCCGCGGCTGCGCCACTGCCGGTTTCTTCGGTGATGGTGAACAGTGGGTGACAATCGATCAGTAGGGGTTCGCCACTGTCGACGATGGCCTTGAGCGCCGCCAGCAGGGCGGCGACCCCGGCTTTGTCATCCAGGTGGCGGGCACTGATATGGCCGCTTTCGGTGAATTCCGGTAGCGGGTCGAAGGCCACGAAGTCACCGACGCTGATCCCCAGGGAATCGCAATCGGCGCGGGTGGCGCAGTAGGCATCCAGGCGCAGTTCGATATGGTCCCAACTGATTGGCAGTTCATCCACGGCGGTGTTGAACGCGTGCCCGGAGGCCATCAGTGGCAGGACGCTGCCACGGATCACGCCATGGTCGGTGAACAGGCTCACGCGGCTGCCTTCGGCAAAGCGGCTGGACCAGCAGCCCACGGGGGCCAGGCTCAGGCGGCCATTGTCCTTGATCGCCCGCACGGCGGCGCCGATGGTGTCCAGGTGCGCGCAAACCGCACGGTCCGGGCTGTTTTGCTGGCCCTTGAGGGTGGCGCGGATCGTGCCGCGCCGGGTCATTTCAAAGGGGATGCCCAGTTCTTCCAGGCGCTCGGCGACGTAGCGCACGATGGTGTCGGTAAACCCGGTGGGGCTGGGGATGGCGAGCATTTCCAGCAGTACTTTCTGCAGGTAGTTGAGATCCGGTTCGGGGAGGGGTTGGGTCATGGAAACTCCTGATGAGTTGAGGGCCGCATGATCGTTCCCACGCTCCGCGTGGGAATGCCTCAAGGGACGCTCCGCGTCCGCTCTTGTGACGCGAAGCGTCACTGGCTGCATTCCCACGCGGAGCGTGGGAATGATCATGTTTCAAGCCGTGGTTTGGCTGTGGGGAAACAGCAGGTCCACGAACTTTTCCGCCGTGGGCTGCGGTTCATGGTTGGCCAATCCTGCGCGCTCATTGGCTTCGATAAATACGTACTCCGGTTGGTCGGCGGCCGGCACCATCAGGTCCAGGCCCACCATGGGAATGTCCAGGGCCCGTGCCGCCCGCACCGCTGCATCCACCAGCGTTGGGTGCAGGATCGCCGTGACATCCTCCAGGCAACCCCCGGTGTGCAGGTTGGCGGTACGCCGCACCGCCAGCACTTCGCCCGCAGGCAGGATGCTGTCGTAGTCGTAACCCGCTGCCTTTAAGGTGCGCAGGGTTTCGTCGTCCAGGGGGATCCGGCTTTCGCCATCGGTGGCCGCCTGGCGTCGGCGGCTTTGCGCCTCGATCAAGGCGCCGACGCTGTGTTTGCCATCACCGATCACCTGCGCCGGGCGCCGGATCGCGGCGGCCACCACGTCAAAGCCGATCACCAGGATGCGCAGGTCCAGGCCCTCGTGGAAGCTCTCCAGCAACACCCGTGCGTCGAACCGACGCGCCGCTTCAATAGCGCCTTGCACCTCTTCGAGGGTGCGCAGGTCCACGGCCACGCCTTGACCTTGCTCGCCGTCCAGCGGCTTGACCACAATGCGCTGGTGCTCGTCGAGAAACGTCAGGTTGTCGTCGGCGCTGGCCGCCAATTGTTGCGACGGCAATTTCAAACCGGCGGCGCTCAAGACCTTGTGGGTCAGGCTTTTATCCTGGCACAGGGTCATGCTGATGGCGCTGGTCAGGTCGCTCAACGACTCGCGACAGCGCACCCGGCGCCCGCCATGGCTGAGGGTGAACAACCCGGCGGCGGCATCGTCCACCTGCACATCAATCCCGCGCCGGTGCGCTTCTTCGACAATGATCCGCGCATAGGGATTAAACCCCGCCTGCGGCCCCGGCCCAAGGAACAGCGGCTGGTTGATGCCGTTCTTGCGCTTGATGGCAAAGGTGGTGAGGGGACGGAAGCCGAGCTTGGCGTAGAGGCTTTTCGCTTGGCAATTGTCATGCAATACCGACAGGTCCAGGTAACTCAGGCCACGGCTCATAAAGTGCTCGATCAGGTGGCGCACCAGCACTTCGCCGACGCCCGGCCGCGAGCATTGCGGGTCTACGGCCAGGCACCAGAGGCTGCTGCCGTGTTCCGGGTCATGGAAGGCCTTCTGGTGATTGAGGCCCATGACGCTGCCGATCACCGCGCCGCTGTCTTCATCCTCGGCCAGCCAGTACACCGGGCCGCCCTGGTGGCGCGGGGTCAACAGGCTGGCATCCACCGGCAACATGCCGCGCCCCTGGTACAGGCGATTGACCGCCTGCCAGTCGGCTGCGCTCTGCACCCGGCGAATGCGAAAGCCGCGAAACACCCGGGTCGCCGGGCGGTAGTCGGTGAACCACAGGCGCAAGGTGTCGGAGGGGTCGAGGAACAACTGTTGTGGATCAATCCCGAGGATCTGCTGGGGCGCGGCCACATACAGCGCGATGTCGCGCTCTGCGGGCTGCTCGTTGAGCAACTCCAGGGCCAGGCTTGCCGGGTCGGGGAAGGTATGGCCAATCAACAGCCGGCCCCACCCACAATGCACGGCAATCGGTTGCGTGCTGGGTTCGCTGCCGTCTTCGGCCAGGCGCGCTTGCAGGCGCTCGTAGGACGGCGCCTGGCCGCGCAGCAGGCGTTGGCTGTAGGTCGTGGCGTGAGGCTTCATCAATCAGATTCCTTGTTCGCTGAGCCATAGGTTCAACGCTGCCAGTTGCCACAGTTTGGAGCCGCGCAGCGGTGTCAGTTGCCCCTGGGGGTCAGTGAGCAGGCGGTCGAGCATCGCCGGGTTGAACAGGCCCCGATTTTGGCTTGGGTCCAGCAGCAGGTCGCGCACCCAGTTCAGGGTATCGCCCTGCAAGTGCTTGAGCCCGGGCACCGGGAAGTAGCCTTTCTTGCGGTCGATCACCGCGCTGGGGATCACCCGGCGCGCGGCCTCCTTGAGCACCTGCTTGCCGCCGTCCGGCAGCTTGAATTGGCCCGGCACCCGCGCCGACAACTCCACCAGGCGGTAGTCGAGGAATGGCGTACGCGCCTCCAGGCCCCAGGCCATGGTCATGTTATCCACACGCTTGACCGGGTCGTCCACCAGCATCACCGTGCTGTCCAGGCGCAGGGCCTTATCCACTGCGGCCTCGGCGCCAGGTTGGGCGAAATGTTCGCGCACAAAGTCGCCGGCCGCGTCATGGGCGGTCAGCCATTGCGGGGTGACGGTCGCCGCATAATCGGCGTAGCTGCGGTCGAAAAAGGCCTCGCGGTAAGCCGCGTAAGGGTCGCTGGCGCCGTCCACCTGCGCATACCAGTGGTAACCGGCGAACAGCTCATCGGCGCCCTGGCCGCTTTGCACCACCTTGCAATGCTTGGCCACTTCCCGCGATAGCAGGTAGAAGGCAATGCAGTCATGGCTGACCATCGGCTCGCTCATGGCGCGGAAGGCGGCCGGCAGTTGCTCGATGATCTCGCTTTCAGCGATGCGCAGTTGATGGTGCTGGGTGCCGTAATGCCGGGCGATCAGGTCGGAGTACTGGAACTCATCGCCACGCTCGCCGCCGGCATCTTCAAAGCCGATGGAGAAGGTCGCCAGATCCTGCACGCCGACTTCACGCAACAAGCCCACCAGCAGGCTCGAATCCACACCGCCGGACAGCAGCACGCCCACCTCCACCGCAGCGCGTTGGCGAATGGCTACGGCCTGGCGGGTGCTGTCGAGCACGCGGTCGGTCCAGTCTTGCAGGGTCAGGTGTTTTTCATCGTCATGGGGGCCATAGGGCAGGGTCCACCAGGTTTTCTGCTCGGTGTTGCCATCGGCGTCGATACGCATCCAGGTGGCCGGCGGCAGTTTTTCGATGCCCGCCAGCAGGGTGCGCGGGGCCGGCACCACGGCGTGGAAATTCAGGTAGTGATTGAGCGCCACCGGGTCGAGCAGCGGGCTGATATCGCCGCCCTTGAGCAGCGCCGGCAACGTCGAAGCAAAGCGCAGGCGCTGGCCGGTGCGCGACAGGTACAACGGCTTGACGCCCAGGCGGTCGCGGGCGATGAACAGGCGCTGGCTGTCGCGCTCCCAGATGGCAAGGGCAAACATGCCGTTGAGCTTGGGCAGCAAGGCTTCGCCCCAGGCGTGATAGCCCTTGAGCAGCACCTCGGTGTCGCCGTCCGAATAGAAGGCGTAGCCCAGGGCTTCAAGCTCGCTGCGCAGTTCCGGGAAGTTGTAGATCGCGCCGTTGAAGGCCAGGGACAGGCCCAGTTGGGCGTCGACCATCGGTTGGGCCGAGCCGTCCGACAGGTCCATGATTTTCAGGCGTCGATGGCCCAGGGCAATCGGCCCCTGGGCATGGAAGCCCCACGCGTCAGGCCCGCGTGGCGCCAGGTGATGGGTGATTCGTTCCACCGCTGCCAGGTCGGCAGGTTGATGATTGAAACGCAATTCTCCAGCTAATCCGCACATAAATTCCTTACCGGTTTTTCCGTTGGGGAGGGGTAAAAAGGCACGCGCCAAAACGGCGGTTACCCAGGGACAGACCCCAGGGCTGCGCAGGGAGTTTTAGATCAATACGTTATATGGCAAACAACCGCCCCCCTTCGTGACAGACCCTGCGGCCGGTGCGGCGTGGAGGAAAAGGGCGGTAATTAGCTCAAGTTCATATGCAAAGAGTGGGGCATTGCCCTGGGTAAACCTGCAGCTATTTGAACCCTTCTGAAGGGCGGGTGGGTTTAGTGTGTGGCGGCATTGTTCAACGCGATTAAGGAACGTTGCGAATGACGCAAACCGCTGATTTGAGCCAGGTACTCGCGCCTGTGGCTCAGGATGATGTGATGAAGGGGCTGCTGAGTATCACCGGCGATCTGGACAAGGCGCAGGTGTTGCATGACACCCTGCCGGCCTGGTTGATCAAGGCCGACTCCCAGGTGCTCCAGGCCATTGAGCAGACGTATGCCGACAGCGAGGCCCCCCGGGAAACCCTGCAACGGCTGTTGAGCCGGTTGACCCCCCTCGACAGGTTTTGTCGCGAACGGCTCAAGGCCTTTCTGACTGCCAGGGGCTATGGCTACCTGGACATTGAGTACGACTTGCTAGAGCTTCCCAGGCGCACCTTCCACGGTGTCAACCCGGACCTTGGCGGCATGCTGATCGAAACGGTGGTCCTGGAGAAGCACAGCCTGCTGCAGGCGGCCATGCAGAACTTTTCCCAGGCGGGGGCCGAGCCGGCAGGCATACCGATCAATGCCGTGGTGCGGGTGGGCGCCCAGCGCAGGATTGCCCGGGATATCAGCGCCCAGGCCTTTATCGGCTACTGCCGCGAGCTGAACCTGGGGGCGGCCTATCAAGCCCATGTGCGCGAAGTGTTCAAACTGGCGGACCTGGAGCACGGCTATAGCCCTGTGGTGAAGGAGGTCGGCCATACCCGGTGCCTGGATATGCTGCTGGACTTGCATATGGCCCATGCCAAGGGCGATATCGATCAACCGACCTATACGTTGTTGCTCGGCCTGGTCCGGGCGGATATGCCCGCCAGCGACCCCCAGCCATTGTGGTTCAACGGCCAACCGCTGACCTGGCAAGGCCTGAAGATCGATGGGGCTTGCCTGTGGGGCGTGCTGGTGTTTTCCAGCGCCTCCGCCGAGGGATTCGCCAGCGGCCCGGTCGTGGTGTACATGCCCAATGAGCCCGTACGCCCGTGGTATCGCTATGAGCTACTGGAGCATTTCAAGCTCTACCTTGGCCTCAAGCTCCATGTGAGTACGTATCGAACCTTCTTCATGGGCTACCTGGATGAGTCCGAGCGTTTCGGTTTTTTCGAGCGTTTTGAGAAATACAATCTTCTGGTGCGCGTGGAGTCGCTAGCGGTGACGGGCAACTTCTCGACGTTCTTTTTTAATGCCTGTGTCGGGAAAATCCAGCTCGATGCCCGTGTGCTGGCGGTTTCCAACGCCCAGGCCGATGACGAGGCACGCCAGCAACGCATCCAGGACTACCTGGACGCTGGCTTGACGGTGCTCAACGTCGCCGCGTTAGTGGTGCCGGTACTGGGGCAACTGATGATGGGCGTGGCGGTGGGGCAGCTTCTTGGGGAGGTGTTCGACGGGGTGGATGACTGGACACACCAGGACCGGCTGGGGGCCCTCAGGCACCTGGCGAACATCGCCGAAAGCCTCGCCGCCATGGCGTTGTTCGCGGCGGGTACCAAAGTGGTGGGCCGGCTGTGGAGAAGCACGCCGCCGGCCTCGGGTTTTTATGGCCGCCTGGAAGCCGTGCGCATGCCGGACAAAACCACGCGCCTATGGCGTAGCCGTAGCGAGCCGTATCGCCACAGCGTCTCGCTCGAGGGGATCGTTGCCAGTCCCCGTGGCGTCTACCAGGCCAATGGCCAGTCCTATGTCAAGATCGACGGTTCGATCTATTCGATAGTCTTTGATGCGTCCACCGGCCGCTGGCGGGCCCGGCATCCGCAGCGTGATGCCGCGTATCGACCGCCCGTGACCCACAACTATCAGGGTGGCTGGCAGTTCTTGTTCGAGCGCCCGCAAGAGTGGCAGAACCCTGACTATGTGCTGGGCCGGTTGGACCCCAGCCTCAACGCCTTCCCGGCCGGGCATCTGCGGGATATCGCCGCTATCACCGACACGACCTTGCCCCGCCTGCAGCAACTGGCCAGGCAAAACCTGCCATTGCCGGAGCGGTTGCGCGAACGTGCCCTGTGTTTCAAGCAGAACCAGGGGGTTCGCGATCTGATCTGGCAAATGACGCACCAGGCACCGCTCGACGCGTTGACCGCGCATGTGCAGATGTTGGCCCTGCCGCTGATGGAAGGCTGGCCCAAGGGGCGTTTTTTTGAACTGCTGGACGAAGAGGGCTACTTGCTTGAGCGTCATCCCGACACCGCCCCCTTTGACTACGAAGACTTGAGCATCCACATCACCACGCGCCAGATGAAGGACGGGCAGGTCATGGCCACCCTACTGACCGCCCTCGACCCGCAGGAGACCGCGCGCCTGCTGGGGGGCTCCTTCCCGGACGAGGAGGCGCAAGCGGTGCTGGCGCGGCGCCTTTTGGCCTCATTCAAGGACACTCACCAGGCAGTGTATGAACGGCTGCGTGCGAATGCCGACTTCATCGACCAGAGCGATCACGGGTTGCTCAAGCATCGCTATCCGCACTTGCCCCTGGGAGTCGCCTGGGACGTCATGAGCCAAGCCTCCACCGCCGAGCGCTTGCGCTTGCGCCATAGCGGGCGGGTGCCTTTGCGGATCGCTCAATGGGCGCGCGAGGCCCTGCAACGGTTGGATGAAGACGAGGCCCTGAGCGGTCTGTACTTGCCGGAACTGGCCACCGAAGCCACTCGGCGCATGGCGACCGGGTTGCTGCGGCGGGTTCCGGGCTGGCCCGAAGACCTGTTGTTGCAGGTGCGCCGTGAGAGCTTGAGAGGCAGCGTCCTCGCCCACGTGGGCAAGGCAAAGGCTGCCACGACCCGCACGGTGGTGCAGTCGGCCCAGGGGTTTCGCGCCTACGATGGGCAGGGTAGGCCACTGGGCGCGATGGCCGATGGGCCGCAAGGATTCTATGAGGCACTGCTCGACTGTTTGTCTGGCGCCCAGCTCGACGCGTTGCGCCTGCCCGGGAGCGACAGGGCCAGCCAGTTGCGCAATGCCTTGATTGGCAAGGCCCAGGATGAGCGCCGCTGGATTGCCCGCTATCTATGGCCGGAACGGCCGGTGCCCGAGGAGCCTGGCGTGGCGTGCGTGCAAGGCATGCCCGTGGATTCGCCATCCCAGCCGGCAGGCCTGGTGCGCAAGGTGCGCAAACTCTACCCCCGGTTTGACGACCAGCGCATCGCGACCTTTTTGCAGGACCTGGGGAGCGATCAATTGTCGCGTGCCAAAGCCATCCGGGTGCTTGAGCAGCAGTATGAAGCCCTGCATCGGGCGCTGAAGGTGTGGGCCAGGGAGAAGGTGGCGCAGGCGCCGTCGGAGGTTACCGTGCAGGATCACCGCCTGGCACGCCACCAGGCCGTCCAGGCCATTGAGCGCAGTTGGCAATATGCCTCGCTGCTGCCGGACGAGTACCAGCAGAAAGTGCCGAGCCTTTCCCTTGACGGTATGGCCCTCGGGGCATTGCCGAGCCTCCCGCCGGGAGTCCAGTTCGGGCATATCCAGCAGTTGTCATTGCGTAACATGGGGCTCAACGATGATGTTGGCTACTTCCTCAAGCACTTCAAGGGGCTCAAGACCCTGGAACTGACGGATAACCGGGTGACGCGGCTGCCGGAAGTGCTGCAGCAGATGAAGCAGTTGCGCCGGTTGTACCTGGCCAATAACCAACTGCAACTGACCGAATACACCCGGACCAAACTCGGCGACCTGAAAAACCTGACCACCCTGGACCTGAGCAACAACCCCCTGGTCGACCCGCCGGTGGTGGGCAAGATGTTTGAACTGCGTAGCCTGGTCTTGCGTAACTGCCGGCTTAAAAGCCTGCCAACCGGTTTTATGCGCATCCCCTACCTGGAGCAACTGGACCTGCGGGAAAATGACATCGCCACCTTGCCCGCCTGGTTGTTCGCCGCGCCACGGCGCAACACCGAAATCATCAACTTGCGGCACAACCCACTGGATGCCCCCAGCCGCCTGCGGTTGAACAACTACCGGGACGCCATTGGCGTGGGCATGGGCTTTGTGGAAGACGACATCGCCAGGCTCAATGAACAGGCGGCCCGGGATCTATGGCTGGGAGATGGGCGAGTGGCCCGCTACCCCGAGAGGATCGAGACCTGGGTGGGGCTCAAGGATGAACCCGGTTCCGATGCGCTGTTCAAGCTCCTGGCCGGCCTGGGCGGAGCTGCCGATACCACTCACGTACAGGAGGACATGGGCCGTCGGGTCTGGCGGGTACTGGACGCGGCGGCAGCGGATACCCGGCTGCGCGAAGAGATCTTTGAACGGGCGGCCACGCCTTTGAACTGTGACGATGCCGCCGCCGAGAGTTTCAGTAACCTGGAAGTGCTGGTGGAAATTCACGAGGCTTCGCAGCGGGTGGAGGGTGGGCAGGTCACGGCCAAGCCACTCTTGAGGCTGGCCCGTGGATTGTTTCGCCTGGACCGTCTGGAACAGATGGCCCGCCGGCACAGCGCTGAGCATCCGATGCTCGACCCACTGGAGGTCAGCCTGGCTTATCGCACGGGGTTGGTGGAGCGCTTCCATTTGCCCGGGCAACCGCGGCATATGCGCTATGCCAGCCTGGGCGGGGTGACCGAGCACATGCTGGAGGTGGCTGAAGTGCAATTGAGGGCGGCTGAGCTTTCCCCGCTACTGCTGACCTATATGGTGAAACTGCCGTTTTGGCGCAGCTACCTGCGACGGACCCATGGCGGTTCGTTCGATACCTTGAACCAGCCTTTTGGCGAGCGCATAGAGGCCGTATGGGCGCAGAGAGAGACCCTGGGCGACGCCGATTATCGCAGCCAGATGGGGCAGATCCAGGATGAGCAGGAAAAGGCGGAGCACACCGAGCTTGAACGCCTGACCAAGGAGGCGTTGAGGCTCGATGAGCTGGGCACCTGCGAGCTGCCCACGGCGGGTTGACGGCCCGCTCACTGAGGTTTCTTGGCCGCGTTGCTGCGGATCAACGCCCGTACGGCGAAGCGGTTTGGATGACAGGCCTCGGCCACACTGCGGGGCAGGGGCAGCGGTTCGTTGTCCAGCCACGCGGCCAGCAGTTCGGCGGACAACGGCGCGGTGATCAGGCCCCGTGAGCCATGGCCGCTATTGATATACAGGCCATCGAGCCACGGGCAGGCGGTGTCGGGTGTGTGGCGGGCGTCCTTGCGCAGCGCCCCATAGGCCTGGGCGAATGCCAGGGTGTCGGCCAATGGCCCGACAATCGGCAAATAGTCCGGGCTGGTGCAGCGAAAGGCCGCGCGGCCTTGCAGGGTCTGTGGAGCAAGGCTGTCGGCGCGCAGGCGTTGGGCCAGGTCCGGGGAGATTTCCTGCAGCAGCGCCAGATTCCCGGCATGCTCGGCGGCGGTGGGGGTGAGGTCTTCACAGGTGAAGTCAAAACTGGCGCCCAGGGTGTGCTCCCCCAGGCGGGCCGGCGCGACATAGCCTTCGGCGCACACCACCGTGGCCAAGGCCTGGCTGTCGGCGGTCTGCGGCAAGCGGGTGATCTGCCCGCGAATACGCTTTAACGGCAACTCGGCGCTGGCAGCAAAGCGCTTGACGTCAGCCGCGCCGGCCAGCACCACCACGGCAGCGCTGGCCAGCAACCGGTCACCGTCCCAGGCCTGCCATTGCTCGTCGACTTTGCGCAGCTCCAGCACCTCATGATGAACCTGCACCGTGATGCCGGGCTGGCGTGCCTGCCATTGGCAGAAAGCGGGTGGATGCACCCAGCCGCCCTCGGGGAAAAACAGCCCGCCGTGCTCCAGGCCAACCCCGGCCCGGGCCTGGGCCTGGTCCCTGTTCAGCCGGTGCAGCAAGCCCGGGGCAAACGCCTCGGCCAGTTGCGCCTGGCGCTCGGCCTCCCGGGCATTGAAGGCCAGTTGCAGGACGCCACAGCCGTCCCACTCCACCCCCCGTTGCAAGTGCTCCAGCAGGCGCCGGGTATGGCCGAACCCGCTGACAATCATTTGCGACAGCGCGGTGCCATGGGCCGACAGCTTGAGGTACAGCACCCCTTGCGGATTGCCCGAGGCCTCCTGGGCCAGGCCGGCATGGCGCTCCAGCAGGCTGACCTGCCAACCCCGCGCAGCCAGGCTGGCAGCGCTGGTGCACCCGGCCATACCGCCGCCGATCACCAGGGCCCGGCGCTCCCCCTTGAGGGCCGTTGGCCTGGCGAACCAGGGCTTGGTGGGGGCCGGTAGCGGTGCGTCGGCCGGCCAGCCGAGAAACTCCCCGCGCAGGATTTCCCATTTGTGGCCGATGCCCGGGGTGCGCTTCATCTTGAACCCGGCAGCATTGAGCAGGCGCCGCACCCAGCCGGTGCTGGTAAAGGTGCTGATGGTCGAGCCCGGGGCCGCCAGCCGCGCCAGTTCGGCGAACAGTTCGGCGGTCCACATGTCGGGGTTTTTCGCCGGGGCAAAACCGTCGAGAAACCAGGCGTCGATCTGTGCATCCAACTGCGGCAGTTGCTCCAGGGCATCGCCGATCAGCAGCGTCAGCGTCACACGCCCGTCAGCCAGGATCAGGCGCTGGAAGCCCTGGTGAATGGCGACGTACTGCGCCAGCAATGGCTCGGCCAACGGCTGGAGCTGCGGCCAGAGGGCGAGGGCGCGTTGCAGGTCGGCATGGCTCAGGGGGTACTTTTCCACACTGACAAAATGCAGGCGCGCCCCCGGCACGGCGTGCTGTTCAAACAGCTGCCAGGCACACAGGAAATTCAAGCCGGTGCCAAACCCCGTTTCCCCGATCACCAGCCGCCCGCCCACCGGCAGCGCGGCAAAGCGTTCTGGCAGGCGGTTCTGTTCGAGGAACACGTAGCGGGTTTCTTCCAGGCCCGACTGGTCGGAAAAATACACGTCATCGAACACCCGCGAGCGTGGGCGTCCCTGGTCGTCCCAGTCGAGCTGGGCATTGGGCTGTACGGGGTTCATGGGCAACTCGGCAGAGACAAGGCGGCCATTCTAGTCGATCCCGGCGGGCAGGGTAGAAGCGGGGTGTTAGCCGGCTATTTCATCCATGGAAAAATCCCCGGCAATCGCCCCTGGACCCATCAACAATCGGCGTTAATCCGGCGCCTTGGCACGAGGTATCGTTAAGCGTTCAACCCTAGGCATTAAGGGATATTGCTGATGCAGGTACAGAATGGATTGACCCACACACTCACTCAGTTGACGCAGCAACAGTTGCAAGCGGCCTTGCTGGACATGACGGGGGACCTGGCCAAGGCCGAGGTCCTGCAAAAGCGCTTGCCGGGCTGGATGATCAATGCCCCGCCGGGGGTGCTGGAAGCGCTGGAAAACGATGCCTCGCGGGTCGAAGAGGCGCGCGCAGCGGTTGAGGTGCGATTGAAGCCGCTGCGCTCACTGGATGAGTTTGGCAGCCAGCAGTTGAAGGCTTACTGCCAGGCGCAGTGGCAGGTGACGGTGGACCCGAAAAAGGACCTGTTTGTCCGTGCGACCTACGCCTATGAGAAAGATGTGCTGCCCCTGGCGTATGTGCGCACGGTCACGCTGCAACAGCAGAGTTTGTTGCATATGGCGCTGCAGAACTTTTCGGCGGATGAAGAGCGGGCCGAGCGTTATTCCGGCGAGTCGCGGCTGCAGTCGGGGTCTGCCGCCCAGGCCGTTATCGACATTGCCCCGCATGAGTTCGCCCGAGGCTGCCGGGCCCTGGACCTGGGGCGCTTGTATCAACAGCACATCCTTGAAGTGTTCGCCCTGGAGGCCGGCGACAGTGACGATCAGGCCGGCGTCAACGGCGTGGCGATCGATATCGGTCGGATGAAAACCCTGGATGTGAAAATCGATGCCCACATCGCCCTGATGCGCGGCGATATCAGCCCGAATGCCTACAGCCTGGTGTGCGCGTTGCTTGAGCGCAACATCGACCCGGCGCAGGCCAAAGACCTGTTGTTTCAGGGGCGCCCGGTGCTCTGGCAAGGCCTGAATGCCCTCGATTGTTGCCTGTGGAGCGTGGTGGTGTTCTCGGGCCGGCCGATTGCGCAATACCCGCAGGAACCGTGTGTGGTGTATATGCCCAATGAGCCGTTGCGGCCGTTTTTTGAGTACCCCTCGCTCAATGACTTCAAGGTCTACCTGGACTTGAAGCTGGAGGTGGCCAGCTACCGCGCCTTCTTTACCGGATACCTGGGCGTGGTGGACCGGGTTGGGTTCTTTACCCGGTTTGAGCAGCACCGCACCCTGGGAGTGCTGGAGGCCAGGCCCATCACGGTCAGCCTGGCCCGGCATTTTTTCAGCACCTATGTGGGCAAGCTGCAAATTGACGCACGCACGCTGGCGGTCCCGGTGGTGGATGTGGACGAGGAGGTCCGCCAGCAGCGCTGGCAAGCGTACCTGGAGGCCGGGTTGACGCTGCTCAACCTGGCCGCGTTTGTCGTCCCGGCCTTGGGCCTGTTGATGACGGGGGTGGCCGTCGGGCAGCTACTCGGCGAGGTGTATGAGGGCATTGAGGACTGGCGCCGGGGTGACAGGGACGAGGCGCTGAAGCAGTTGGGATTGGTGGCGGAAAACATCACCTCGATGGTGTTGTTTGCCACGGGGGCCAAGGTGGTCGGCAAGGTATTGAAGCGTACCCGCCAGGGCTTGAATAACTACTTCCAGGCACTGGAGGCTGTCCGTTCGAGTGATGGCAGCCCACGGTTGTGGCGCCCGGATGTGCGCCCGTATACCCATGACCAGGGCCTGCTCGATAACGGGGTGATGGATGCCCAGGGGGTCTATACCGTGGGCGGTCATTCCTACATAAAAGTGGGGGGCTTTGTGCATCAGGTGGCCTTTGACGCGAAACTGGGGCAGTGGCGGGCCAATCACGCGACGCGGCAGACGGCCTATCGCCCGGCAGTGCTGCACAACGGCGAGGGGGCCTGGCGTTTTGCATTTGAAAAGCCGCACGAGTGGGACGACCAGGACTACCTCTTTTCGCGCCTGGAACCCACCAGTCGTTACCCCGCGCTGGAGTCGCGCAAGTTGCGACTGGTCCGCGACATCCTGGACAAGCCTTATCGTTGGGGATACCACCTGGCCCAGGAGTGCCTGCCCTTTCCCGCGCGGTTTCGCGATCTGTATGAGCGCTTTCGCCTGGAGCAGTCCATTCGCGACCTGATCTGGCTGCTGGAGCGGGGTGTGTACCTCAACGCCGACAGCGCCACCGTGCAGATGCAGGCCTTGCCCCTGTTGCCGGGCTGGCCCGAGGGGTACTGCTTCGAGGTGCAGGGCCCCCGGGGCGAGTTCAAGGCGCGTTATCCCGCCAGTGGGCCCGTGGGCGATGGTCATCAGCGCTTGACCCTCACTGAACAGGCGGTGAATGAGGGGCAAGTGTTTGATGTGCTGCTGTCCCGGCTCGACCAGCAACAAAAGATCGGCCTACTGGGGGCGGCGGTGGCCGCCACTGAAGAGCACGCGGTGTTGGCGCGTCGGCTGCTCGCCTCCCTCAAGGCTGACCGCAAGCCCCTGTTCGAGCGGTTGTATCAGGCGTATGACGGACCGGTGCCGCCCGAGTGGGAGGTGCTGCGCAAGACCTATCCACACTTGCCATGCACGGTGATGCGCGAATTGCTGGCGCAGGCTTCTTCGGTGGAGTGGCAGGCGCTGCGCGAGCATCAGCGTGTACCCATGGCGCTGGCCGAGTCGGTACGCCAGGCCCTCGCACGGCAACGCCTGGATCGCGCCCTGGCCGGTTTCGAGCTGCCGGAGTTGGCCGGCCCCGACACGCAGTGCGTTGCCGTTCGGATGTTGCCGCGGGGCGAGGGCTGGGATAACGCGCTGCGGTTGGAGTTGCGCGAGGATTCGCCGCAGGGCGCCTTAGTGGCGCTGGGGGCGATCGAGGGGGCCGGCGTGCGGCGGGTGGTCGTCAGGTCGGCGGCCGGTTTTACAGCGTTTGATGGCAACGCTGTGAGCCTGGGACCTGCCCGCACAGGCCCGGATGGGCTGTTCGAGGCGCTGGCAGACACGCTGCAAGAGGCGCAGCGCCAGGCCCTGGGTTGGCCTGCCGCCGAGGGCGAACATGGCTGGCGATTGCGGCGTGTGCTGGCCGCCCGGGCGCAAAGTGAGCGTGAGGTGGCCGCGCAGGCATTGACCGATAAGGTTCGTGAACCGCTGGCCATGCAAACCCCTTGTCGGCTGGCGGACTCGCCCACAGGCTCGCCGGCCCATTCGGGGCCGCTGGTGCACAAGGTGAAAAAGCTCTATCCGCTGTTCACTGACGCCCAAGCCGCTGAGCTGTTGATGGCTTGCGGTGCCGATGAGCTGTCCCGGGCCAAGGCCGTCGAACGTATGACCACAGACCTTGAGCACCTGCGGGCCATTCTCAAACATTGGAAGAGCAACACCGGTGAACTGCAGCACCAACCGGGCTTCAGGGATATCCATCGCAGCCGCCAGCTCGTGGCCGAGCGCATCGAGGCCTGCTGGCGGCGCCAGAGCTTTGTCCTCGACGAGTATCAGGTGTCCGTGGCCGGCCTGACCCTGGACGGGATGCGTGTGGGCTCGCTGCCGAACCTGCCGCCCCAGATTCGCTTCGATCATGTGCGGCATTTGTCACTCAAGAACATGCGGCTGGGCGACGACGTGGCTTATTTCCTGAAGTGTTTCAAGGGCCTGCGCCGCCTGGACCTGGACCGCAACCGGCTGACCCGGCTGCCCGAGTACTTCTCGCGGATGCCCGAACTCGACAGTTTGTCGCTGCCCCGCAACCAACTGGCGCTGACCGAGTACACCCGGCGCAAACTGGCCGACCTGAGCACCTTGCGTCTGCTGGACATGAGCCACAACCCGGTGGGCGGGCACCTGGATGTCAGCAACATGCGCGAGCTGCATACGTTGCTACTCCAGGACAGCCGGATAACCGACGTGCCCAGCGGGCTGGGACGCTTGGCCTATCTGGACCAGGTGGACCTGCGCGACAACTGGATCACGCTCTTGCCCGAATGGCTGTTTCGCGCTACCCGCAGTTTCAGCCAGGCGATCAACCTGGGCGGCAACCCGTTATCCGTTTCGACGGTGACGGCCCTCAGTCGCTACCGTGAGGAGGTCGGTATCGGCATGGGCTATGTGGATGACGATCGACCCCGCGCCACCGAGTTGAAAGCCCGGGCGCTCTGGTTGCCGGACGAAGTGGCCAACCGCAATGCCATAAGGCGCGGGATCTGGGCCAACCTGCGCGATGACAGCGAATCGGCACCGCTGTTCGGGTTGCTTGCCCAATTGTCCGGGACCGCCGACAGCCGTCACGTGCGCGAGGATTTGAGCCGCCGGGTGTGGGAGGTCCTGCAATCGACCCATGACAGCGTGGAACTGCGCGAACAGGTCTTTCAACTGGCGGCCCACCCAGTGAACTGTGCAGACGGGGCGGCGGATATTTTCAGTCAGATGGAAGTGCTGATGGAGGTCGAGAAGGCGACCCAGCAGTCCAGTCACCGACAGGGCAGCCCCGGGGAGTTATTGAAACTGGGTCGGGGCCTGTTCCGCCTCAGTGAGCTGGAAAAAATTGCGCTGACCTACGCCAGGGAACATGCCAGCGAAGACCCGCTGGAAGTCAGCCTGGCCTTTCGGGTGGGCTTGGCAAAAGTCCTGGAACTGCCGGGGCAGCCCAAGCATGCGCAGTATGTGGAGTTTGCCAATGTGACCAACGAGGGGCTGGAGGTTGCGCACTCCCAGGTCCGTACGGCGGAGTTGTCCCCGTCGCTCTTGCGTTTCATGACCCAGTTGACGTTCTGGAAGACCCACCTCAAGCAACAGTTTCCCGCGACGTTCCTGGCGGCGACGGAGCCCTTTGATGTGCAGCAACAATTGCTCTTTGAAAACAGCCAGAACCTCACCGACGGTGAATACCTCGCGCAAATGGAAGCCCTGCGTGCGCCTCGCCGGCAGGCTGTCAGCGAGGTGGTGGAGCGCCTCACCCAACAGATGATGAAGCACCAGGACCTGGGGATTTGCCATGTGCCCGAGGGCTGAGCCATTGATCCACGGCAAGGGCCTGGGAATTCCTTGCCCGCCGCGCTGCCCAATCCGCTAGTCTTGGTCCATCTTGGAAGGGAGTCGCCCATGTTTGAATCTGCCGAAATCGGTCACACCGTCGACAAGGACACTTACGAGGCGCAAGTCCCGGCCTTGCGTGAAGCGTTGCTGGAAGCGCAGTTCGAGTTGCACCAGCAGGGGCGCTTCCCGGTGATCGTGTTGATCAATGGCATCGAGGGCGCCGGCAAGGGCGAAACCGTCAAGTTGCTCAATGAATGGATGGACCCGCGCCTGATCGAGGTGCGCACCTTCGACCAGCAGACCGACGAAGAACTGGCGCGCCCGCCGGCTTGGCGCTACTGGCGGCAGTTGCCGGGCAAGGGGCGCATGGGGGTGTTCTTCGGCAACTGGTACAGCCAGATGTTGCAGGCCCGGGTCCACGGCCAGATCAAGGATGCGCGCCTGGACCAGGCCATTGCCGGGGCCGAGCGCCTGGAGCAGATGCTGTGCGATGAAGGGGCGCTGATCTTCAAGTTCTGGTTTCACCTCTCCAAGAAGCAAATGAAGGCGCGGCTCAAGGCCTTGCAGGACGACCCGCTGCACAGCTGGCGCATCAGCCCGCTGGACTGGCAGCAGTCCGAGACCTACGACAAGTTCGTGCATTTTGGTGAGCGCGTGCTGCGCCGCACCAGCCGTGACTATGCACCCTGGCATGTGATCGAAGGGGTGGATGCCAACTACCGCGGGCTGACCGTGGGCAAGATCCTCCTCGAAGGCCTGCAAAATGCCCTGAAGGCGCCCAAGGCCAGGGCCAGCGGGATCCAGCCGGCGCCATTGCCGTCGTCGGTGGACCAGATAAGCCTGCTCGACAGCCTGGACATGACCCAGCGCCTGGAAAAGGACGACTACGAGGAACAGCTGATTACCGAGCAGGCCCGGTTGTCGGGCCTGCTGCGCGACAAGCGCATGCGCAAGCACGCCCTGGTCACCGTATTTGAAGGCAACGATGCGGCGGGCAAGGGCGGGGCGATCCGCCGTGTGGCGGCGGCGCTGGACCCGCGCCAGTACCGCATCGTGCCGATTGCCGCGCCCAGCGAAGACGAACGTGCCCAGCCTTACCTGTGGCGGTTCTGGCGGCAGATCCCGGCACGGGGCATGTTCACTGTGTTCGACCGCTCCTGGTATGGCCGGGTGCTGGTGGAGCGCATTGAAGGCTTTTGCACCACGGCCGACTGGATGCGCGCCTACGCCGAGATCAACGATTTTGAGGAGCAACTGCGCGATTCCGGGGTGATTGTGGTCAAGTTCTGGCTGGCCATCGACAAGCAGACCCAGCTGGAGCGCTTCCAGGCCCGCGAAGAAATTCCGTTCAAGCGCTTCAAGATCACCGAAGACGACTGGCGCAACCGTGACAAGTGGGATGCCTACCGGGCGGCGGTGGGGGACATGGTGGATCGCACCAGCACCGAGATCGCGCCCTGGACCCTGGTGGAAGCCAACGACAAGCGCTGGGCGCGGGTCAAGGTGTTGCGCACCATCAACCTGGCGCTGGAAGCGGCGTTCGCCAAGTCCGACAAGCACGATAAAAAGAAGAAGCACAAATAGCGCCATGCTTTTGCATACGCCAGGTGAATGATTGTCGCGATCACCTGGCGCTGGATCTATCCTCGATCTGTCTCCCAACAACGACAAGATTGAGGTAGCCCATGCGTGAAGTAGTGATCGTCGACAGCGTGCGAACCGGCCTGGCCAAGTCCTTTCGCGGCAAGTTCAACCAGACCCGCCCCGATGACATGGCCGCGCATTGCGTCAACGCCCTGCTGAGCCGCAGCGGCATCGACCCGGCCAGTGTCGAGGATTGCATTGTCGGCGCCGGCTCCAACGAAGGCGCCCAGGGCTACAACATCGGCCGTAACGTGGCGGTGCTGTCGCGCCTGGGCACCGGCACCGCCGGCATGACCCTCAACCGCTTCTGCTCCTCCGGGCTACAGGCGATTGCCATCGCGGCCAACCAGATCGCCTCGGGGTGCAGCGACATCATTGTCGCCGGTGGCGTCGAGTCCATCAGCCTGACCCTGAAGAGCGTGAATACCGACCACCTGATCAACCCGTTGCTCAAGGAGCAGGTGCCGGGCATCTACTTCCCCATGGGCCAGACCGCCGAGATTGTCGCCCGCCGCTATAACGTCAGCCGCGAAGAACAGGACCTGTACGCCCTGCAAAGCCAGCAGCGCACCGCCCAGGCCCAGGCCGACGGGTTGTTTGACGATGAAATCGTGGCCATGGCGGTCAAGTACAAGGTCGAGGACAAGAACAGCGGTGATGTGCAAATTCTCGATGGCGTGGTCGACCGCGACGACTGCAACCGCCCGGACACCACCCTGGCCAGCCTGAGCGGGCTCAAGCCGGTGTTTGCCGAGGACGGCTCGGTGACGGCGGGCAACTCCTCGCAATTGTCCGATGGCGCGTCGATGACCCTGGTGATGAGCCTGGAAAAAGCCCTGCAACTGGGGCTCAAGCCCAAGGCGTTTTTCCGTGGCTTTACCGTCGCCGGCTGCGAGCCGGACGAGATGGGCATCGGCCCGGTGTTCTCGGTGCCCAAACTGCTCAAGGCCCGTGGCCTGCAAGTGGCGGACATCGACCTGTGGGAACTCAACGAGGCGTTTGCGTCCCAGTGCCTGTATGCGCGCAATCGCCTGGAGATCGACAATGCCCGCTACAACGTCAATGGCGGCTCGATTTCCATCGGCCATCCGTTCGGCATGACCGGCTCGCGGCAGGTGGGGCATCTGGTGCGTGAGTTGCAACGGCGTAACCTGCGCTACGGCATCGTCACCATGTGCGTGGGCGGCGGGATGGGGGCGACCGGGTTGTTCGAGGCTGTGCGCTGATCTATAAAACACAGCAGATCAAATGTGGGAGCGGGCTTGCCCGCGATAGCGGTGTGTCAGTCACAGTTGCATTAACTGATCCACCGCTATCGCGAGCAAGCCCGCTCCCACAGTTGATTTGTGGTGTGCCTGATAAAAAATTTCGCCAAGGTTTACCCACATCCCCCTAGAATGCGGGCTCCTCTACCTCTGGCTCTTGGGGCACTCATGCACATCTCTTCCGGCCGCTGGGTCTACGGTTTATCTCTGACCCTGCTGACCGCGCTGCTCTGGGGCATTCTGCCGATCAAGCTCAAACAGGTGCTGCAGGTGATGGACCCGATCACCGTGACCTGGTTTCGCCTGATGGTGTCCGGCAGTTGCCTGTTCGTCTACCTGGCCGCCGTCAAGCGCCTGCCCAGCCCGAAAGTCCTGGGCAAGCGCGGTGGCTGGCTGGTGGTGATGGCCGTGTGCGGCCTGGTGGGCAACTACGTGCTCTACCTGGTCGGGCTGAAGATGTTGAGCCCCGGTACGGCGCAACTGGTGGTGCAGATGGGGCCGATCTTTTTGATGATCGCCAGTGTGTTCCTGTTCAAGGAGCGTTTCAGCCTGGGGCAGGGCGTTGGCTTGCTGGTATTGATCATTGGCTTTGGGCTGTTTTTCAACCAGCGCCTGGCCGAGTTGTTGACGTCCCTGGGCACCTACACCGCCGGGGTGCTGACGATTCTGCTGGCGACCACCATCTGGGTGTTCTATGCCCTGGGCCAGAAGCAATTGCTCACGGTGTGGAATTCGCTGCAGGTGATGATGGTGATCTACCTGTGCTGCGCGTTTTTGCTGCTGCCCTGGGTGCATCCCATGGAGGCGCTGCAACTGAGCCCGTTGCAGGGCTGGCTGTTGCTGGCGTGCTGTTTCAATACGCTGGTTGCCTATGGCGCCTTTGCCGAGGCCCTGGCCCACTGGGAAGCGTCGCGGGTCAGTGCGACCCTGGCGATCACGCCGTTGGTGACCTTTGTCGCCGTGGCGATCGCGGCCTGGTTATGGCCCGACTATGTGCAGGCCGAGCAGATCAACGGCCTGGGGTATGGCGGCGCGGTGCTGGTGGTGCTGGGATCGGCGTCGGTGGCGTTGGCCCCGTCCTTGATCGCCGGGCTCAAGGCCCGGCGCGCAAGGTTGGCCCACCTTTAGGTCAATGCCCGGCTTCGAGCATATTCTGCGGGCGTACCCACTGGTCGAACTCGGCATCGGTGAGGTAGCCCAGCGCCAGTGCGGCTTCGCGCAGTGTCAGCCCTTCGGCATAGGCTTTCTTGGCAATCTCTGCCGATTTGTCATAGCCGATATGCGGGTTCAGTGCTGTCACCAGCATCAGGCCCCGTTCCAGGTGCGCAGCCATTTGCTCGGCGTCGGGCTCCAGGCCCGCGATGCAATGTTCCTGGAAGTTGCGGCAGCCGTCGGCCAGCAAGCGGATCGACTCCAGCAGGTTGTGGATAATCACCGGCTTGTACACGTTCAACTGCAAATGCCCTTGGCTGGCGGCAATGCCGATGGTCACGTCGTTGCCCAAGACCTGGCAGGCCAGCATCGACAGCGCTTCGCACTGGGTCGGGTTGACCTTACCGGGCATGATCGAACTGCCCGGCTCATTGGCCGGCAGGCGCACTTCGGCCAGCCCCGCCCGTGGGCCCGAGCCCAGCAGGCGCAGGTCGTTGGCGATTTTCATCAAGGCCACGGCCAGGGTTTTCAGGGCGCCGGACAGGGTGGTCAGCGGCTCATGGCCCGACAGCGCGGCGAACTTGTTGGGGGCGGTGACAAACGGCAGCCCGGACAACGCGGCGATTTCCGCGGCAATCGCCTCGCCAAAGCCATGGGGCGAGTTCAGGCCGGTGCCGACCGCCGTACCGCCCTGGGCCAGCTCGTAGACGGCGGGCAGGGCACTGCGAATGGCGCGCTCGGCGTAGTCCAGTTGCGCGATAAACGCCGAGACCTCCTGGCCGAAGGTGATGGGCGTGGCGTCCATCATATGGGTGCGGCCGGTCTTGACCAGCTTCATATGGCGCGCCGACAACTCCGCCAGCCCGCCGGATAGCTCGCGCAGCGCCGGCAACAGTTGCTCGTGCACCGCCTGCACGGTGGCAATGCTCATGGCCGTGGGGAAGCAGTCGTTGGAACTCTGGGAGCGGTTGACATGATCGTTGGGGTGCACCGGGCTCTTGCCGCCACGGGGCTTGCCCGACAGCTCGTTGGCGCGGCCGGCGATCACTTCATTGGCGTTCATATTGCTCTGGGTGCCACTGCCGGTCTGCCAGACCACCAGCGGGAACTGGTCATCGTGCTGGCCTGCAAGGACTTCATCGGCGGCCTGTTCGATCAGCCGGGCGATATCGGCGGGCAGGTCGCCATTGCGGTCGTTGACCCGCGCCGCGGCTTTCTTGATCAGGGCCAGGGCGTGCAGGACCGCCAGCGGCATGCGTTGCTCGCCGATGGCGAAATTGACCAGTGAACGCTGGGTCTGTGCTCCCCAGTAAGCGTCATCCGGGACGTGTACTTCGCCCAGGCTGTCGGTTTCGATACGGCTCATCGCAGGGACTCTCCTTGTGGTCGGTTTGCGCAGTTTAGGCCCTGGGCGCGCGTTTGGGTTCCATAAAAGCCATTTCATCGGCCAGCCCCCCGCAAAACCAAGTCCTACAAGGCGTGGGGTTGAGTGCCGGTGTTTTTTAGGCGCAGAATGGTCGCCCTTGGGGTATTACCTCGCCAGCTAGAAAGGAAACTCGATGACTCGTCTTCGTGCCATCTGTACCGCGGTTGCTCTGGTCTGTGCCAGCGGCCAGGTGCTTGCCGATACCGCCAGCCACAATGCCAGTGCCGAAGCTTTCCTGACCCTGGCCCACGCCGACAAGCTGGGCACCCCGGTGTACATGCAAGTGCAGCAAATGTTCGCCCAGCGTTTCGAGCAGACCAAGGCGCCTGCCGCCAAGCAAACCGTGCTCGACACCTACCAGGCCAAGGCCAACGCCGCCCTGGACCAGGCCATTGGTTGGAACAAGCTCAAGCCGGACATGGTCAAGCTGTACACCAGTAACTTCAGCGAATCCGAACTCAAGGACCTGGTTGCCTTCTACAAGTCGCCACTGGGCAAGAAAGTCCTGGAGAAAATGCCGCAGCTGACCCAGCAATCGGCCCAACTGACCCAGGCCAAGCTGGAAAGCGCGGTGCCGGTGGTCAACAAGCTGCTGGAAGACATGACCAACGAACTGGCTCCGGCGAAAAAAGCCGCCGCGCCTGCCAAGAAGTAAGTGGAGCCAGGAATGACCATGCAACAGCGCATCGAGACGGCACTGGCCGCCCTGAGCCCGGACCACCTGAGTGTGCTGGACGAAAGCCATATGCACAGCCGTGGATTGCAGACGCATTTCAAGGCCGTGCTGGTCAGCCAGCAGTTCGACGGGCTCAACCGCGTCAAGCGCCACCAGAAGGTCTACGCCACCCTGGGCGAGCTGATGAGCGAGTTCCATGCGCTGGCGCTGCACACCTACACGCCTGAAGAATGGGCAAAAACCGACGCAGCCCCGGCCTCGCCGACCTGCGCTGGCGGGAGCAAACACTGAGATCCGGCTCCTAAAAAGGCCTGTGTTTTGCTAGAATCCGCAACGCGCCGCTCAGTCGGCGCGTTTTTTTTGCATCCGGTTCACCCTTTACGAGGGTAGCCACCTGGAGAGAACACCCATGACCCACCCGATCGTCGTGGCGGCACTGTATAAGTTCGTCACCCTCGAAGATTACGTCGCCCTGCGCGAGCCCCTGTTGCAGGCCATGGTCGACAACGGTATCAAGGGCACCTTGCTGATCGCCGAAGAAGGCATCAACGGCACCGTTTCCGGCAGCCGTGAAGGCATTGATGGCCTGATGGTCTGGCTGAAGAACGACCCACGCATGGTCGATATCGACCACAAAGAGTCGTACTGCGACGAGCAGCCGTTCTACCGCACCAAGGTCAAGCTGAAAAAAGAGATCGTGACCCTGGGCGTTGAAGGCGTTGACCCCAACAAACAAGTCGGCACCTATGTTGATCCACAAGACTGGAACGCGCTGATCAACGATCCAGAAGTGCTGTTGATCGACACCCGTAACGACTATGAAGTGTCGATCGGCACCTTTGAAGGCGCGATCGACCCGAAAACCACGAGTTTTCGCGAATTTCCCGACTATATCAAAGCCAACTTCGACCCGGCCAAGCACAAGAAGGTCGCCATGTTCTGCACCGGCGGCATTCGTTGTGAAAAAGCCTCGAGCTATATGCTCAGCGAAGGCTTTGACGAGGTGTATCACCTCAAGGGCGGCATCCTCAAATACCTCGAAGAGGTGCCCCAGGCCGAGACCAAATGGCAGGGCGACTGCTTTGTCTTCGATAACCGCGTGACCGTGCGCCACGACTTGAGCGAAGGTGACTACGATCAATGTCATGCCTGCCGTACACCGGTTAGCGTAGAGGACCGCGCATCCGAGCATTACGTGGCCGGCATCAGTTGCCCGCACTGCTGGGATAAGCTGTCCGAGAAGACCCGTCGCAGTGCGATCGATCGCCAGAAGCAGATCGAGCTGGCCAAGGCCCGCAATATGCCGCACCCGATTGGCTACAACTACAAGCAATCATCCACCGAGGCTTGAACCATGTCCGCGCGCCTGCTCTATGTAATGGACCCGATGTGTTCCTGGTGCTGGGGGTTTGCCCCGGTGGCCAAGGCCCTGGTTGAGCAGGCCCGGGCAGCGGGTGTGGAACTGCACCTGGTGGTGGGCGGTTTGCGCACTGGCAGCGGCGCGGCGCTGGAGCCGACCACCCGGCGCTATATCCTGGAGCACTGGCAAGCGGTGACCGAAGCCACTGGCCAGCCGTTCCGCCTGGAAGGTGCCTTGCCTGACGGTTTTGTGTATGACACGGAGCCGGCCTGCCGGGCCCTGGTTACCGCGCGCGGCCTGGCGCCGGATTGCGCCTGGGCCTTGCTCGGGCTGATCCAGCAGGCCTTTTATGTCGAAGGGCGCGATGTGACCCGCGCCAGTGTGCTGGTGGAACTGGCCGAGACCGCCGGGGTGCCGCGCATCGAGTTTGCCGAGGCCTTTGACCGCGCCGAGCAACATGCCGCCACGGCCGCCGATTTTACCTGGGTCCAGGACCTGGGCATCGCCGGGTTCCCCACGTTGCTGGCCGAGCGCAATGGTCAGCTGGCGTTGTTGACCAACGGCTACCAGCCGCTGTCCGAGCTGTCGCCGTTGCTCGGTCGCTGGCTGGAGCGAGCTGCCTGTGCATGATCAGCCTCAGCCCCCCGAGCTCCCCGCACGCATTGATCGGCTGACCTGGGCAGAAATCCGCCGCCTGGCCCTGCGCCATAAAAAAGCGTTGTGGATCGCCAATGGGGTCGCCGTGCTGGCAACCCTGTGCAGTGTGCCGATTCCCTTGCTCCTGCCCCTGCTGGTGGACGAAGTGTTGCTGGGCAATGGCGATGCCGCGTTGCAGGTGATGAACCATGCGTTGCCGGCGGTCTGGCAGCAGGCCGCCGGCTATATCGGCCTGATGCTGCTGGTCACCCTGGTGCTGCGTTGCGCGGCCCTGGTGTTCAACGTGGTGCAGGCGCGCCTGTTTGCCGGGCTGGCCAAGGACATTGTCTACCGCATCCGCGTGCGCCTGATCGAACGGCTCAAGCGCATTTCCCTGAGTGAATACGAAAGCCTGGGCGGCGGCACGGTGACTACGCACTTGGTCACCGACTTGGACACGGTGGACAAGTTTGTCGGGGAAACCTTGAGCCGGTTCCTGGTGGCTACCCTGACCCTGGTCGGCACTTCCGGGATCCTGATGTGGATGCACTGGAAGCTGGCCCTGTTGATCCTGTTGTTCAACCCGTTGGTGATCTACGCCACGGTGCAGTTGGGCAAGCGGGTCAAGCACCTGAAGAAGCTGGAAAACGACAGCACCTCGCGGTTTACCCAGGCCCTGACGGAAACCCTGGACGCTATCCAGGAGGTGCGCGCCGGCAATCGCCAGGGCTTTTTCCTCGGGCGCCTGGGGCAGCGCGCCCAGGAAGTGCGCGACTTTGCCATCAACTCCCAGTGGAAAAGCGATGCCTCCAGCCGCGCCAGTGGCCTGTTGTTCCAGTTCGGGATTGATATCTTCCGTGCGGCGGCGATGCTCACCGTGTTGTTTTCCGACCTGTCCATCGGCCAGATGCTCGCGGTGTTCAGCTACCTGTGGTTTATGATCGGCCCGGTGGAGCAGTTGCTCAACCTGCAATACGCCTACTACGCCGCCGGTGGCGCGCTGACGCGGATCAACGAACTGCTGGCCCGCGCCGACGAGCCGCAATATGCCGGGGGCGAGGACCCGTTTACCGGGCGCGAAACCGTCGGCATCGAGGTGCGGGGCCTGGACTTTGGCTATGGCGAAGACCTGGTGCTCAACCAGTTGAACCTGGCCATCGCCCCTGGCGAAAAAGTGGCGATTGTCGGCGCCAGTGGCGGCGGCAAAAGTACCCTGGTGCAACTGCTGCTGGGGCTCTACACCCCACAGGCGGGGACGATTCGCTTCGGCGGCGCGACCCAGCAGGCGATTGGCCTGGAAACCATCCGCGAGCATGTCGCGGTGGTGCTGCAGCATCCGGCACTGTTCAACGACACCGTGCGCGCCAACCTGACCATGGGCCGCGAGCGCAGCGACCAGGCCTGTTGGCAGGCCCTTGAAATTGCCCAGCTGGATGCTACGGTCAAGGGGCTGCCCCAGGGCCTGGACAGTATTGTTGGGCGTTCGGGCGTACGTTTGTCCGGTGGCCAGCGCCAACGCCTGGCGATTGCCCGGATGGTGCTGGCCGAGCCCAAGGTGGTGATCCTCGACGAAGCCACCTCGGCCCTGGATGCGGCCACCGAATACAACCTGCACCAGGCGCTGGCGCGGTTTCTCAGTGGGCGTACTACACTGATCATTGCTCACCGTTTGTCGGCGGTGAAGCAGGCTGATAGGGTATTGGTGTTTGACGGCGGGCACATTGCCGAAGACGGCGACCACCAGCAACTGATAGCCGATGGCGGTTTATACGCCAAGCTTTATGGACACTTGCAACAAGTTCGCTGAAACGCTCCCGTCTCCGATCCTGGAGCGCGCGCGCGCGTTCGGCCTTGGCTGTGCTGTCAGGAGCAGTTTTTACTCGCCTGTGCTGATGCAAGGGATCTCATGAAGCAGAAGCGAACTCTCGGAACACCCAAGTTGTTGGGCATCGTCTGGCCCTTTATTGCCGTTGTGCTGTTCCAGGCCTTGCTGGGCTGCGTCAGCCTCTACGTGCTGTCGGCCGTGCGCGGTTATGTGGCGGGCGAGAGCCTGTGGTCCAAGGGGCAGAAAGATGCCATCTACTACCTGACCCTGTACGCCGATAATCGCGACCAGGCGACTTTTCTCAAATACCAGAACGCCATTGCCGTGCCTCAGGGCGGGCACGAGTTGCGTATCGCCCTGGATCGCCCCAATCCTGACCTGGCGGCTGCGCGCCTGGGGATTCTCAAGGGCGGCAACCATCCCGATGATGTGTCGAGCCTGATCTGGCTATACCTCAACTTTCGCCATTTCAGCTACCTGGAAAAAGCCATCGAGCTGTGGACCGTGGGCGATGGCTACCTGGTACAGCTCGATGACCTGGCGCAGGAGATGCACCGGACAATCCTCGCCAACCGGGTCAGCGGTCGCGACATCCAGGCCTGGAAAGAACGCATCATCGCCATCAACGATGGCGTGACACCGGCGGCCAAGGCCTTCAGCGACGCCCTGGGCGAAGGCTCGCGGATGATTCTGCGCCTGTTGCTGATCACCAACCTGGCCACCGCCCTGGGCCTGATCGCCTTGGCCTTGTTACGCACCCGCAAGCTCTTGACCCAGCGCCATGCGTTTGCCGATGCCTTGCAACTGGAGCGGGAGCGGGCGCAGATCACCCTGGAGTCCATCGGCGACGGGGTGATCACCACCGATGTCGACGGGGCTATCGCCTATATGAACCCGGCGGCGGAATCCCTGACCCACTGGAACGCCGCCCAGGCCCAGGGCCTGCCGTTGGCCGCGTTGTTCAACCTGCTGGATGAAAACGCCCAGGTCGATGGGTTTACCCTGATCGAGCACATTCTGGGTGGCCAACTCAGCGGTGGCAGCGAGCACTCCAAGCTGATCCAGCGCCTGGATGGCAGCACCGTCTCCGTGACCCTGGTGGGCGCGCCGATCCGCAGTGCCGGCAAAGTCAGCGGTGCGGTGCTGGTGTTGCATGACATGACCCAGGAGCGCCAATACATTGCCAACCTGTCCTGGCAGGCGACTCATGATGCCTTGACCGGCCTGGCCAACCGGCGTGAATTTGAATACCGCCTGGAACAGGTGCTGCATGGCATCGGGCGCCAGCAGTCGGGGCGCCATGCCTTGATGTTCCTCGACCTGGACCAGTTCAAGCTGGTCAACGACACCTGTGGCCACGCGGCGGGCGATGAGTTGCTACGGCATATCTGCGCCTTGCTGCAATCGGACCTGCGCGAAGGCGATACCCTGGCCCGCCTGGGCGGTGATGAGTTCGGCATTCTGCTGGAGAACTGCCCGGCGCCGGCGGCGGAAAAAATCGCCGAAAGCCTACGCAATACCGTACAAAACCTGCACTTCGTCTGGAAAGGCCGACCGTTTGTCACCACGGTCAGTATCGGCCTGGTGCATATCTCGCACACCCCGACCACCCTGGAGACGTCCCTGCGCGCCGCAGACATGGCCTGCTACATGGCCAAGGAAAAAGGCCGCAACCGGGTGCAGGTCTATCACGCCGATGACACCGAGCTGTCCTTGCGCTTTGGCGAAATGGCCTGGATCCAGCGCCTGCACATGGCCCTGGAGGAGGACCGCTTTTGCCTGTACTCCCAGGAAATCGCGCCCTTGGGCCACACCGCAGCGGGGACCGGGCATATCGAAATCCTGCTGCGCCTGCACGATGAGGCGGGGCGGATCATCTTGCCCGACAGCTTTATCCCGGCCGCCGAACGCTACGGGTTGATGACCTCCCTGGACCGCTGGGTGGTGGAGAACGTGTTCAAGCTCATTGCCCGCTGCATGATCGAGCGACCGGGCAGGCCCATGGCGATGTGTGCGATCAACCTGTCGGGCATTACCATCGGCGATGACGACTTCCTGCGCTTCCTGCGGGAGCGGTTCACCGCCTATGGCATTCCTCCGGGCATGATCTGTTTTGAAATCACAGAAACCAGCGCCATCTCGAATTTGGGTAGTGCAATTCGTTTTATCAATGAACTCAAGGCGTTAGGTTGTTACTTCTCGCTGGATGACTTTTGTGCCGGAATGTCCTCATTCGCCTACCTCAAACATTTACCTGTAGACTTCCTGAAGATCGATGGAAGTTTCGTAAAGGATATGCTGGACGACCCGATTAACCGTGCCATGGTCGAAGTGATCAATCACATCGGCCATGTCATGGGTAAGCGCACGATTGCCGAGTTTGTCGAAACGCCGCACATCGAGCAGGCCTTGCTCGAGATCGGCGTGGACTATGCTCAGGGCTACCTGATTGAACGCCCGCAATTGTTTACCTTCGATAGTCTGCAGTGTCGACCTGCGCGCCCGCAGCCCCTGTTATTCAGGGCGCCCGGCACATTCCGCTGAAACATCTACTGGTCTGTACACATCACACATCAAAAGGATCCCGACAGTGATCGACACATTCAGCAGAACCGGCCCGCTTATGGAAGCCTCAAGCTACCCTACCTGGGCTCAGCAATTGATCCAGGATTGTAGCGAGAGCAAGCGCCGGGTTGTCGAACACGAACTGTACCAGCGCATGCGCGATAACAAGCTCAGTGCCAAGACCATGCGCCACTACCTGATCGGTGGCTGGCCAGTGGTGGAACAGTTTGCGTTGTACATGGCACAAAACCTGACCAAGACCAAGTTCGCCCGCCACCCTGGCGAGGATATGGCGCGACGTTGGTTGATGCGCAATATTCGCGTGGAACTCAATCATGCCGATTATTGGATGCATTGGGCACGCGCCCATGGCGTAGGCCTGGAAGAACTGCAGGCGCAGAACGTACCGCCCGAGTTGCACGCACTGAGTCATTGGTGCTGGCACACCAGTTCGGCCGATTCGTTGATCGTGGCCATTGCCGCCACCAACTATGCGATCGAGGGGGCCACTGGGGAGTGGTCTGCACTGGTATGTTCGACGGGCGTGTATGCCGCTGCTTTCCCTGAAGAGGATCGCAAGCGCGCCATGAAGTGGCTGAAGATGCATGCCCAGTACGACGACGCCCACCCGTGGGAAGCGCTGGAGATCATCTGCACCCTGGCGGGGATGAACCCGAGCAAGGCGTTGCAAGTGGAACTGCGCCAGGCTGTGTGCAAGAGTTACGACTATATGTACCTGTTCCTGGAGCGCTGCATGCAATTGGAGAAAGCCCCAGTGACCCGCGAGCGCCAGGTACTGGCGGCCAGCGAAGCCTGACCCAGGCAGGGCGGGGTAGCGTTTACCCCGCCATTGCCAGGCGGTTGCGGCCTTCGCGCTTGGCCACATACAAGGCATTGTCGGCCCGGCGCAGCAGGCTCTCGGCCGACTCGCCCGCCAGCAAGGTCGCGCAACCCAGGCTCACCGTCAATTCGATCCGCGTGGTGTCCGCCCAGTAGTCCTGGGCCTGCGCTGCCTGGCGCAGGCGTTCGCCAACCAGGGCCGCAGCATCCCGGCCGGTGTTGGACAGCAGGATCAGAAACTCTTCGCCGCCAAACCGAAACACCATGTCTACATTGCGCAACTGGCCCTTGATCGAGGCCGCGACGGCCTTGAGCACCTTGTCGCCGGTGGCGTGGCCGTGGCTGTCATTGATGCGCTTGAAGTGATCGATGTCGAGCATCAGCAAGGACAGCGGATGCAAGTGCCGCCTGGCCATCTCGATCTCCCGGCCCAGGGTCTGGTCCATGGCGATCCGGTTGCCGGTCTCGGTCAGTGGATCGCGCAGGGCACTGCGGGTCGCGGCGCGATACAGCAGGGCATTGCGCATGGGGTAGAGCAGGCTGGCCAGCAGTGACTCCAGGTGGCCCTGTTCCTCTTCGCTGAAGCGCTGGTTGCGGCGAAACGCCAGTTCCCCCAGGTGTTCGCCCTGGTGGCTGAGGTGATAGCTCACGCAATGATGGCCGCGCTGGCCATAGTCCAGGCGCAGGTCGCTGGCTTCATGGCGATATTGCAGGGCATCCAGGGGGACCAGGCGCTGCACTTCGCGAAAGAACAGGCCCAGGATCCGCTCGGCTTCGAGGCTGGTCTGCAATTGCAGGCTCAGTTGCTGGCGCAGTTGCGCGAGGCTGGTGGGGCGCCGTGCGACAAGGGCGGGCTGGCCAAAGCCCAGGCGTTGCAATTTGGCACTGTCGAAGTCAATTGCGTTGGTCTGGGTGGGTGTTTTCATAAACGAATGGCCTCTAAGCACTTAATGCTGTCTTACAGGCTCGATGGGAGCGGCCACTGGTAGGCGTCTTACTGTTCCTTCAGTTCCGTAAAACCTGGGGAACAGTTTAGTCCGCTTTGCCAGGGGTTATAACCCCTGATCCCATGCCGCACGTCTTGACGCCGTACCGCCTGCTTAAACAAAGTGGAGCGAAAAGCGTGCCATTACGTGCAATTATTTTTATTGCTTATAAAACAAGGGGATGGAATTTCTTGAGAAAAAGGCGTGCTGGAAGTTTGGCGCCGGGCCCTTGTGGGAGCGACCCGACAAGCTCGCTCCACATTAGGATGGTGTCAGGATTATTGCGCGTCGAATGCCTGCCCATTGATCCCCGAGCTGTCCGGGCCCATCAGGTACAGGTACACCGGCATGATGTCTTCAGGCAGCGGGTTGTTGGCCGGGTTTTCCCCCGGGTAGGCCTGGGCGCGCATGCTGGTGCGGGTGGCGCCGGGGTTGATGCTGTTGGCGCGCACTGCGGCGACGGTGTCGAGTTCATCGGCCAGGGTTTGCATCAGGCCTTCGGTGGCGAACTTCGACACGCCATAGGCGCCCCAGTAGGCACGGCCCTTGCGCCCGACGCTGCTGGAGGTGAACACCACCGAAGCGTCCTGGGACAGCTTGAGCAGGGGCAGCAGGGTGGCGGTCAGCATAAACATGGCGTTGACGTTGATATGCATGACCCGCATGAAATTCTCGCCCGACAGCTGTTCGATCGGGGTGCGCGGGCCAATGATCGAGGCGTTGTGCAGCACCCCGTCGAGATGGCCGAATTCTTTTTCGATCATCGCCGCCAGCTCGTCGTATTGATGGGGCAGGGCGGTTTCCAGGTTGAACGGGATCACCACCGGCTGTGGGTGGCCGGCGGCTTCGATTGCATCGTAGACCTGGGCCAGGTTGGCTTCGGTCTTGCCCAGCAACAGCACGGTGGCACCGTGGGCGGCATAGGTCTTGGCCGCCGCTGCACCAATCCCGCGACCGGCACCGGTGACCAGGATGACCCGGTCCTTGAGCAATTCTGGGCGTGCGGAGTAATCAAACATAATCGACCTCAAAAAAAATCAGTGGGGCAGCACACATTGGCGCTTCATCGGTCAGCAGCTGCAGAGTGCGCTATCGAGCACCTTGCGCAGCTCCAGCGGGTGATCGACCACGACGTCGGCGCCCCAGTTGCGGGGGTTGTCGTCGGGGTGGATATAGCCGTAGGTGACGGCGGCGGTGCGGGTGCCGGCGTCACGCCCCGACTCGATATCCCGCAGGTCATCGCCCACAAACAGCACGCTGGCTGGGTCCAGGTCGAGCATCTTGCAGGCCAGGATCAACGGCTCCGGGTCGGGCTTGCTGTTTTTTACGTGGTCCGGGCAGATCAACAGCGCCGAACGCTGGGCCAGGCCCAGTTGCTGCATGATCGGCTCGGCAAAGCGCAATGGCTTGTTGGTGACCACGCCCCAGATCAGCTTGGAGCGTTCAATGTCTTCCAGCAGTTCAGCCATGCCGTCAAACAGTTTGCTGTGGATCGCGCAGCCCTTGACGTAGCGCTCCAGGAACTCCAGGCGCAGCTCTTCAAAGCCTGGGGACTCGGGGTCCATGGCAAACGTCACGGCCACCATGGCCCGGGCGCCGCCGGAGATTTCATCGCGGATATGCTGGTCGTTGATCGGCGCCAGCCCGCGCTCGGTGCGCATGGCCTGGCAGATGGCGATAAAGTCCGGCGCGGTATCGAGCAGCGTACCGTCCATGTCGAAAAGAACCGCTTTCAACTTCACAGGCTTATTCCTCGCGCAGGGTCTGGATCATGTAGTTGACGTCCACGTCGTTGGCCAGCTTGTAGTGCTTGGTCAGTGGGTTGTAGGTCAGGCCGATGATGTCCTTGACGGTCAGCCCGGCCTGGCGGCTCCAGGCGCCCAGCTCGGAAGGGCGGATGAACTTCTTGAAGTCATGGGTGCCGCGCGGCAGCAGCTTCATGATGTATTCGGCGCCGATGATCGCGAACAGGTAGGCCTTGGGGTTGCGGTTGATGGTGGAGAAAAACACCTGGCCGCCGGGCTTGACCATACGGAAGCAGGCGCGGATCACCGACGACGGGTCGGGCACGTGCTCCAGCATCTCCAGGCAGGTCACCACGTCGAACTGCTCGGGCATTTCCTCGGCCAGGGCTTCGGCGGTGATCTGCCGGTATTCGACACTCACGCCCGACTCCAGCTGATGCAGCTGGGCCACGGCCAACGGCGCTTCACCCATGTCGATGCCCATCACCGTGGCGCCGCGCTGGGCCATGGCTTCGCTGAGGATGCCGCCGCCGCAGCCCACGTCGAGGACTTTCTTGCCGGCCAGGTTGACCCGCTCGTCGATCCAGTTGACCCGCAGCGGGTTGATGTCGTGCAGGGGCTTGAACTCGCTCTCGCGGTCCCACCAGCGGTGGGCCAGGGCTTCGAATTTGGCAATTTCGGCGTGGTCGACGTTACTCATGGGTAGTCCTCTAAATCCGATAAAACAGTGTGTCGGGCCCGGCATGCTGAGCCGGGGCCGGCGTTATTCGTGGTGTCCGCTGATGCGCCGGCCCCAGGCAACGGCCGTGGCGTTCAGTTGCGGTTCATCCATGCGCGTCAGTTGCCGGTCGTCGAGCAGTTGCTTGCCGCCGACCCAAAGGTGTTTCACACAATCGCGTCCGGTGGCATATATAAGCTGCGAGACCGGATCGTAGATCGGTTGCTGGGCCAGCCCCGAAAGGTCGAAGGCCACGATATCCGCAGCCTTGCCCACCTCCAGCGAGCCGATTTCAGCCTCCAGGCCCATGGCCCGCGCACCGTTGAGGGTGGCCATGCGCAGTGCGCGATGGGCATCCAGGGCGCTGGCCGAGCCGGCAACGGCCTTGGCCAGCAGCGCGGCGGTGCGGGTTTCGCCCAGCAGGTCGAGGTCATTGTTGCTTGCCGCGCCGTCGGTGCCTACTGCCACATTGACGCCGGCCTGCCACAGGCGTTCCACGGGGCAGAAGCCACTGGCCAGTTTCAGGTTGGATTCCGGGCAATGGATCACGCTGCTGTTGCTTTCTACCAGCAACGCCAGGTCTTCTTCGCTGATTTGGGTCATATGAACGGCCTGCAAGCGTGGGCCGAGCAAACCCAGGCGCGCAAGGCGGGCCAGGGGCCGTTCGCCATACTGCTCGACAGACTGCTGCACTTCAAAGGCGGTCTCGTGCACATGCATATGAATGGCGGCGTCCAGTTCCTCGGCGATCACCCGGACTTTTTCCAGGTTCGCATCGCTGACGGTATAGGGCGCATGGGGGCCAAAGGCGATTTTGATCCGTGGGTGATGCTTGAGGTCGCCAAACAGTTCGATGCCCTGGCGCAGGGCTTCGTCGGCAGTGGCGGCGCCGGGGGTCGGGAAGTCGAGAATCGGAATTGCGATCTGCGCGCGCAGGCCGCTGTTGTGCACGCGCTCGCTGGCGACCTTGGGGAAAAAGTACATGTCCGCGAAGCAGCTGATGCCGCCCTTGATCTGCTCGGCGATCGCCAGGTCGGTGCCGTCGCGTACGAAGGCCTCATCGACCCACTTGGCTTCGGCGGGCCAGATGTGTTTTTCCAGCCAGGTCATCAGCGGCAGGTCGTCGGCCAGGCCACGAAACAGGCTCATCGCCGCGTGGCCATGGGCATTGACCAGGCCCGGGCTGAGCAGCATGCCCGGCAACTCGCGCACTTCTTGGGCCGCCAGTTTCAGCGCCTGCGCGCGTGGCCCGATAAACGCAATGCGCCCGTCCCGGATGCCCAGGCCATGGGCCTTGAGCACCACGCCCGCAGGTTCGACCGGCACCAGCCAGGTTGGCAGTAGCAGGAGGTCGAGCGGGGCGGCGGGTGGTGTCATAGCAAGCAGCGTCCGGGGCGGTGAGATCAGGAGGGCGAAGTATACCCGAGCGTCTTGGCTGGCGGATCGCTATAATCGGCGGCTTTTGTTCACGAGTGCGGGGTAAGGGATGCGCGATCGACTGTTGGCTGCGGAGAAGGTGAAGGCCATCGATTGGCGTGATGGCGCACTGCACCTGCTCGATCAGCGTGCGTTGCCGGCCCGGGAAAGCTGGGTGAGGTACTCGACGGTCGATGAAGTGGCCGCCGCCATTCGTGCCATGGTGGTACGCGGCGCGCCGGCCATTGGGATCAGTGCCGCCTACGGCCTGGTGCTTGCCGCCCGCCAGCGGATCGCCGAGGGCGGTGACTGGCAAGCCTCCTGGGAAGAGGACTACGCGTTGCTGGCCGATTCCCGCCCCACTGCATCGAACCTGTTCTGGGCCCTCCAGCGCATGCGCGATCGCCTTGACCGCCTCAAGAAGCACGCCGACCCGCTGGCGGTGCTGGAGGCCGAAGCCATCGCGATCCATGAAAGCGACCGCGAAGCCAACCTGACCATGGCGCAATTGGGCGTCGAGTTGATCCGCAAACACCAGGGCAATGCCCAGGCCATCCTGACCCATGGCAATGCCGGGGCCCTGGCCACCGGCGGGGGGGGCACTGCGCTTGGGGTGATCCGCGCGGCGTTTCTGGAGGGCATGGTCGAGCAGGTCTATGCCAACGAAACCCGCCCGTGGCTGCACGGTTCGCGGTTGACTGCCTGGGAGTTGGCGGGCGAGGGCATCCCGGTCACGGTCAACGCCGACTCGGCGGGCGCGCATATCCTCAAGACCAAGGGCGTGACCTGGGTGATCGTCGGCGCCGACTGTATCGCGGCCAATGGCGATGTGATCAGCAAGATCGGCACTTACCAACTGGCCGTGTGCGCCATGCACCATGGCGTGCGTTTTATGGTGGTGGCGCCGAGCTCGACCCTGGACCTGATGATGGCCACTGGCGATGACGTCGCCCTGGAAGAGCGTGAGGCCGGTGAGTTGCTGGAGGTGGCCGGCCAGCGGTTTGCCGCCGATGTGAGTGCCTTCAACCCGGTGTTTGACGTGACCCCGGCCGACTTGATCGATGTAATTGTGACTGAAAAAGGCATTGTCGAGCGGCCGGACACGGCCAAGCTGGCGAAGTTGATGTGCCGTAAACGCCTGCATTGAAGACGACTGGCGGTGCGGTAGTACAAGTCTAAGGCCGTCTGGGTGAGTGGTTCTTGCAGGATGGTGGTCAATGATCACCTTCGGGGCACTTCTGCATGTCTAGCGCGACTTCTCCTCCCTCGCCTTATCCGCTTATTGACGACCGTGAGCTGATGGGCGTCCTTCCAGTGCCCAGTCGGGCCTGGCATCTGCAACAACTGCAAGCCGAAAGCGCCTTGTGCGAACGCCTGGTGCAGCATCAGCCGTCTCTGGCGCGTATCAGCCGGGAAGCGTTCCAGCGGGCGTTGGATCGCCACTTTCCAGGGATGGCAATCGACCCTGATGCGGTTTGGCTGCTTGAAGATCTACCACCCGGTGCCGCGCAGCGCTCGATGACACAGGCCTTGCAGGACGCTCTGGTGACAGGCACGGCGCCTGAGCTCTCGCAAATAAGCGGTTTTTCCAGGGGTGAGGATCTGCTGGGTATTGATCCCCAGGCCTTCGTGACGGTGCTCGATCAGCATCTGCAGGGGCTGTTCGAGCTTTTCAGCCAGGGTTTGAAGCACTTCTGGTACAGCCCGGGTCGGCAAGGCAACGAGCTGAGCATGCGCGACACCTGGCTGCGTTATCGCTACAGCGAACTGGCCGCAGAGGCGGCGTTGCGTCGGGCCGATCACCTGGCGGACCCGGCGGTGGGGCTCACGGCGGATGGCTTGGCGCTGCTGCACGGCCTGGTGGCCAGCGCGGCGCAGCCCGCGAGCGGGGTGGTCCTGCATCGCCTGGTGATCAAGGGCGCGGGGCAGGACATCAACCTGTCGGCGGCATTTGTGTTGGCATGGCGGGGCGGCTTGACCAAAAGCCGGCCAGTACTGCTCTACACCCCGCAGCGCGGCCTGGAGGAGTTTGCCAGCGACTCGGCGGTGCTGGCCGCCCTCAGCCTGCAGCAGGTTGTGGCCGGTGAGCGCGATGAAATCCTGGCCAACGTTGCCCAGCCTGAACGTGAGCAGGTGCTTGCATTGCGCAGGCAGCAGCGCGCGCAATGGGCGCTGGTGGGGATGCCGCCTGATGCCCGGGGCTCTTTGCTCGGGCAAGTCCTGGACGAACAGTTGGCCCAACAACAAGTGGATGCGCGTGCGGCCTTCTTCCCCGTGAGGCCGGGCGTCGAGGCACGCGTTGCCCAGGTGCTCGCGCTGCCGAGTGGCCTGCCGGGGGATGTACGCCGTCGGCCATTGCGTCCCGACACGTTGCCGGTCGTGCCTTCCGCCGGGCTTGCGGTTGGTGATCAGCAACAGAACCTGATACGGCAGCTCAATAAGCTCAACAGCCTGATGGGCCAATTACTGGCGGGCTCACCCGGATTCGATGGGTTTTTCCAGCAGCAGTTGAGGCAGATGTTCCCCAGTTATACCGGGGCGATCAGCCCGCAGCAGATTCATTTCACCCGTTCCCGGCTCGATGAACAGGGCGAGCGGCAGCCGTATGCGTCCCAGACCCTGGAGTCATTGCTGGATGCGCGGTGGGATGAGGAGCGCGATGACGATCAGGCGGATGGGGCATTTTACGTCGAGCCGCAGACCCTGGAGGAGGACTACAAACTCCAGACGGTCGGCACCCTCAGCCGTCTGCTGCTGGCGCTCAAGCAAGAATTTGCACAGAGGCTGGGGGCGTTCTGGAAGACATTTCAGCGCGACCTGGGGCTGCGTGATGAGTTGCTGACGCGGATGCGCAAACAGATGCTGGCGACCGAGGCGGCCCTGCGTTGGGTTGATGGCACTTTAACCGCTACTGATCGAGCCCTGATCGACAGCGTATTGCAATACCCGACGGCCAGCGCCCGTGAGCTGGCATTTCCCGTCGCTCAGCGGCCCCAGGTCTACCGTTTGGCCTTGGCTGGTGGGGAGCGGTTTGCCACGGCATTCATTCTCAGTGCTGACAGCACAAACCCGCCGGCCGGGCCATTGGTTTTGTGGACGGCCGCCCAGGGTTTTGAAGCGTTCCCTGGCCTGGCCGCCCTTAATGCTGAGCTGGAGCGGCGTCTTGACGCTGGCGCATCGGAGGGCGTCATGCTGGCTGGCAGCCTGCCGCTTGCGGTGCGCAACAAGCAGACCGGTCGGTGGGCGGGGCGGCTTGCGTCTGTTCCGAGCGCGATAGCGGGAGATTTTGTCGCAGATGGGGTCGCAGCCTTGCTGGCAAAGCAGCAACAGGATCTGCGTCAGGTGCTCGGCGCAGGTCAGCGTCTACGGCCTGGGGCGGTGGATAGTGTGATTGACCTGGCGTCTCAACTGGATACGGCGGCGGCTTTTGTTGCGCGCAATCGGTTGTTGGAAGCGCTGATGGTGCCGGCTTGGCAAAAGGCCCTGTCGGACCCGGACCGCCAGCGTTTGCAGGAAATGGCATTGGCCGCGCAGGAAAAGAACCAGGCCCTGGCTGTGTTGCTTGAACCTGTTCCTTCGTTGCGTGGTTATGCCCGGCAGAAGCTGCGAGCCAGGCTGCGAGGCTTTTTGGAGGCGCGCGGTTTGCCGGGGGCGTCGGTGGAGCAGATCGACCCGGATCAGATCATCGTCGTTCGATCAGAAGCGGTGCGGGTTACCTACGTGCCGGCCCCCGGTCTGACGCCTCCCGTTGAGCGGGGCAGCGTCGAACGCATGAGCTTGACTGAACTGACGCTCAAGAATCTCAAGCCCTGGGAGGGGAGCGTCGCCTGGACATCGAGGGTCACGCTTGAGGCGGATGTGACGTTTGCTGACGGGCGGCGGGTATTCGACGCGCGTGGCGAGGCGCTCAAGCTCTCGCGCGAGACGATTGAGCAGTGGGTGAAGGAGATCGATGCCGGGCATCATTATTGCGAGGACATTCTCAAGAAAACCTTCGCGCCGCCTGCGACTTCGCCGGGCGCCGAACGGCTGGCGCAGGCCTGGATGGCGGCCCAGGCCGCGACCCTGGAATACGCCGCCGAATCGGCGCGCTTCAACCCTGCGGCCTATCGCGGCGCATCCGCCGCCGATCCGGGGCAAAACCGTGTGCAGCAATGGGTGGCGGCGGTGCTGGCGTCGTGGGCGCCGCAGGCTCGGGCCCGGGTGGCGGGGCAGGTGGTCGTGGCGAATTTCTTGATGCTGGGCATACCTGACGTTGAACCTGAGCTTGGCGGGAGCCAGTGGGTGCAGGGTCTGGTGGTGATCTCGACCGCCGAAGAGGCCGGGCGAGTGCTTTACGCACCCAATGCGCCTGATGGGCTGGACGTGCGGGCGTTGCCCGGCGAGCGCGAGTTGATAGCGCTGCTTGGCAAGCCGCAATGGCGAGCCTATTTAATGGAGCGATTGTGCGTAAGGTCCATGCAGGTGATCGAGACCCTGGTCTCGTCGGGGTTGAAGTACCAGCGCTTTGCCGAAGGCCTGGCGTCTTTTGTGCTCGGGAGTGTGAAGCCTCAAGAGCGCCTGCCGCCCCTGGTCGTGCAACTGGTGCCTTGTGAGTCGTCACTGTTGCAGGGCTTGTACTATCTGCAGATTTTACGCTTGCTGGAGCTTGTGCAGCGGGGGTCGGTCAGCAATGCACAAGTCAGCCGTCAATCGACTTTCAATAAGGTGATGTTTGGGGCCGAGGTGGCGGGTGTACTGCTGGATATGCTGCCGTGGGCGATGCATTGGGTTGCTTCGGTCCCGCGGCTGTGGAAGCGCTTGGCCCACACGGCAGTGCGAACGTTTCGCGCACGCGGGCAGGCGATTCCGGGGCTGGTCCTGCGTGACGGGGGCGCCAGGCACTATTTGAGTCTGGCGGCCATAACCGAGGGAGGGCAGCCCATTGGTGTCAAACCCTTGGCGATGTATCGCAGGTTTTTCAGGCCGCCGCCCGCGCCTGCGTACTCTCTTTTACAGGAGGCCCGGCCACAAGCGCCGGTCTCGTTCATCCCCGAGGCCTGGAAAGCCTCGGCCGTGCCCCGGGATGAAGCCGTCGCGTTGCTGCAAGGGGTGGAGCCTAATGCCAAGGGTATTTACCGCACGGCTGCGGGGGAGTACTTGATTCGCCCGGTGGATGCCCAGGGGAATGCCGTGGTGCTGCGGATCAAAAGCGACTTCAAGCTCTATGAAGAGGGCGGGTTGATGGTGCAAGTCACCGATGCCCGGGGGCGCGGTGAGTTGGGCTTTTTGCATGCCGGCAGGCCTGGGCAGTGGCATTCCGTTGGGGCCCGGGGCGGGGGCAAGGCAGGTTCCAAGCCGTCCCTTGAGCTGCCTCAGGAGGAGTATCTGATGTCGTATGGCTACGGGGATAACCGTCATGGCATGTTGAATCTGCCGCCATCAACAATCGCCTACTATGACGCCTGGTTCGCACGGGATCGGCGGCGCTTCTTCGAGACCGTGCAGATGCCGCCACGCCCTGCGCCTCTTGCCCTGGGGCCATCGGCAACGGTGGATGACCTGATTGCGGCGTGGCCTGACGCCGTGCAGGGCTGGGTGCTGGGGGAGCACCATACCGAAGCCGCCAGTGTGGCGTTTCTCACCGATAAGATGCAGGCCCTCTATGACCGGGGCTTTCGCACACTGTATATCGAAGGCAGCCATGCCACGGGGTCGCCCATGCTCCTGGTTCCACCGGGGTCTGTGAGTGCGCGCAGTGTGGTGGCGAGAAAGGCCCAGGCCTGTCGCCTGCGGGTGCGGGGGCTGGATGATGACTACCTGACTTTGCACCGGGATCGCTACACCCATCAGCCTGCCCTGGATCTCACGCACCGTCTGGCAGAAATGAACTATTTTGCTGTGCGTCAGATTGAGACCTTTCACCCGGTCGACGGGGGCAAATGGATCGCCTGGGTTGGAGAGCGCCATATGAATACCACAGGAGGTGTGCCGGGGGTTGCCGAGCTTACGGGCGCCATGGGTGTGCGGATCAGGGACGCCCAGGCCGGCCAGCCCTCGGTGGTCAGGGCGCCTGGCAGGCGCGGTTTTTGGTCGGATGGCCCTTTGCCCGATGTGGAGATCGAACTGGATGTGACTCATTACCCTCGGCGTCAGCCGGAAGGGCCCGGTAATTGAGAGGCCGGATGGCTTTTACTGGGCACAATGGGGGCAATTCAGCGCTGGATTTGCGCTGTGGTTGGCCTCTGAGCGCCTCTCGGCCTCATTAGGCCTGTCACTGGTCAACTAACTACACACCATGCGCATCAGGGGGATAGGTGCGTGGCGGCGATTGTGATACCATTCGGCGGTTTCCAAGGTCACCCCAAGGGGTGGCCTTTAATGCGCAGATCCGTGTCATAACTCGTTGATTTGTCGTAAGTCGCTGCCAGGCATCATGTCGGCGGCGGCGAGCTTCGTTGGTCCCGTATGGATGTGACGAAGTTTCACCCGAAAAAGGAATCAGGCTTCTCATGGGCGAACTGGCCAAAGAAATCCTCCCGGTCAATATCGAAGACGAGCTGAAACAGTCCTACCTCGACTACGCAATGAGCGTAATTGTCGGGCGGGCACTGCCTGATGCGCGCGATGGCTTGAAGCCCGTGCACCGGCGTGTGCTGTTCGCGATGAGCGAGCTGGGTAACGACTGGAACAAGCCGTACAAGAAATCTGCCCGTGTTGTCGGTGACGTGATCGGTAAGTATCACCCTCACGGCGACACTGCGGTGTACGACACCATCGTTCGGATGGCCCAGCCGTTTTCCCTGCGCTACCTGCTGGTAGACGGCCAGGGCAACTTCGGTTCGGTGGACGGCGACAACGCTGCGGCCATGCGATACACCGAAGTGCGCATGACCAAGCTGGCGCACGAGCTGCTGGCCGACCTGCATAAAGAAACCGTGGACTGGGTGCCGAACTACGACGGCACCGAAATGATCCCGGCGGTCATGCCGACCCGTATTCCCAACCTGTTGGTCAACGGCTCCAGCGGTATCGCCGTGGGCATGGCCACCAACATCCCGCCGCACAACCTCGGTGAAGTCATCGACGGTTGCCTGGCGCTTATCGACAACCCCGAGCTGACCGTCGATGAGCTGATGCAATACATTCCCGGCCCGGACTTCCCGACCGCCGCGATCATCAACGGTCGCGCCGGCATCATCGAAGCCTACCGCACCGGCCGTGGCCGCATTTATATGCGTGCCCGCTCGATGATCGAAGACATCGACAAGGTCGGTGGCCGCCAGCAGATCGTCATTACCGAACTGCCTTACCAGTTGAACAAGGCGCGTCTGATCGAGAAGATCGCCGAGCTGGTCAAAGAGAAGAAGCTCGAAGGCATCACCGAGCTGCGCGACGAGTCTGACAAAGACGGTATGCGCGTGGTGATCGAGCTGCGTCGTGGCGAAGTGCCTGAGGTGATCCTCAACAACCTCTACGCCCAGACCCAGCTGCAAAGCGTGTTTGGTATCAACGTCGTGGCCCTGATCGACGGTCGCCCGCGCATCCTGAACCTCAAGGATCTGCTGGAAGCCTTCGTGCGTCACCGTCGCGAAGTGGTCACCCGCCGCACCGTGTTTGAACTGCGCAAGGCCCGCGAGCGCGGGCATATCCTGGAAGGCCAGGCGGTTGCGCTGTCGAACATCGACCCGGTCATCGCCCTGATCAAGGCTTCGCCGACGCCGTCGGAAGCCAAGGAAGCCCTGATCAAGATGCCGTGGGAATCCAGCGCTGTGGTGGCGATGGTTGAGCGTGCCGGTGCCGATTCGTGCCGCCCGGAGACCCTGGACCCGCAATACGGCTTGCGCGACGGCAAGTACTTCCTGTC
The DNA here is from genome assembly GCF_002699915.1 of Pseudomonas sp. ICMP 8385. NCBI lineage: Bacteria > Pseudomonadati > Pseudomonadota > Gammaproteobacteria > Pseudomonadales > Pseudomonadaceae > Pseudomonas > Pseudomonas sp. ICMP 8385. The sequence continues at coordinate 30,462 of NZ_LKBY01000100.1, read as the reverse complement.
GCCGGAACAGGCCCAGGCCATCCTGGAGCTGCGCCTGCACCGCCTGACCGGCCTGGAGCACGAGAAGCTGCTGGCCGAGTACCAGGAAATCCTCAACCAGATCGGCGAGCTGATCCGCATCCTCAACAGCGCCGTGCGCCTGATGGAAGTGATCCGCGAAGAACTGGAAGTGATCCGCGCCGAATACGGCGACGTGCGCCGCACCGAAATCCTCGATGCGCGCCTGGACCTGACCCTGGGTGACATGATCCCGGAAGAAGAGCGCGTGGTGACCATTTCCCACGGTGGCTATGCCAAGACCCAGCCATTGGCGGCGTACCAGGCCCAGCGTCGTGGTGGCAAAGGCAAATCGGCGACGGGCGTCAAGGATGAGGACTACATTGCTCACCTGCTGGTAGCCAACAGCCATACCACCCTGCTGCTGTTCTCCAGCAAGGGCAAGGTGTACTGGCTCAAGACCTACGAAATCCCGGAAGCGTCCCGCGCTGCCCGTGGTCGTCCACTGGTCAACCTGTTGCCGCTAGACACCGATGAATACATCACCACCATGCTGCCGGTCGAGGAATACACCGAAGGTCACTTCATCTTCATGGCTACCGCCAAAGGCACCGTGAAGAAGACCCCGCTGGAATCCTTCAGCCGCCAGCGCAGCGTGGGCCTGATCGCCCTGGAGCTGGACGAAGGCGACGTGCTGATCTCTGCGGCCATTACCGATGGCGAGCGTGAAGTCATGCTGTTCTCCGACGGTGGCAAGGTGACGCGCTTCAAGGAATCCGACGTACGTGCCATGGGCCGTACCGCCCGTGGTGTGCGCGGCATGCGCCTGCCAGAAGGGCAGAAGCTGATTTCCATGCTGATCCCGGAAGAAGGCAGCCAGATCCTCACCGCTTCGGCCCGTGGTTATGGCAAGCGCACCGCCATCGGCGAGTTCCCCGAGTACAAGCGTGGCGGCCAGGGCGTTATCGCCATGGTCAGCAACGATCGCAACGGCCGTCTGGTCGGCGCGGTCCAGGTGCTCGATGGCGAGGAAATCATGCTGATTTCCGACCAGGGCACCCTGGTGCGTACCCGGGTTGATGAAGTGTCGAGCCTGGGCCGTAATACCCAGGGCGTGACCTTGATCAAGCTGGCCAGCGACGAGACCCTGGTGGGTCTGGAGCGTGTCCAGGAGCCATCGGAAGTCGAAGGCGAGGAGCTGGAAGGTGAGGAGTTCGACGGCGAGGTGATCGCAGCCGGCGATGACAACGTCGACGAGCCAACCCTCGATGCTGCCGCAGACGAAGAAGAACCGCAGGAATAAGCGGGCAAACAAGGGGGCGGATGAAGATTCGCCCCCTTGTTATTTGTCCCTTTTGAAAATTTGCAATACTGCACATCCCCCTGTGGGAGCGGGCTTGCCCGCGATAGCGGTATTTCAGTTAACAACTGTGTTGGCTGATCCACCGCCATCGCGGGCAAGCCCGCTCCCACAGGGGTTATGCGTCGAACACGAATTATGTGACCACCAGATCAGAGCGAGATTGGATGTGAGCAAGAGAGCCTATAACTTCTGTGCTGGTCCCGCGGCACTTCCTGAAGCAGTCCTGCAGCGCGCGCAGGGTGAACTCCTCGATTGGCACGGCAAAGGCCTCTCGGTGATGGAGATGAGCCATCGCAGCGATGAGTTCGTGTCCATTGCCACCAAGGCCGAGCAGGACCTGCGTGACCTGCTGGACATCCCGTCGGACTACAAGGTGCTGTTCCTGCAAGGCGGCGCCAGCCAGCAGTTCGCCCAGATCCCGCTGAACCTGCTGCCGGAAGGCGGTACTGCCGACTATATCGACACCGGCATCTGGGGGCAGAAGGCCATTGAAGAGGCCTCGCGCTACGGCAATATCAATGTGGCCGGTACTGCCAAACCCTACGATTATTTCGCTATCCCGGGTCAGAACGAGTGGCAGCTGTCCAAGGACGCGGCCTACGTTCACTACGTACAGAACGAAACCATCGGCGGCCTGGAGTTCGACTGGGTGCCTGAAGTCGGTGATGTGCCCCTGGTGTGCGACATGTCCTCGGACATTCTCTCGCGCCCGATGGATGTGTCGCGCTACGGCATGATCTACGCCGGCGCGCAGAAGAACATCGGCCCCAGCGGCATCCTGGTCAGCATCATCCGCGAAGACCTGCTCGGGCGTGCCCGCTCGGTGTGCCCGACCATGCTCAACTACAAGGTCGCGGCCGACAACGGCTCGATGTACAACACCCCGCCGGCCTTTGCCTGGTACCTCTCGGGCCTGGTGTTCGAGTGGCTCAAGGAGCAGGGTGGCGTGGCGGCCATGGGCAAGCTCAATGAAGAGAAGAAACGCACCCTGTACGACTTTATCGACGCCAGTGGCCTGTACAACAACCCAATCAACCTGAGCCATCGCTCGTGGATGAACGTGCCGTTCCGCCTGGCCGACGACCGCCTGGACAAGCCGTTTTTGGCCGGTGCCGACGCGCGTGGCCTGCTGAACCTCAAGGGTCACCGTTCGGTAGGCGGCATGCGTGCCTCGATCTACAACGCCGTCGACATCAATGCCATCAAGGCGCTGGTGGCCTACATGGCAGAGTTCGAGAAGGAACACGGCTAATGTCTGAGCAAGAACTCAAGGCCCTGCGTGTACGCATTGACGCCCTGGACACCAAAGTCCTGGAGCTGATCAGTGAGCGGGCGCGGTGTGCCCAGGAAGTGGCGCGGGTCAAGATGGCCTCCCTGGCCGAAGGCGAAGTGCCGGTGTTCTACCGTCCAGAGCGCGAAGCCCAGGTGCTCAAGCGCGTGATGGAACGCAACCAGGGGCCGTTGGGCAATGAAGAGATGGCGCGGTTGTTCCGCGAGATCATGTCTTCGTGCCTGGCCCTGGAGCAGCCCTTGAAAGTGGCTTACCTCGGCCCCGAGGGCACTTTTACCCAGGCCGCGGCCATGAAGCATTTCGGCCACGCGGTGATCAGCAAGCCCATGGCGGCCATCGACGAGGTGTTTCGCGAAGTGGCTGCCGGTGCGGTGAACTTTGGCGTGGTGCCGGTGGAAAACTCCACCGAAGGCGCGGTCAACCACACCCTCGACAGCTTCCTTGAGCACGACATGGTGATCTGTGGCGAAGTCGAGCTGCGGATCCACCACCACTTGCTGGTGGGTGAAAACACCAAGACCGACAGCATCAGCCGCATTTACTCCCATGCCCAGTCCCTGGCCCAGTGCCGCAAGTGGCTGGACGCCCATTACCCGAATGTCGAGCGCGTGGCGGTGTCCAGCAACGCCGAGGCGGCCAAGCGGGTCAAGGGCGAGTGGAACTCGGCGGCGATTGCCGGGGATATGGCGGCGGGCCTGTACGGCCTGACGCGCCTGGCCGAAAAAATCGAGGATCGCCCGGACAACTCCACGCGCTTTTTGATGATCGGCAGCCAGGAAGTGCCGCCGACCGGCGACGACAAGACCTCGATCATTGTCTCCATGAGCAACAAGCCTGGCGCGCTGCATGAGCTGCTGGTGCCGTTCCATGACAACGGGATCGACCTGACACGCATCGAGACGCGTCCTTCGCGCAGCGGTAAATGGACCTATGTGTTCTTTATCGACTTCGTTGGCCATCACCGTGATCCGCTGGTCAAGAGTGTGCTGGAGAAAATCAGTCAGGAAGCCGTGGCCCTCAAGGTGCTGGGCTCCTACCCGAAAGCGGTTTTGTGAGGCTTTGACATGAGTGGCAACTTCCTCGCCCTGGCGCAGCCGGGCGTGCAACAACTGTCGCCTTACGTTCCAGGCAAGCCTGTGGACGAGTTGGCGCGCGAGTTGAATCTGGACCCGGCAAAGATCGTCAAGCTGGCCAGCAATGAAAACCCCCTGGGCCCAAGCCCCAAAGTGCTGACGGCGCTCCGTGAAGCGTTGGCGGACCTGACCCGTTACCCTGACGGCAATGGCTTTGCCCTCAAGTCCCTGTTGGCCGAGAGCTGCGGGGTTGAGTTGAACCAGGTCACCCTGGGCAATGGTTCCAACGACATCCTGGAACTGGTGGCGCGTGCCTACCTGGCCCCGGGCCTGAATGCGGTGTTCAGTGAGCACGCATTTGCGGTGTATCCGATTGTCACCCAGGTCGTCGGCGCCGAGGCGCGGGTGATTGCGGCCAGGGACTGGGGGCATGACCTGCCGGCCATGCTGGCGGCCATCGATGCCCAGACCCGCGTGGTGTTTATCGCCAACCCGAACAACCCGACCGGGACCTGGTTCGGTGCCGAGGCGCTGAACGAGTTCCTGCAGGATGTGCCTGGGCATGTGCTGGTGGTGCTGGACGAGGCCTACATCGAATACGCCGCAGGCAGCGACTTGCCAGATGGCCTGGACTTTCTCGCGGCCTACCCGAACCTGCTGGTGTCACGCACCTTCTCCAAGGCCTATGGCCTGGCGTCGTTGCGGGTCGGCTATGGGTTATCCACCGCCGTGGTCGCGGATGTGCTGAACCGCGTGCGCCAGCCGTTCAACGTCAACAGCCTGGCGCTGGCGGCGGCCTGCGCGGCGCTCAAGGATGCCGAGTACCTGGAAGAAGGGCGACGGATCAACGCAAGCGGCATGCAACAACTGCAGCAAGGCTTTCGTGAGCTGGGCCTGGGCTGGATCCCCTCCAAGGGCAACTTTGTTTGCGTGGACCTGGGCCAAGAGGCCGCCCCGGTATTCCAGGGCTTGCTGCGCGAGGGCGTGATTGTGCGTCCGGTGGCCAACTACGGCATGCCCAACCACCTGCGTATCACCATTGGTTTGCCGGCTGAAAACAGCCGCTTCCTTGAGGCGCTGGCCAAGGTCATGGCCCGTGGTTGATGTGATTGCAATGCAACCTGCTGTGCCTGTGATCGGTCGCCTGGTGGTGGTCGGTCTGGGATTGATTGGCGGCTCCTTTGCCAAGGGCCTGCGTGAAAGCGGCCTGTGTAGCGAAGTGGTCGGTGTGGATCTGGACCCGCAATCGCGCCGGTTGTCGGTTGAGCTGGGCGTGGTGGATCGCTGCGAGGCGGACCTGGCCGTTGCCTGCCAGGGCGCCGATGTCATTCAGTTGGCGGTGCCGATCCTGGCCATGGAAAAGCTGCTGGCGCTGTTGGCTGGCATGGACCTGGGCCAGGCGATCCTCACGGATGTCGGCAGCGCCAAGGGCAATGTAGTGCGCGCGGCGCGCCTGGCGTTTGGCGGCATGCCGCCGCGCTTCGTGCCAGGGCACCCGATTGCCGGCTCCGAGCAGAGTGGGGTGGAGGCGTCCAATTCCCAGCTGTTCCGTCGACACAAGGTGATCCTCACGCCGCTGGCAGAAACCGACCCGGCGGCCTTGGCCGTGGTGGACCGCCTGTGGCGCGAGCTGGGCGCGGATGTGGAGCATATGCAGGTCGAGCGCCATGATGAAGTGCTGGCGGCGACCAGCCATTTGCCGCATCTGCTGGCCTTTGGCCTGGTCGACTCCCTGGCCAAGCGCAACGAAAACCTGGAGATTTTCCGTTACGCCGCCGGCGGTTTTCGCGATTTCACGCGGATTGCCGGGAGCGACCCGGTAATGTGGCACGACATTTTTCTCGCCAACCGCGAGGCGGTGCTGCGCACCCTGGACACCTTCCGCAGTGACCTGGATGCCTTGCGCGACGCGGTCGATGCGGGGGATGGCCACCAGTTGCTGGGCGTCTTTACCCGGGCGCGGGTAGCGCGCGAGCATTTCAGCAAGATCCTCGCGCGCCGGGCCTATATGGAAGCCGCCGCAAGCACGGATGATGTGGTCTTTACGGCCAGCCCGGGCGGTTGCCTGAGCGGCAGGGTGCGGGTGCCGGGCGACAAGTCCATTTCCCATCGCTCGATCATGCTCGGGTCGCTGGCGGACGGTATTACCGAAGTCGAAGGGTTTCTCGAAGGTGAAGATGCCTTGGCGACCCTGCAGGCGTTCCGCGACATGGGCGTGGTGATCGAAGGCCCGCACCATGGGCGGGTGACCATCCATGGTGTCGGCCTGCATGGCTTGAAGCCGGCGCCGGGCCCGATCTATCTCGGCAATTCGGGCACGTCCATGCGCCTGTTGTCGGGTTTGCTGGCGGCGCAGCGTTTTGACAGCGTCCTGACCGGTGATGCTTCGTTGTCCAAGCGCCCGATGAATCGCGTGGCCAAGCCGTTGCGGGCGATGGGGGCGCTGATCGAGACCGGCCCCGAAGGGCGGCCGCCCCTGACCATTCGTGGCGGGCAGGCGCTCAAGGGGGTGGACTACACGTTGCCGATGGCCAGTGCCCAGGTCAAATCCAGCCTGTTGTTGGCTGGCCTATACGCCGAAGGTCGGACGGCCGTGACCGAGCCTGCGCCTACCCGTGACCATACCGAGCGGATGCTGCGCGGTTTTGGTTGCCCGGTGCAGGTCAATGGGGCGACGGCGACGGTTGAGTCGGGTCATGGGCTGGTGGCTACCCGTATCGAAGTGCCGGGTGATATCTCCTCCTCGGCATTCTTTCTGGTGGCGGCCTCGATCGCCGAGGGTTCCGAGTTGTTGCTGGAACATGTAGGGATCAATCCGACCCGTACCGGGGTGATCGATATCCTGCGCCTGATGGGGGCGGATATCATCCTGGAGAACCCTCGTGAAGTGGGTGGCGAGCCGGTTGCAGACCTGCGTGTGCGCGCGGCGCCGCTCAAGGGCATCGAGATTCCCGAGGCCCTGGTGCCCCTGGCGATCGACGAATTCCCGGTGCTGTTTGTCGCTGCCGCCTGCGCCGAAGGGCGCACGGTATTGCGTGGCGCCGAAGAATTGCGGGTCAAGGAGTCTGACCGCATCCAGGTCATGGCCGACGGTCTGCTGGCGTTGGGTGTGAAGTGTGTGCCGACGCCTGATGGGATTATTATTGACGGCGGCGGCATGGCCGGTGGTGAGGTGCATGCCCACGGTGATCATCGGATCGCCATGGCGTTCAGCGTCGCGGCCCTGCGTGCCACTGCGCCGATTCGTATCCATGACTGTGCCAACGTAGCTACATCTTTTCCGAATTTTCTTACACTGTGTGCCCAAGTCGGCATGCGTGTTGCCCAAGAGGCTCAATTGTGAATATCAAAGCACCGGTGATTACCATCGACGGGCCAAGCGGTTCTGGCAAAGGCACTGTCGCGGGCCTGTTGGCCAAGCGCCTGGGTTGGTGCCTGCTGGATTCCGGGGCGTTGTATCGCCTGCTGGCTTTTGCGGCGCGTAATCATGGCGTCGACCTGACCAATGAAGCCTCGCTGGTGCTGCTGGCGGCGCACCTTGACGTGCAGTTCGTCGGCGCGACCGAAGGTCACTCGCTGCGCATCATCCTCGAAGGCGATGACGTGACCGATGACCTGCGTAACGAGCAGGTCGGCTCCTGGGCGTCCCAGGTTGCCGCATTGCCGGCGGTGCGTGATGCCTTGCTGCAGCGCCAGCGGGCGTTCCAGGAGCCGCCGGGCCTGGTGGCCGATGGCCGCGACATGGGCACTGTGGTGTTTCCCGAGGCGCCGTTGAAGATTTTCCTGACGGCCAGTGCCGAGGAGCGGGCGCGCCGCCGTTACTTGCAGTTGAAGGGCAAGGTGGATGGTGTTAGTCTGTCGAGTCTGCTAGATGAGATTCGTGCGCGCGATGAGCGTGACACCCAGCGTGCGGTAGCCCCGCTCAAACCGGCGGCTGACGCCATACAGCTGGATTCCACGGAATTGTCCATCGAGCAGGTGCTGGAACGCATCTTGAGTGAAATCGCCCTGCGCGATATCGCCGGATGACTCAGAGGCAGTGCAGGGGACCAGTCCTAGACCTGCGCTTCTTCTCTTATATGAACGTAACCCACACCGTCTGGGGTGTGGCAGATGGGCGTATTCTTCGCCCTTATCAACAGGAATTAAAATGAGCGAAAGCTTTGCGGAACTCTTTGAAGAAAGCCTAAAAACCCTGAACCTTCAGGCTGGCTCCATCATCACCGGTGTTATCGTTGATATCGATTACCAAGCTCGCTGGGTAACCGTTCACGCTGGTCTGAAGTCTGAAGCACTCATCCCGCTTGAGCAGTTCTACAACGACGCTGGCGACCTGACTATCAATGTCGGTGACGAAGTTCACGTTGCTCTGGACTCGGTTGAAGACGGCTTCGGTGAAACCAAGCTCTCCCGTGAAAAAGCCAAGCGCGCTGAATGCTGGATTGTTCTGGAAGCAGCCTTCGCAGCTGAAGAAGTGGTCAAGGGCGTTATCAACGGTAAGGTTAAAGGCGGCTTCACTGTCGACGTTAACGGCATCCGTGCGTTCCTGCCAGGTTCTTTGGTCGACGTTCGTCCAGTGCGCGACACCACGCACCTGGAAGGCAAAGAGCTCGAGTTCAAGGTCATCAAGCTCGACCAGAAGCGCAACAACGTTGTCGTTTCCCGTCGCAGCGTCCTGGAAGCAGAGAACTCCGCCGAGCGTGAAGCTCTGCTGGAATCCCTGCAGGAAGGCCAACAAGTCAAAGGTATCGTCAAGAACCTCACCGATTACGGCGCATTCGTCGATCTGGGTGGCGTCGATGGCCTGCTGCACATTACCGACATGGCTTGGAAGCGTATCAAGCATCCTTCCGAAATCGTCAACGTTGGCGATGAGATCGATGTCAAGGTTCTGAAATACGATCGCGAGCGCAACCGTGTTTCCCTGGGCCTGAAGCAACTGGGTGAAGATCCATGGGTTGCTATCAAAGCCCGTTACCCAGAAAGCACTCGCGTTACCGCGCGTGTTACCAACCTGACCGACTACGGCTGCTTCGCAGAGCTGGAAGAAGGCGTGGAAGGCCTGGTACACGTTTCCGAAATGGACTGGACCAACAAGAACATCCACCCTTCGAAAGTCGTACAAGTCGGCGACGAAGTGGAAGTTATGGTTCTGGACATCGACGAAGAGCGTCGTCGTATCTCCCTGGGCATCAAGCAGTGCAAATCTAACCCATGGGAAGATTTCTCTGGCCAGTTCAACAAGGGCGATAAAATCTCCGGCACCATCAAGTCGATCACCGATTTCGGTATCTTCATTGGTCTGGACGGCGGCATCGACGGCCTGGTTCACCTGTCCGACATCTCCTGGAACGAAGTGGGCGAAGAAGCTGTTCGTCGTTTCAAGAAGGGCGACGAGCTGGACACCGTTATCCTGTCGGTTGACCCAGAGCGCGAGCGCATCTCCCTGGGTATCAAGCAACTGGAAAGCGATCCGTTCTCCGAGTACGTTCAAGAGAACGACAAGGGTGCAATCGTTAAAGGCATCGTGAAGGAAGTTGACGCTAAAGGCGCCATCATCACTTTGGGTGACGATATCGAAGCGACTCTGAAAGCCTCCGAAATCAGCCGTGATCGCGTTGAAGACGCGCGTAACGTTCTGAAAGAAGGCCAGGAAGTAGAAGCCAAGATCATCAGCGTTGACCGCAAGAGCCGCGTAATCCAACTCTCCATCAAGTCCAAGGACGAGATCGAAGAGAAAGAAGCAATCCAGAGCCTGCGCGACAAGCCAGCGACCTCTGACATTGCTTCGGGTCCGACCACTCTGGGCGACCTGTTGCGTGCACAAATGGAAAAACAGAACTAAGTTCTGTCAGACCATAGAAAAAGGGCGACTTCGGTCGCCCTTTTTTGTGTCTGGAATTTGGGTTTTGCCCATGGGGGTGATGGGGGTATGGGGCAGGGCTGCCCTGAGGCTGCGTGCGGGCGGCGGGTTGCTGGTTTCGGCACTGCCAGCGCTTTATGGGTAAAACGTCTCCTGTGCGCTCACGGGGCCGAGCTACTGTTCTCGCGGGTCATGTGAGGGTTGCCATGATTTGTGCAAGATAAGTCAAGCTACAGGCTGTTCAAATTCATCTGGTCATGCTAAAACCTTCGGAGCGCTTTTCCTAGCTGCTTGAAAAAGAAGGGAAAAATATGACGAAGTCGGAGTTGATCGAACGAATTGTCACCCATCAAGGGCTGCTCTCATCCAAGGATGTGGAGCTGGCCATCAAGACCATGCTTGAGCAAATGTCCCAGTGCCTGGCCACTGGTGATCGAATAGAAATCCGCGGCTTTGGCAGCTTCTCGCTGCACTACCGCGCCCCACGCGTGGGCCGTAACCCAAAAACCGGCCAGTCCGTCAGCCTCGACGGCAAATTCGTGCCCCATTTCAAGCCGGGCAAGGAATTGCGGGATCGAGTGAACGAAGATGAAGAAGACGGCGTCTGAGTTTTTTTGGGATAGGAGAAGTTTATGCGCGGTGTTAAGCGCGTCGCCCTGGTACTGATTGTGCTGATCGTCGCCTTGGCGATCCTGGCCTTCGTACTGGAAAACCAGCAAGACGTCGCCCTGGCGTTCTTGGGGTGGTCTACACCACAGCTGCCGATCTCGGTGTTTGTGACATTGGCGTTGATTGTCGGGATGTTGGTGGGGCCGCTCCTGGGGTTGCTGGCCCAGCGCAAGAGGCGCCAGAAACCCGTAGTGTAGGGCTGATCTGGTGGGGTAGACCGTTTGTCGCCTGTGTTACAGGTTTAAGCCCTCCTTTTGACGTTTGCTCCCCTGGTTGGGAGGTACAAAGCGCTTCTCTGTCCTCAGGAAATAGTGACTTTAGGACTTGTCTGAATCATTTTCCCTGCAATCTCTTCGATAATTAGGAATTACCTGATAGACATGTCAAGTCTTGCAATGTTACAGCGAGATGGCAAAATGCAACCTGTTCTCGATTCCAGTCATTTTGTGTGTCCAGAGCCTGGCAGCGACGCCGGGCGTTTTGGCCGACCCTTATAAATATAAAAAAACCACAAAATCGTCTGCATAACGAGCCCGCAGTTTCTCTTTGAAGGCAGGTTTTTGTTGTGAGTAGTAGCTTCCGCGCGCCCCCGATTCCTTCGTCCAACGAGATTGATCTCGTTGCGCTTTTTCAGGCTATCTGGAAGCAGAAAAAGTTAGTCATGGCTGCTACCGCAAGCGCCGGGCTGATTGCTGCGATCTATGCGTTCCTCACGCCTCCTCAGTATGAAGTCAGCAGTGTATTGCGTCCGGCCGCAATCAACGAGCTGGATGCTTTGAATCGCTCCGAGATTTATACACTTCCTCCTGGTGATGCGCTTATCAGAGTGGGCGCCTCATTGGAGTCCTACGATACCCGCTTAGGTTTTTTCCGTTCAAACCAGAAGCTATTCAAGGCATTTGAGCAGCCTGGCAGGACCTTGGAGCAGAGTTTTGAAGAGTTCAACCGCAACTCTATTGAACTCATTCTGCCCGACCCGAAGAAAGCCAACTCTCTGAGTGCCTATATCAAGCTTGAGATGAGTTACCCGAAAGGTGTGGATGGCGTTGCTATTCTCAACGGTTTCATTGATTACGCGATTGCCACAGAGCGTGAGCAGATTGCGGCGGATCTGGACGTTATCGTAAAAAACCGATTGAACGAACTCAAAGGCAAGATTGATGCTGCCCGCTCCAGCTATGAGGTTGATAAAGAGGCGCGGATCGCATCGCTGCGAGAAACGGATAGCTTGCGCCGTGCGCAGTTGCAGGATGAGCTCAAGGCGTTGCGAGCACAGCTGAAGACTGGGCGCACCGACCGAGTGGCACAGTTGAACGAAGCCATCGGAATCGCCAAGTCCCTGGGGATCAGAAAACCTAGCACGCCTTCGGCTCTGGGGGAGTCAGACCGTAGCGGCTCATCCAGCGTGATGCGTACTGAAATAAATAATCAGCAAATCCCTTTGTACTTCATGGGGGTCGAGGCGCTTGAGGCAGAACGCACTGCGTTGATGCAGCGCAAGTCTGATGATTTTACCGAAGGACGCATCGCTCAGATTGCCAAAGAGCTGCAATTGCTCCAGTCCAACCGTGAGATTGAAGTGCTGAATCGTCGTGAAAACGAGGACCTGTTCCTGGCTGGTGTCCAGCCGGTACGTGCTGAAGAGGCCCGTTTGCGTAACCTGAGCATTGATATGAGCCGGCTGAAGCTGGTGACTATCGATAAGCAGGCGTTGGAGCCTTTACGTCCGGTCAAGCCCCGGAAGGTGTTGATTATCCTGCTTGGCATGGTTCTGGGTGGCTTTATCGGCGCTTTTATTGTCGCGATTCGCCATCTCGTCAAAACCCGTCAGCCTCAACCGCAGTCGGTAGTGCTATCCGTACAACCCGGCTCGCCGACCATGGTAGGTAGCGATGCAGGTTTGAACAAGCCGTTATAGATGACCGCGCGATCCGCATTGTGCTCCCAGGCAATGCGGGATTTGATTTTATATGGAAACTAGCCTGCAACTTGTTGTCTATAGCGCATCGGGACAAGTGGTTCTAGGCTTCACGTCTCGCGTGATACCTGGAGTCAACCGGTGTGGCTGGCATTTGTTGGGCCGTTTTCCTTACCGGCGGGTTTTATTCATGTAAAAAAACGGCAGCGACCTGCGGCGGATGGATCATAATCACGCGAGTCGATCAGCCCAGCCTGTGTGGTCATTTTCCGGCATAGAGTGGTATCTATGTCGCGCAGGAGATAGCAGAAGGTGAGGGCTCCACCCCAAAAAGATTAAATTTTCATATTGGCGACTCTGGATTGCTAGCCGCAGGCATTGAAATTGCGGCTCAATACCGAGAAGCTACGCGCTATTTTTCACCCGCCTACCCATGTGTTGGCCTGGTGTAATGCAGATATTTAAGGAAGTTTTACAGAAATGACGGACATCAAACGCAAAGGCATCATCCTCGCTGGCGGCTCTGGGACGCGTCTGCACCCGCTGACACTGGGTGTATCCAAGCAAATGTTGCCTATTTTCGACAAGCCGATGATTTTTTATCCGCTGTCGGTGTTGATGCTGGCTGGCATGCGCGAAATTTTGATCATCTCTACCCCTGAAGATCTGCCTTGCTTTAAAAAGCTCCTGGGAGACGGCAGCCAGTACGGCATTCAGCTCAGCTATGCCGAGCAACCCAGCCCGGACGGTTTGGCCCAGGCCTTCCTGATTGGCGAGGAGTTTATTGGTGACGATCCTTGCTGCCTGATCCTTGGTGACAATATTTTCTACGGCCAGCACTTTTCCGATAACTTGCGCTCCGCGATGTCCCAGACATCCGGTGCGACAGTCTTTGGCTATCACGTATCAGATCCTGAGCGTTTTGGTGTTGTTGAGTTCGACGCCACTGGTCGGGCATTGAGCATCGAAGAAAAACCAGCGAAGCCGAAGTCTAACTACGCAGTAACAGGCTTGTACTTCTACGACAACCGAGTGGTGGATATTGCCAAGAACATCAAGCCATCACCGCGTGGCGAGCTTGAAATCACTGACGTCAACCGCGCCTATCTGGACGACAAGTCATTAACTGTCGAGATGCTGGGCCGTGGTTTTGCCTGGCTGGACACTGGTACTCACGAGTCGCTCCTGGAGGCGAGCCATTTCGTCCATACCATTGAGCACCGTCAGGGTCTGAAAGTCGCGTGCCTGGAAGAAATTGCCTTCCACAAAGGCTGGATTACTCCGAAGCAACTGGGTATCCAGGCGGAAAAATTGAAGAAGACAGGCTATGGCCAGTACTTGCAGAAACTTCTGGAAGAGGCCTCAAAGGCATGAAACTGATTCAGACTGCTATTCCTGACGTTGTAATCATTGAGCCAAAGATTTTTGGCGATGATCGTGGCTGGTTTATGGAAAGTTTTAACGAGGCGCGGTTTCATACAGCACTTAAAGAACTCGAGCTGCCCATTCCGCGAGCGTTTGTCCAGGACAATCATTCCTGCTCGGCAAAGGGTGTGCTAAGGGGGCTGCACTTTCAGCGCGCACCACATGCCCAGGGCAAGCTGGTGCGTGTGGTACGCGGTGCTGCGTTTGATGTGGCGGTGGATATTCGGCCTGAGTCCAGCACGTATTTGAAATGGGTCGGTGTGCACCTGAATACGACCAACAACCATATGCTCTGGATCCCAGAAGGGTTCGCGCATGGCTTTATCGCGCTAGAAGACGACACTCATTTTCTGTACAAAACCACTGATTACTACGCTAAGGAGTCGGAGGGCGCGCTTCATTGGAGTGACCCGGCACTGAACATTGATTGGCCTGATGTTGGGGATTACCTCGTCAGTGAAAAAGACGATAGTGCGCCTGGGTTGGATGCGTTTTTGGAGGCGCAGCAATGAGTTTGATCGAAATTTTGGATATCGAGTCGAGAGGTGATGAGCGGGGTCAACTGATCGCCTTAGAGAACAACAAGAATATTCCTTTTGATATCAAACGTGTTTATTACCTTACCCAAACCCGGGAAGACGTTGCTCGTGGTTTTCATGCTCATAAGGAATTGATGCAGGTTGCGGTCTGTATATCGGGCCGATGCCTTATGAAGTTGGATGATGGGATTAGCCAGGAGGAGGTTTGGCTGGATTCACCTGTCAAGGCGATTCTCATCAGAAAGATGATTTGGCGTGAAATGCATCATTTCAGCCCGGATTGCGTCCTGCTTGTCTTGGCGAGTGAGCTTTACGATGAGCAAGACTATATTCGTAGTTATTCTGACTTTAAGTCGCTGGCCAAATCGTATTGATATTCTGTCAGTTGTCATGGGGTGTATGACGGTTACGCACTAACGTGGTAGGTTGATTTTAGTCTGTTGTTTGGCCGGAATGATCAGGTAGTTTTAAATGATAAAATTTTTAGAGTTGAAAGATATAAACAACCTTTGCCGCGATGAGTTGATTGCTGCTTGTACTCGTGTTGTTGACTCTGGTTGGTATATCGGCGGAACGGAACTCCAGATTTTTGAACGCGAATTTGCGGCTTATTGTGGCACTCGACATTGCATTGGTGTGGCTAACGGCCTTGACGCTTTGATATTGGTTATCAGAGCGTGGAAAGAGCTGGGTTGCATGAGCGAAGGGGATGAAGTTATTGTTCCTTCCAACACTTACATTGCAAGTGTTCTGGCCATTTCTGAGAATGGGTTGGTCCCTGTACTGGTAGAGCCTGACCCTGGCACGCGGAATCTCTGTCCAGCTAAAATTGAATCTGCTATCACGAAGAAGACCAAGGCAATTCTTCCTGTTCATCTTTATGGTCGAATGGCTGATATGCCTAAGATTGTGGATATTGCTAAACGACACAGCCTATTGGTGCTGGAAGATTCTGCTCAGGCTCATGGTGCCCATATTGATGGGAAAAAGGCTGGCAGTTGGGGGGATGCATCGGGGTTCAGTTTCTATCCAGGAAAAAATCTTGGTGCGCTAGGTGATGCTGGTGCCGTGACAACCAATGATGATGAATTGGCCGCTACAATTCGAGCACTGGGTAATTATGGATCGTATGAAAAGTACAAGAATACTTATCGCGGTGTGAATAGTCGGCTTGATGAAATCCAAGCGGCTTGCCTATCGGTTAAGCTTAAGTATTTGGATGCGCAAACCGCTTATCGTCGTGAGATCGCACAGCTGTATACTACGACAATAATAAACCCCCTCATTACTTTGCCGGTCACGTTAGATTTTGATGCGTCAAGCAACCCCAGTCATGTCTGGCATGTATATACGGTATTGTGCGAGCAGCGAGATGAGCTTCAGAAGCATTTGTCGGACCATGGTATACAAACATTGATTCATTATCCAATCCCTCCTCATCAGCAACAAGCATATTTAGAACTTGCAGGAAAATCGTATCCGGCTGCGGAGCGTATACACCAATGTATATTAAGTTTGCCAATCGGCCCTACCTTGTCGATGGTGGAGGCGCAGGCTATTGTCTCGGCTTGCAATAGTTTCGGTCGATATTGATGAATCTTGTTAAAACCAGTCTTTTGAATGGCATTGCCGTTGCTATAAAAATGTTGACCTTACTGGGGTTGAACAAATTGTTGGCCGTTTACGTCGGGCCAAGCGGTTATGCAGCAATCGGCCAGTTTCAAAATGTCGTGCAGATGCTGACTACATTTGCCAGTGGTGCCATTAATAATGGGGTGACTAAATATACAGCAGAATATGCCGGAGATGAGCGCCGGCTACATTCTCTGTGGAGAACCTCGGGTACTATTGTTTTGGTTGGTGCAACGATTGCTTCGTTGTTAATAGCGTTATTTAGTAATGAGTTAGCGTTGTTGGTTCTGGGGGATGCAGAGTTCTCTGGTGTGTTTCTTTGCTTTGCTGCTACATTGATATTTTTTAGCTTCAATACCTTGTTGCTTGCAGTGTTGAATGGTCGCAAAGAGATTGTTCTCTATGTATTTGCGAATATAGGGGGGAGTCTTTTTTCATTAGTGGTTACCTCTGTAATGGCAATCTACTTTGGGCTATATGGTGCGCTTGCTGCTCTCGCGATATATCAATCGTTGAGTTTTTTGGTCACGTTTTTACTCTGTCGTAAAACTGTATGGTTTAAAGTTCGATTGTTTTTTGGTGTTATCGATCGAAAGGTTGCATTGAATTTGGTGAAGTTCACTGCTATGGCACTGACCTCTGCTATTTGCATGCCCATTAGCACGATGCTTATTCGGAATGATATTGTTTCAACGCTTGGCTGGGATGCGGCAGGATATTGGGAGGCGATGCTTAGACTCAGCGCAGCCTATCTTCTATTGGTGACCACTACTCTGAGTATTTACTATTTACCTCGTCTGTCGGAAATTACCACTAAGAAAGAGTTGATTTTCGAAATAAAGCAAGGCTACAAAATTATTCTTCCTGTTGCTATTTTTGCAGGTGTCGCCATGTATTTTTCGCGCGACGTGATAATTTTTTTATTGTTCACAATAGATTTTTCTCCGGTGCGTGAGCTATTTGCTTGGCAAATGGTAGGTGACGCGTTGAAAATTGGTAGTTGGATTCTTGCTTATTTACTTTTGGGTAAGGCGATGTATAAGACCTACATAGTTACTGAGGTTGTTTTTTCTGCGTCTTATGTATTATTTTCTTGGTGTTTTGTGCGTCAAATAGGCTTGGAAGGTGTGGTATTAGCTTATGCAGTGAATTATGCACTTTATTGGGTTGTTATGATCACATGCGTGGCAGTCTATTTTAGAAAAATGAGCAGCACTTCGTCCTCTGTAGTTAAATAAGGTGTATTAGATGTTGACTATTATTATTCCTGCCTATAATCATGAAAAATATATCATTGAGGGGCTTGAGGCCGCCTGTTCGGTTGATCTGCCGGGAACAAAAATTATCATTATTGATGATGGGTCCACTGACTCAACCAAACTAAAAATCGAGCAGTTTATTCAAGAAAAAAGTCCTAAAAATGTTGATTTTTTGGTTAAAAAAAATGGCGGTGTTGTTTCGTCTTTGAATCTTGGACTTGAAATGGCGAACACTGAATTCGTTTACTTTGTCGCCTCAGATGATATTCTTTGTTCTGAGGGGGTTGTGGCATGTGTCCAACAGCTGAAAAATCAGCCCTCTGCTATGTTTTGCATTGGTGCTGGAGTGAGCTTTACTAGCGACTTCCCTGAAGTAAAAAAACCTGTTTATAATAAGTTGCATGAAGAATTTTTTTCTATGAGCGCTTCTTCGCGGGTAAATGCACTGTACTTGAATTATCCCCAGCCCATTCTCCTACAATCAACTGTCTTTAGACGTGCTGGTTTAAATGAAGTAGGTGGATGGGATCGGCGTATTATTTTAGACGATTACTCAATGTTTATAAAAATGTTTACTAAGTTCCCTCTACTGAATCGGGATTTTTTGTATGCGTCGAAGCAAGTAGTAGTAAAGTACAGGCAGCATGATGCTAATGTCCATAAAAATATATCTCGGCAGTTTTTTATAATCAACCAAATGTTGGGCTTTTTGGCGCCTGCTGGACTTTATTCGAGGGCTCTGGGGAAAGTGCTTGCAATGCATTTTTTAGGGGCTGTTCGATTAGGTCGTACTGCCGATGGCCTCGGTCTCTTTAAGGGGGTTTCAATCGGTGCTAAGGTATATTTTGTATATTATCTTATCTCCTACATTTTCGGATTTTTTTTGCGGTTTTCAAGCAAGTTGATGCGGAGAGTTTTCGGTTGAAACTATCACTCAATGAGTCGGGGCATCGATTTTATT
This sequence comes from Pseudomonas sp. ICMP 8385, assembly GCF_002699915.1. Lineage (NCBI taxonomy): Bacteria > Pseudomonadati > Pseudomonadota > Gammaproteobacteria > Pseudomonadales > Pseudomonadaceae > Pseudomonas > Pseudomonas sp. ICMP 8385. The sequence goes on along the minus strand of NZ_LKBY01000100.1, from coordinate 12,472 downwards.
TTGGGGGGCGCTGGAGGAGGGCAACTCCAGGTGCTATTGTTGCGTTTTTTTTTGTTGCAACGGCCTCATTGTTGATTGCATTGCGCCCCATGGGTTTGGACTACGATTATCAGACCTACTTAGAGTACTACGACCGTATCCTTGAGGGTGATCCGCCTAGGGTTGAAATTGGCTATCAACTAATTTCACTTTTTTTTGATTGCGTTGGAATTGGTTTTGTTGGGGTGCTTTATATATATGCCTTTATTGCATTATATGCAAAATTTAAGTTTTTCCAAAGGGTAGGAAGTCATCATCGTGTGCGTGAAGGGTTATTTTTTGGATTGGTTTACTTTCTTGTTTTTTTTCCTGTCTGGGAGCTTACGCAGGTTCGCAATGCGGCAGCAGTAGCTGTGGTTACCTTGGCTCTTCTTGAAAATCGAAAAATTAGTTCGATTTTCTACTTTTTATTTTCTGTGCTTTTACATAACGTTAGTTTTTTGGTTGTCGTACTGTGGGTTGTTCAACGGTTTTTCGGATCCTTGAAGTATCCTATTGTTATAGGAATAGCTTTGGTGGTTTTTTTAGGGCTTGAGTATGCGCCCTATTATCACCAGTATGCAGCTGATGTATACCAAGAAGATTTTAATCCACTTTCTTTGAAAAACTTATTTATAGTATTCACATTTGTCTATATTCAGTTTTGCAAACAGCCTTTGGCGAAGAGTCTTGCATATTATTCATTGGCTTTATTGTCGTTTTATCTAGCAATGGGGAGAATGCCGGCTGCTGCTATCAGGGTTGCGGATATTTCACTCTTTTTTGCCTTGTTGGCTTTATCCCTTGCGCATCTGCGATTCAGTTGGCTTTATAAGTTATTGACCGTTTTTGCGTTGGGCTACGTTTTTACGAATATCAGTTATTTAGGGGAAAGTCCTCTAATCAACTTGGACGCGATTTCATGGGCTGGCTAAGGAGTCGACCTCCTATTTTAGCTATAAATGAGTTGTATGTTAGAGGTGGAAGTGGCTAAAGTTGCTGCGGTAGTAGTCGGCTATATGCCGGAAATAGACGTCCTGGACAAGCTGCTAATTTCGCTTGGTTCGCAAGTGGATATGTTGATTTTTCTCGATAATGGAGGCGCATCGAAAGTGCTGATGGGCGCCCCCAGCGAGCGGCAGTCCCTCGTTTATATGGATATGGAGGGGAATAAGGGCCTTGGGGCAGCGTTAAATAAGGGCTTCGAGTTAGCGGTTAATGCTGGTATGGACTATGTAGTTACTTTTGACCAGGACAGTCACGCTGAACCTGAGTTGATTGCGAACCTAGGCGCGGCAATGGCTCAAGCCAAATTAAAAGACTCACGTTGCATTGCCGTCAGTCCGGCTTTTTTTGATCGTCGGGACGGAAAGAGGATTAACTTTCCATTTTACCAATCTACTAATAACGTTATTAAGCCAGTGTTCCATTCTGACGATGAGCATGGTTTAGTAAAGGTTGATATTTTGATTACTTCAGGGATGTACATCAGTACACAAGCCTGGATTGAAGGTGACCAATACAACGAAGGTCTGTTTGTAGATTTTACCGACTCTGAGTGGTGTTTTCGGGTTAGAGATCAAGGGTATACGCTTTATGGTTGCCTGAACGTAGAGATGGGGCATGCTTTGTCCGATGCACCACCAGTCAAGGTTTTTGGCTTGAGTTTTCTTCGATACTCCCCGGTGCGCCGATACTTCTTCTTTCGTGCCACAGTTGCGGTGTGCCGGATGAGCCATACGCCCACCTGCTGGAAAAAGCGCCTATTATTGGCATTGGTCTTGCGTTTCTTTGCGAACCTATTGATCGACAAAAACAAAATCCAGTCTTTGAAGATGATGTTGCGTGGGGCGCTCCATGGTTGGCAGAAAAAACTGGGCCCGCTGCGATAATATTCAACTGTGATTGAGTTCCCTCGTGCCTGTACGTGGGTTAGGTATTAAAGGTAGAGAGTTATGCAACCACGGATCTTGGTTTTACTCGCAGCTTATAACGGTATGCGTTGGATCTCTGAACAGGTCGATTCGATCCTGGGGCAGGAGGCGGTCTCTGTTTCATTACTGATCAGTGTAGATCGCTCTGATGATGGCACCGAGAGTTGGGTCGACCAGTTGTGTCTTCGTGATTCGAGGGTCAAATGCCTGGCCCACGGAGAGAGATTTGGGGGCGCGGCCCGAAATTTCTTTCGTTTGATCAACGAAGCGCCAACTGATGATTTTGATTACTTTTCATTCGCTGATCAGGATGATATTTGGTTGCCAAACAAGCTAATCAGTGCGACCAAGTTCATGCTTGAGAAAGATTCTGACGGTTACTCTGGGAATGTCACAGCGTTTTGGCCTGATGGTCGTGAGTCGATCATCGTGAAGTCGCAGCCACAGGTAGCATATGATCATTTGTTCGAAGCGGCCGGGCCCGGATGTACGTATGTCTTTTCTCTGCCTCTGTTTGCTCAGCTTCAACGAGATATCAATAGTCGCTTTGGGCAGGTGCAAAATGTCACCCTGCATGACTGGTATTGTTACGCTTACAGTCGTTCATGTGGCTTTAAATGGGTGATTGATGCCCAGCCTTACATGCGTTATCGCCAGCATGGAGGTAATCAGGTCGGTGTTAATAGTGGTGCCAAAGCATTTAAAAAACGGTTGTCTCAGGTTTTTGATGGCTGGTGGCTAAATCAGGCCGCGCTGATTGCCAGCATGGTCGGAGTGGTGAACGACCCTTTTGTGCGACGCTGGATTGGACTGGGGCGCTGGGGGCTGCTCTGTCTGGCGGCCAATGCGTCTAAGTGTCGCAGACGCCCCCGAGATAAACTGGTGTTCAGTGGATTGTGTTTGGTGTTGGTGGTGTTGAGGCAGAAGAAATGAAAACCCAGTTATTGATCACCGGTAGTAGTGGCTTCGTCGGGCGTCAACTGATCCAACACTTACAGGGCCATTCAGATTACAACGTACGCGCTCTTGTCCGCCGTATGCCCGACGTTTTGGTCACAGGTGTTGATTACGCGGTACTCCCCGATTTCTCTGCAGTGACAGTAGAGGGCCCGGCGCTGCAGGGTGTTGACGTTGTTGTTCATCTAGCATCACGTGTGCATGTTATGAATGATACGGAATCTGATCCTCTCGAAGCGTTTCGCAGAGTCAATGTAGGCTACACGTTGCAATTGGCCCGTAGCGCTGTCGCCGCAGGGGTGAAGCGTTTTGTCTTCGTCAGCTCTGTAAAGGTCAATGGTGAGCAAACCGCTCTCGGCAGGCCATACAGTGAAACCGATATTCCTTCACCCGTTGATCCGTATGGTGTCTCTAAAATGGAGGCCGAGGATGCACTTAGAGAGCTTGCCGCGCAAACAGGTCTTGAAGTGGTCATTGTTCGTCCAGTGCTGGTTTACGGTCCGGGCGTCAAGGCCAATTTTGCGAATATGATGAAGTGGTTGAAAAAGGGCGTTCCATTGCCATTTGGTGCTATTACTAACCAACGAAGTCTTGTGGCGTTAGATAATCTGGTCAGTTTTATCTTGACCTGCGTGTCCCATCCTGCTGCTGCCCACCAGACGTTTTTGATCAGCGATGGTGAGGATGTATCCACCACTCAATTGTTAATTCGTTTAGGCAAATCTATGGGTTCACCTGCTAGGCTCATCCCGGTTCCTGAGTGGTTGTTGGTGCTAGGAGCGACGATATTGGGGCGTAAGGCTCTCTCCCAGCGACTGTGTGGTTCGCTGCAAGTGGATATTACAAAATGCCAGCAACTATTGGGCTGGGCGCCAATCGTCACCCTTGACGAGGGTCTCGACGCAACCGCGCAACATTACCTTGGTGAGCAAACTCAATGACGTATTGGTACATCTTTCCCTTTGTCGCGCTTGTGTCCCTGTTACTGACAGCTGCGCTGCGTCAATACGCGCTGCGTCGTAGCATTATTGATGTTCCTAATGCACGTAGCTCTCATACGGTACCAACGCCCCGAGGAGGGGGAGTAGCAATTGTACTTACGTTCGCACTCTCGCTGTTCATACTGTCACTCTTGCAACTGGTGTCGATTGCTGAGAGCGTCGCGCTCTTGGGATCAGGCCTACTGATCGCGGTGATTGGCTTTATGGACGATCACGGTCATATAGCCGCGCGTTGGAGGCTGTTGGGGCATTTTATTGCCGCCGTGTGGGTACTTTATTGGATGCAAGGGTTGCCCCCAATCACGGTTTTTGGCTTTTCTCTTAGTCTTGGATTGTTTGGTAATTTGCTTGGTGTACTTTACTTAGTTTGGATGTTGAATCTTTATAATTTCATGGACGGGATAGATGGCATCGCTAGTCTGGAGGCTATTTGTGCATGCGTTGGCTTGTCGCTTATTTATTTTTTTAGTGGTCATGAGGCATTGATATGGGCGCCTCTTTTACTGGTCATGGCAGTTGCAGGATTCTTATATTGGAACTTCCCACCTGCTCGAATTTTCATGGGGGATGCGGGGAGTGGGTTTCTCGGCATTGTCCTAGGTGGCTTTTCGATACAGGCAGCTTGGGTCGGCAGTGAGTTTTTTTTCGCTTGGTTGATCATGCTGGGAGTTTTTATAGTAGACGCTACCTTCACCTTGGGACGGCGGCTGACCCGTGGGGACAAGGTCTATGAGGCCCATCGTAGCCATGCGTACCAATTTGCCTCTCGCCAGTTTGGAAAGCACCTCCCTGTAACGGTGTCGATTGGTGTTATCAACGTTGTCTGGCTTTTCCCTCTGGCTCTCTGCGTTACGTTACTGGGGCTGGATGGTGCTCTGGGCGTAGTAATCGCTTATGTGCCGCTGCTGTTGTTGGCAGTAAAATACAAGGCAGGTATGCCTGAGTAGATGTCTGGATAAGGGCGGTATTGACTGCTTTTTTCTTCTATCCGGGCGTAACCTGTATGATCAGGGAGCGTCTTGGATGGAACGACAAGCTCTAGTTGTAATCTGAACGGCTTGTCGTTCGCAGAAGCACCAGATATACGTTGGTCGTTGAAAGTTTTAATTTAATTGTGAGTAGTAAGGTCGTCAGAAAAACATGGATAAATTACGAACATTCCTGCTGAACCTCCCACGCAGGCAAAAGCGCATCCTCCAGGTCATCGCCGACATCGTACTGGTCTGGCTCGCCCTCTGGATGGCGTTTGTTGTTCGTCTGGGGATCGATGAATTGGTCAATCCCATCGTGTTGCATTCATGGCTGTTCATCAGCGCGCCAATTGTTTCGATCCCGCTGTTTATCCGTTTTGGCATGTACCGCGCCGTAATGCGGTACTTCGGTAACGATGCGCTCATCGCTATCATCAAGGCGGTCAGCCTGTCGGCGTTGATCTTGGGGGTTGTCGTCTATTGGTACAGCAACCACGAAAATGTGGTGCCACGCTCTATCGTGTTCAACTACTGGTGGCTCAGCCTGATCATGATTGGTGGTTTGCGCCTAGCCATGCGTCAGTACTTTCTGGGTGATTGGTTTGCAGCAGCCCAGCATGTACCGTTTACCAGTCGCGATGATGGCCTGACCAAGGTTGCAATCTACGGCGCAGGTGCTGCCGGCAATCAACTGGTGGCGGCGCTTCGCATGGGGCGGGTCATGCGTCCGGTGGCGTTTATCGATGACGACAGCAGCATTTCCGATCGCGTCATCTCTGGCCTCCAGGTGTTCAAGCCCAAGCACATTCAACAGATGATCGATACCACCGGGGCCCAGGAAATTCTGTTGGCCATTCCGTCGTCCAATCGTGCCCGGCGTCGCGAGATTCTTGGCCTGTTGGAAGGATTTCCGCTGCATGTACGCAGCGTGCCGGGTTTCATGGACCTTGCCAGTGGCCGGGTGAAGGTTGATGACATTCAGGAAGTGGACATTGCCGACTTGCTCGGGCGTGATGCCGTGCCTGCCCAGGGCGACCTGCTGGAGCATTGCATCAAGGGGCAGAGTGTCCTGGTGACGGGGGCGGGTGGTTCTATTGGTTCAGAGCTTTGCCGGCAGATCCTGACATTGCGTCCTACTACCTTGTTGTTGTTCGAGCACAGTGAATTCAACCTTTATAGCATCCTGTCCGAGCTTGAGCAGCGTATCAACCGTGAGTCGCTGCCTGTGCGCTTGCTACCGATCCTTGGTTCGGTGCGCAACCAGGCCAAATTGCTTGACATGATGAAGGCCTGGCATGTTGATACGGTTTACCACGCGGCAGCCTATAAGCATGTGCCGATGGTTGAGCACAACATTGCCGAGGGTGTCTTGAACAATGTCATTGGTACCCTGAATACCGCCCAGGCGGCGCTTCAGGCGGGGGTCTCCAACTTTGTGCTGATCTCCACAGACAAAGCTGTGCGCCCGACCAATGTCATGGGCAGTACCAAGCGTTTGGCCGAGTTGACGTTGCAGGCGTTGAGTCGTGAGTTGGCACCGGTATTGTTTGGCGACAAGACCAACATTTCCCGCGTCAACAAAACCCGTTTCACCATGGTCCGCTTTGGCAATGTATTGGGCTCGTCTGGCTCGGTTATTCCGTTGTTTCACAAACAGATCAAATCGGGTGGTCCGCTGACTGTCACTCACCCCAAGATCACGCGTTACTTCATGACTATTCCTGAAGCGGCCCAGTTGGTGATCCAGGCAGGCTCGATGGGGCAGGGTGGGGATGTGTTCGTGCTCGATATGGGCGAACCGGTGAGAATCGTCGAACTGGCCGAGAAGATGATTCACCTGTCCGGCCTGAGTGTTCGCTCGGAGAAAAACCCACATGGTGATATCTCAATCGAGTTCACTGGGCTGCGCCCCGGTGAAAAACTCTACGAGGAGCTGCTGATTGGCGACAACGTCGTGGCCACCCAGCATCCGATGATCATGAGTGCCAATGAGGATCATCTGGATTGGGAGATACTTAAAGGGAAGCTGACAGAACTACTCGCAGCGGTTGATGCGGACGACTACAGCAGGGTCCGTCAGCTGCTACGCGATACGGTCAGTGGATATGCTCCGGATGGTGAGATCGTGGACTGGATCTATCAGCAGCGTCGCCTGGAGCCTTGAGGCCCACAAGCAGGTCAATATTGCCGGGAATTGGCGTTTTTCAAGGTGGTTGTCGCGTTCACCGTCGTGTTACGCGACTTGTACAACTACTGTCTGTTCCCCTTTCAGGGTTCAGAAACATCTTCTCGATGGGGCTCCTCCAGTTATGGGTCTTACGTGACCATTGTTCTGGCCTTTTTCTCTCGCCTGTCTATAAATCGTATCGCGACGAGCCAATATTTTCTGGTCGTTCTCTCGTGAGGTTGAGCCGCTGTTACTAAGCAGACTCGGCATCTGACGATGGTCGATGTTGTACCAAGTCATATAATTTTTTACCCTGATATGCGGTAAGCGGCTGGGGGATGTCACCTTCCGAACTCCAGTATTAAGGATGATAGCCCGCGTATTTTTAAGCGGGCGCCTTCGTCTTAACGTTAAGGTTTGACTCAGAGCGAAGTAGGGCATGCGTGTTTCATGAGGTAAGATTAGGCTAATCAACCATTAATGGAGTAGACAACGATGAGCAAATTTTTTGTCCATGCGATGGCCCTTTGCGAGTCAGTAAATATAGGGGATGGGACTAAGGTATGGGCTTTTTCGCATGTCCTTCCCGGTGCCGTTATTGGAAAAGACTGCAACATCTGCGATCACGTTTTTATTGAAAACGACGTGGCGGTTGGCGATCGGGTGACTGTGAAGTGCGGCGTTCAACTTTGGGATGGGGTTGAGCTTGGAGATGACGTTTTTGTAGGCCCAAATGCCACATTTACGAATGACTTCTATCCCCGCAGCAAGGTGTACCCCGAAGTATTCCTACGAACGAAAGTTCTGCGAGGCGCATCACTTGGGGCAAATTGCACGATCTTGCCAGGGATCACTATAGGTATGAATGCCATGGTGGCTGCCGGAGCTGTGGTAACGAAGGATGTTCCAGACAACTGTGTGGTCGCAGGCTGCCCAGCAAAAGTAATCGGCCCGGTGAAAGACTCTCGGCTACAGTAATTTATAGCTTGTCTAAGTGCCAGAATAGAAGCTATGGATGTTTATTCGATTAACGCATCAAGCTGAAGCCCTTGTGTAGTATGGCGTTCCTGAGGAGTCCAGACTCTGCAACTGCCCGAAAACTTTTCTTCGGGCACTTAACCGTTATTAGCCATTGGTCGCAGCCCAGGTTTTCTTCTGGGCGAAAAATAGTTCGGTTATCCCGAAATACGCCCGAAATGAGGGTGGGCGAAAAAATGGATGTCTATCGCGCAAATTATTGAAGTACATCCTACGTCTAAGACGAAAAGTTCTATCTATAGGCGAAATCGGAGGTTGTCGCAGTCACTTGTCGGTTGGGACAGCCGAAGCTATCGCGGCTTACACTTTGCAATACCTCCATTTTTGACACCTTCCCCACATCACCTAAGTTTGAAAAGCAGCTTCGCAAAGCTGCTTTTCCCACTGATGTCATGGAGCGTCTCTAATGCGTAAATCCGTTTTTTCCTCCCTGCTTTTTGCCGTTCTCACCAGCCTGTCCGTCATGGCCATGGCCGCCCCATCGGCCAAGCCCGAAGCGCCAGTACCGGTAGCGGCCCAGGTAGATAAAAGCGAACAGTCGGCCCCAAAAATCAACCTCAATGCAGCAGACGCTGAAACCCTGCGCCGTGATCTGTTCGGCATTGGCGCCGCCAAGGCCAAGGCGATCATCGCTTATCGCGAGTCCAATGGATCGTTCACGGCGGTGGATGAGTTGCTGGAGGTGAAGGGGATTGGCAAGTCGCTGCTGGAGAAGAATCGCGACAGGCTGGAGGTCAAGTAATCAGGGCAGGAGGCCGGTCATTGACCGGCCTTTTTTGCGTTGGCAGTGGCGGTATTGACCTCGGTTTTCAGGCTTTGCCGCACGACGTCGAGTATGCGTGCCGCCAGCTCCGGGTTTTCGACACTGCGCGCTAGCACCAATGCGCCTACCAGTGTCGACATCATCACCAGGCTCTGCTCGTCAGCATTGGGGCTGCCCAAGGCTGTTTCGATTTGCTTGAGGCGGGCGTCGAGGACGGTGTCGGTGGTGGGGCTTTGTTGCCCACGTTGCCCCAGTTCCGAGGACATAGTGGGCAGCGGGCAGCCTTGGTCGGGGGAGGTGTGATGCCACTTTGACAAGTAGCTGTCGATAAAGGCTTCCAGCGGTCGCTCCTGGCTGAAGAGCATCGCGCAATGCGCGTCCAGTTCGGCGGAGGCCGCTTGCAGGGCCTTTTCCACCAGTTCGTCCTTGGATTTGAAGTGGGCGTAGAACCCGCCATGGGTCAGGTTCAGGGCTTTCATCAGGGGCTGCAGGCCGGTGGCGCCGATGCCGTCGCGGCGAAATCGCACCGATGCCTCTTTAATGATGCGCTGGTGGGTTTGAGCTTTGTGATTGTGCGAGTAGCGCATAAGAGGGCCCTCTGAAACATCGCGCCATATTAACCAAGGTTCGGGGAGGTTTCTCGGGCCGATTACAAATTTGCTCAAATCTGGATCGGTTCGCCTGGCGTGCTGCCGATGACGGTCAGCACGGGGCGTTGGCTTCAGCGATCCTGCGCATCCTTGGCGTCGGCCTGAGCATTGCGCTCGGCCACGCGTTTGCGTTGTTCGTCGGTCAGTTCCACTTTGTTGGCGCTGTCACGCAGCATCATCAAGCCACCAACGATCGAACCGATGGCGACTACCATGATCAACCAGGCATACCAGGGCATAGGGCTCTCCTTGAGGCCGACTGCCATGGGGAACATTCCCCACGGCACTATCAGCTTTGAGTGACGGCGTTCGTCAGTCGTTCCATTGTAGGCCCGTTCTGCCGCGCGGGTTTAGAGCCCGGTCAACATTGCATCTGCCGGTGCATCGGCGCGGTCTTGGGCGGTCAGTTGGAAGTAGATGAAGCCTGCGGCCATGAACCCGAGGAAGATCAGGCCGATCAGGGGGTTGAACCACGCCATGGCCACCAGGCACACCAGCGCCAGGATCAACGCAATGGCTGGCACGATGGGGTAGCCCGGCGCGCGGAAGGTGCGTTCCAGCAGCGGTTCGCTCTTACGCAGCTTGAACAGGCTGAGCATGCTCATGATGTACATGACGATGGCGCCGAACACGGCCATGGTGATCATCGCGGCGGTCAGGGTCATGCCGCCAAGGTTGATCAGGCCATCGCTGTAGATGGCGGCGATGCCCACCACGCCGCCGGCGAGGATGGCCCGGTGGGGTGTCTGGAAGCGTGACAGTTTGGCCAGGGAGGAGGGCAGGTAGCCGGCTCGGGCCAGGGCGAAGAACTGGCGCGAGTAGCCAAGGATGATACCGTGGAAGCTGGCGACCAGGCCGAACAGGCCGATCCACACCAGCATATGCAGCCAGCCGGAGCTTTCGCCCACCACGGTTTTCATTGCCTGGGGCAAGGGGTCGTTGATGTTCGACAGGGTGCGCCAGTCGCCCACGCCGCCAGCAAAGAACATCACGCCCATGGCCAAAAATACCAGGGTCAGGATGCCGCTGATATAGGCCTTGGGAATCGTGCGCTTGGGGTCCTTGGCTTCTTCGGCGGCCATGGCGGCGCCTTCGATGGCGAGGAAGAACCAGATGGCGAAAGGGATCGCCGCAAAGATCCCGGCAACCGCCGGCGCGCCAAAGGTGTCGGCGCCTGCCCAGCCGTTGAGGGCGAAGTTGCTGAAACTAAACGCCGGTGCCACCACGCCCATAAACACCAGCAACTCGGCCACGGCCAGCACACACACCACTAATTCAAAGGTCGCGGCCAATTTCACCCCCAGAATATTCAAGCCCATGAACACGAAGTAAGCTCCGACCGCCGCGTGTTTCGGGTCGAGTGCCGGGAATTGCACATTCAGGTACGCGCCAATGGCCAAAGCGATGGCTGGGGGCGCGAAGACGAATTCGATCAAGGTCGCCAGCCCGGCAACCAACCCACCTTTCTCGCCGAACGCCCGGCGGCTGTAGGCAAACGGCCCGCCTGCATGGGGAATCGCGGTGGTCAGTTCGGTGAAGCTGAAGATGAAGCAGGTGTACATGGCGGCGACCATCAATGACGTCACCAAAAAGCCCAGTGTCCCGGCCACGCCCCAGCCATAGCTCCAGCCAAAGTACTCGCCGGAGATCACCAGCCCCACGGCGATGCCCCACAGGTGCAAGGTGCCCAAGGTGGGCTTGAGTTGTGTGTTCATTGTGCTGCTCCCTGAACGGTTTGGAATGTTTCAGGGCATTGCAGCGGCCATGCCAGCTCGGGAAAGGCTGTCCTAAAGCGTTGTGGCTATCACCACGAGGATGATTTGGCGTTTGAATGGGAGATTGCACGCACCAGTCTAGGGCAATATCGTTCGGAGGCGAGCGGGCTTGCTCCGTGTTGGGCTGAGAAACAGTCCTGATTAAATTCCCCAGGGGGTATCAGATGTTGCGCATTGCCTTCTTGGGCAATGCGCCCTTTTCATCGTCTTGTCCTTAATTCCAAATGCTTTGGAATATGGGGACTAGCTTTTTGTTTCCTGATTCGCTCATATGGTTGTCATCCCAGTAGAGTGGCTTGCCATTTATTGATCCGTAACAAAGCTGCGAATCGCATAATTCGGGCTCGGGGTCGAGAAGCTGGATTCCGCATGATTTGGCAGCGTCCTCCATGACGGAAACCACGAACTGGTTTCGTGATTTGTACTCACTCAGCGGGAGGGTTATATCCTGGCTTTTTCCGAAGCGCACCTCATTGCGCGCAATGGTTGTCGGGACGTTTTTTATCATTTCGGGGATCGGCTTTGTTACATATACAGGGCGGTTCTTGGCGATCTCACACATGGCAGATACATAGCGCTTTCTGAAATCCTCTTTATAGGTTGCATCCAAGACCCCAGGCTCGTTGAAGTACATTAGTGGGCCCCTCGTTCTGTCTTGGTATTCGTTGTGCCCAAAGACATAGACGGAAGATCTATTTATCACCACCAGTGGTACACCAGGCAGGGTTGTCTTGAGTTCTTCAATTTCTTTTCTGACAAAGTCACCGCATTGGTAACTGGAAGGCATCCCTTGCAATTTCATACCCGGTATTGTCATGCAACTGATATAGCCCAGGTACAGTGTTGACTTTTCTGGTCCTGCTGCCTCAACCACCGCGCTGACGACAGCATCAGAGTGGCTGTCGCCCATCACAATAACGCTGACAGGGGCGTCTTTTTTTCCGAATATACACTTGGGTGAGTCAACTCCGCTTTCTATGAAGCACGTTTTGCTTGCGGGGTTCTTGTTAGTACGCTCGATATCAGCTTGTGCCGCGATCTTGCTGACTCTTGATTCAAACCCTTGCTTTACGAACACCGTACTAGCACATGCACCAATCACTAGGGATGGTCTGAAGTAGCCATGTATTTCCCCGGCATACCACCTAGCGCAACTTTTAAACTCGCCAAATGATCAAAAAACAATCAATTCGACGAG
>NZ_LKBY01000099.1:0-79877 GCF_002699915.1 Pseudomonas sp. ICMP 8385 | reverse complement strand
CTCGGCGTCGGCGAAGGTCATCTGCTTCATCGGGAAACTCGGTGGGTGGGGTCGCGGTATTTTGCCAAATCAGAAAGTCTTTTTCAGAGTTTCCTTAGATACCTCGCATAGCCTCGTACATATATTTATAATATTTAACCGCGACGTTGTAGCGAATCATAACTCCAATTGCCAACTCCCGAATTACCTCCGCACCAGTTTGCGAGTAGTGCTGCAATACCGTTTCAAACCAGGCTTCGCTGTGATGGGTATCGATACCGATATGAGCCTTGTGATAAGCGATAACCTCACGAGGTAGATTCAAGCGCTCGAGGGCATGTGTTGTAGCGCCAAATCGAGCTGGCGCCGAACCTTCAACCAATCCCATAGCCCCTATCAATCGAACGTTAAATTCTCGACGAACCGCCCACATTAGGAGAATATTCCCATTCATCAAACACTCTTTAGACGGAGCTCCTAAACTAATGTCTGTCAGCGCCAAGACCTGACGCATATAAGCAGAGGATGCTTTGAACATAGACGTATGGACAAAATCAAAGTTTCCGTTACCCATTTCATCCCAATAATTTTCGCCCGCTACCATTTTACAATGCACTGGCATCCCTAACTGCACAACGGCCATCAGATCATCAAAAGAGCCATCCACCATCTCTTCCATACAAATGTAAAATGCAACCTGCTCCAATGTCGCGTCATACTTCATATATTCAACAAAAAAGGCAATATCTTCGTTAATGGCTTTTTCTCGATTCAAGTACCACGTTAAAAACTCCTCTTTTGTCTTGGGGAGACTTTGAATATCCACCTTATCTTCTTCTGCCGCAGCCCATTCATTTTCTATTCGCTCTATAGTTCTCCGCAAGGCGTGCAAGCGTGGCCCTTGGCCTACTAAATCCGCTGGGTCGCTCAAGAGCGCTCTATAATAATCGGCTAAATATTGTTGGCCTTCTCGACTGTCACAATTCATATATAGGTTCCTAATAAATTACGGCAGGGAATGTGCTTGATTTAAGATCAAATGCTTGTAGAGAGGGGCCAATTTCGTAAAGTAGCGTCATTTTTTCATGCGCCTCTTCCAATGTTGGAACATGGTTATTATCAACCCACCACATCACTACACGAGGCCATCTTAAAGGCAAGAACCACTCTGACCCTCGTCTACGAAACTCATCATGGGGCGTTCGATATAAAAAATCTTTTAAGGCATCGGGATCTTTCCACAATGAGAGGGTATACAGATAGCCTTCACCCCATAGTTCCTCCAATCGCTTTTGATCTTCGTTACTCTCTCGCCATATAAAACCCGGATGACGCTCAGCTAATCCGTTTACATACTGGGTCGAGGAGTAAAATCCCTCCATACGTGGATCATCCTTTGAGAATCTAGGTTTAACTAAATCGAACTGTGCAAGAATAGCCATTAACGCTCACTCCCACGCCTGTATTTCGATGATATTTCTGTCTGGATCTCTCACGTAAACAAAGGTACAAACGCCTACGCCCTCCACAACCTGACTTACTAACTTCCCGAGCATCCAACCGCCCTCACGAATAACTTTTGAGCATACTTCATTCAAGTCCGAAACCTCGAAAGCAATATGCGTTAACCCCTTTGAATTCGCGCATGAGATCTCACGCTCTTTAATTTTTAGATACTGAAATATTTCCAACGTTGGACCTTCCGCACCACAACCTGGAAGCCTCAAATGCACGCCTTCAATTTGCGCACTCTCGACGTTGGTTCCTCCTGACAGACTTCTCCCTGACAGAAAACGCTGCGGCCCGACCTGCTCACATCCAAATACTTTCTTGTAAAAACTTGCAAGCCGTCGCCAATCTGGCGTGACCAAGTTGGTGTGACTGTATTTTATATTCATTTTTTATCCTAATACGAAGATCAATCTCTGAAAACAAAAGTCTCATGTTCTACATGACGATCTTTATCGCAAGCACGCTCCCATGTAGTGTTTAAAATTATACGTACTACATCTTGAGTTAATGGCTTCACACGATGCAATGTCGTATCGGCCTTTAAAAGATATACGTCTCCCGTCATATGAAAGTATGAGTCGATAGTATTTTCCACCAATAGACTTTCTATTCTGGAGTTTTTCTTATCCCAGTTCGTGTGCGGCACACACTCTAGCAACCCTCCAGACTCTATACTTGGGGCTTCTACGACCCAAATAATTGTGTACGGATAGTCTCCCCAATGCCACCCGTGCGTATCCCCCGTTTTATGTTGACTGTTAATGATATAGTTATCCCATTTCCATGGTGTAGGGATAACCTCCTCTTTCACAATGCTACGAATCAAACTCAACAAATATTTTGACTCATAGGCGACCGGGATGTATTTTCCAAACGTTTCAATATCATCGCGAGTTACATTACTCAGATAACGCGGGGTATTGCCAGTTGACTCGATCAGAAGATCACGCCGCTTTGAATAATTAGCCAATAAATATTTCACATCGGTGATGATTTCATCTCGCACCCTCGGATCAATCAAATGATTGATCTTCAAATAACCATCCCGAGCAAACCGATGCTGCTCCCAAAACATGTCATGACCGGTATAGGGTTCACTATTGAGAATGTCCATCTGCTCTTGATCGATATCAAACTTCCTAGCTTCACTCATCAGATTTATATCTCCGGATAAGACATCAGTAAAACCGTATTAAGCTCAAATGGATCCTATCTAGTTTTAACTATTGGATAAATGACAGCCGAGCATTTCACTCATTCCTGAAACGAGGGAATTAGAAGCACCGCCAGGAAATCACACCCGTACAATTATTACGTATGGCTGAACATCACAGTAAGAGCGGCTTGACCCTTTGTTACGTCAAGCACAGTTATGTATTGCGGATGCTTTCCCGACTAGTAAGTTTGCGTACAAAAGCAAAACCGTACCCTGTATGGCTGGCTCGATTGGCGGGGGTTAATAGACACACGGCCCCTTATAACCTCATCCGATGCAGCTTCTGCCCATTATTCGGCCCAGGATCTGAGCAATAGGACAGACATATGACGAGTCTCGAACACCCACACACTCACCTATACCTTCGCTGATTTACTGGTCCGGGTAATCCTCAACCTGCCCGGGCTAAATCACTGAACACCGGGAGCTACCGCGAGCATGGTGTTGGCGCGAAACTTTGTTGATGTCTTTGAAATTCATGTGCCGATCATTTCTACGGCGATGGTTTCGGTAGTCGGAGTGGCAGTGTTGCTTTTATCGAGCCGTGGATCGACCCAGCGCCCCTTGCTGCAAGGGTGCTGTGCGCGACGCGATCGCTGCGCGCAACCCACCGACAGCTCAAGGTCGCGCGTACCCTGGCAGACCGTGAGCAAGTGGAAGGCATCGCTCGCCATCACTTGGCGGAGGCATTGCAGTACCGGCCGGTATCAGTTGGCTAGCAGCGTTCAGGAAAAATCCAGCAGCAGCCTCGCCACTTCCAGCACCTCACCCAGTACCGCTTCTGCCGACTCGGCGGAAGGCTTGAGCATCAGGTCATCGGCGTAGCCCATCGCCAGGGCGAAGAGCTGCCGTGCAGCGCGTTGGGGCGACTCGCAGCGAAAGACCCCGGCAGCGACACCCCGCTCGATCACCTCGGCAAGCATGCCTTGCCATTGGGCATTGATCACCAGGTAAGCCTGGGCCATTTGCGCGTCATGCATGGCCTCGTCCCAGGCGTCCAGCCAGAGAGCCCAGCCTGCATCGGCGGTGCTCGGCAGGCAGTCGCTCAAGAATCCTACGAGTGCCTCCAGCGGTGGCGCATCGGCCAAGGGCTCGCGCACTTCATCCAATTGCTCATTCGCAAAGCGCACAAAGGCTTCGCGGCGCAGTTCTTTCCAGTCGCTGAAGTAGTGATACACGTGGCTGCGGGACAAGCCGGCATGCTCCGCCAGGTCGCGGGTGGAAACATCGGCAAACCCCTTGCTGCGAAACAGCTCCAAGGCAGCGGCGATGATCTGGTCTTTACGGTCGATACGCGACATGGGCCATTCCTTACGGGCACCACCAGATAAGTGGCGCTTGCTTTTTGAGCGACTGCTCAAAGATACTTGAGCGGTCGCTCAATAGTAGCGCCTATTACTCCTTTGGTGCACCCATGCCATCCACAACGCCACACATCCTGATCGAAGAAAGCAAGAAAATCGGCCAGCAATCGGCCAGCCAAACCCTCAAGGCAATTGCCAAGGCTTATCCCGGCAAGCTGTTCTGCACACTGTCATTGGTCGCACTGGAAAACGCACTGCTGCTGGCCTATCCCCTGTTTGCCGGTTTCGCCGTGGACTCGATCCTGCGTGGCGATGCCGGCAGTGCCTTGTTATATGCGGCCGTGGTGATGGCTTTCTGGGTAGTCGGCGCCGCACGCCGGGCGCTGGATACCCGCACCTTCACGCGGATCTACGCCGATCTTGCCGTACCGGTGATTCTCAACCAGCGCCTACAGAACCACAGCACATCAAAGGCCGCCGCGCGGGTGGTGCTGGCGCGGGACTTTGTCGATTTTTTCGAGAAGCATGTGCCGGTGATCGCAACGGCCCTGGTCTCCATCGTTGGCGCGGCAGTGATGCTACTGGTGATTGAACCTTGGGTTGGCCTGGCCTGCTTCGCCGCACTGCTGCTGTGCATCACCCTGCTGCCGCGCTTTGCCCGTCGTAACGAGCAATTGCACGAAAGGTTGAATAACCGCCTGGAGAAAGAGATTGGCCTGGTGGAAAAGGTTGGCGCCCAGACGTTGCGACGCCATTACCAACTGCTGTCACACCTGCGCATCTGGCTGTCGGACCGCGAAGCTGCCGCCTATCTGTTTCTCGGCGCGCTGGCAGCGCTGCTGTTCATCGTTGCGATCAGCCAACTGGCCTTGTCGCCAGCGGTCAAGGCAGGCCATGTCTACGCGGTGATGACGTACCTGTGGACCTTCGTCGGCAGCCTCGACGAAGCGCCAGGGATGGTCGATCAACTGGCGCGGCTCAAGGACATCGGCAAACGGGTGGACCCTGGGCTCGGGACTTGATCAGCCTTGCCGAAACCGATCCACCTCCTGCCGTAACCCCGCCGCCAACGTCTCCAGTTCCCTGGCGGTAATCGCCAGGTTCGACACCACTTCACGCTGCTCGCTATTGGCCAGGGCAATGCTCTGCAGGTTACTGCTGAGCAAGGTCGCTGTGCTGCTCTGCTCCTGGGTCGCGGTGGTAATCGCGGCAAACTGCTGCCCCGCCGAACGGCTTTGTTCGTCAATGCGCGCCAGGGCCGCAGCCACGTCGGCGTTGCGCGACAAGCCTTCCTGCATCAGTTCATTGCCCTGCTCCATGGTGCTGATGGCATTGCCGGTTTCCAGCTGGATGCTCTGGATCATCCCGGAAATCTCGTCGGTGGCCTGGCGGGTGCGCGAGGCCAGGTTGCGCACTTCATCGGCGACTACGGCAAACCCACGCCCCTGTTCCCCGGCCCGTGCCGCCTCGATGGCGGCATTGAGCGCCAGCAGGTTGGTCTGCTCGGCAATCGCGGTGATCACGCCGACGATGCCGCCGATTTCCTGGGAGCGCTGGCCCAGGGTATTGATCACCGTGGCCGTGCTGTTGAGTGCCGTGGCGATATGCTCCAGGGACGACGACGCCTCCTGCATCGAGTGGCGGCCGATGCGGGTCTGCTGGGCATTTTCCTGGGCCAGGCGTTCGGTATTGCCCATGTTGTCGGCAATGTTCAACGAGGTGGCGCTGAACTCCTCCACCGCGCCGGCCATGCTGGTGATCTCGCCGGATTGCTGCTCCATGCCCTCATAAGCGCCTCCCGACAGGCCCGACAGTGCCTGGGCGCGGCTGTTGACCTCCTCGGCCGCCTTGCGGATGTGCGACACCATGGTCGACAGGGCTTCGCCCATCTGGTTGAAACTGCGCGCCAATTGACCGATTTCGTCATGGCTGGACACGTTCAACCGCGCACTCAAATCACCGGCACCCAGGGCCTGCGCCTGGCGCACCAGATCGCCCAGGGGCTGGAGTTTGTTGCGCAGCAACCAGACCGCCGCGCCCACCGCCAACAACATCGCCAGCACACTGCCGATCACCAGGCGGATGCCCACCGCCCAGGTCACCGCACGGATCTCGGCCTTGGGCATGCTCGCCACTACCGACCACGGGCCACCGTCAAACGGCACGGCAACGCTGTAGAAGTCTTCGCCCTGGTCGCTCCAGAAACGTCCCTGGCCGGGCGTCTGCGCCAGCGCCAGGATCAGCGGGACCGCCTGCTCCAGGGCCTGTACGCCGGCGGGCGGCACCAGCCAGTGTTTTTGCTCGTCCAGCAGCGCCAGCGAGCCGGTCTGGCCAATGCGAAAACGCTTGAGGTTGGCGAACTGGGCGTTCTGCGCATCGGTGTAGTCAAAACCGATAAACAACACCGCAATCACCTGGCCGCTGGCATCGCGCACCGGGCTGTATTGGGTCATGTAGGAGCGCTCGAACAGAACCGCACGGCCAATGTAGCTCTGCCCGGCAAGCAGGCGCTGGTAGGCCGGGCCTTGGCGATCCAGCACGGTGCCGATGGCGCGGTTGCCGTCTTGCTTGGTCAGGGAGGTGCTGATGCGAATAAAGTCTTCGCCGCTGCGCACAAACACCGTGGCCACGCCACCGGACATCTGCTTGAACTCATCGACCTCCTCGAAGTGGTTGTTCAGCACTTGATCGCCCAGGTACAGGCTTGGCGTCTGCACCCCGGCCACACTCACCCGTTGCTCGGGACGCACGCGCAACCCGGCGGCGAAGCGCTGTTCAAACAGCCCACTCAAACGCTGGGTGCTCTCGCGCAAGGTGCTGTGGAAGGTATTGAGTTGGTCGGCGAGCAAGCGCGCTTCGCTGGCCAGGTGTTCTTCACGGGTCTGCAGGTTGGCTGAATCCAGGGAGCGCAGGGCAAACACGGTACTGCCGCTGATCACGACAGCCAAGATGACCGCCAGGGCAATGCCCAGCTGCGAAGCGATGCGGGCGCGGGGTTGAGACATGACAGCTCCTGGCCGAGGCCCGGATCGTCCTGATCCCATAGCACTAATCGGCGGATTTCTTGGATTGGAGGGCACGCTGAGCCACAACGAATGGCCACTGCGACACACCTACTTCGGCGGCCAGAATCAATACTTGAGCAAATCACAGAGGTATTACTCAAGTGCATTGTTTGCGCAGGCTGCATCGATTCAGTCGAGCTGTTCAACCGCCGGCAAGGCCATGGCCCGGACCTCACTTTGCAAAAAGTCCGACAGCCTGCGCAGGCGCTCGCCGCCGGGGCGAGTCTTGGGCCAGACCAGGTAATAGCTGTCGCCACTGGCCACCGCCGTCGGCCACGGCAGGCTCAAGCGCCCCTGGGCCACATCCTCGGCCACCATCAGCAGGTCGCCCATGGACACACCATAGCCCCGCGCGGCGGCAATCATGCCCAGCTCCAGCGTATCGAACACCTGCCCGCCCTTGATGGCGACGCGGGAGGCCAGCCCAGTGCGTTGCAACCAGCGGCGCCAGTCGCGGCGATCCGGCGTGGGGTGCAGCAGTTCAGCACTGGCCAGGCGTTCCACATCCCAGGGGCCATCATTGAGCAGGTTCGGCGCGCCCACCGGGATCAGCAGTTCAGGGAACAGGTAACTGGCCTCCCAGTCCGCAGGAAAGTGCCCGTCACTGAGCAGGACCGCGCAATCGAACGGTTCCTGGTTGAAATCCACTTCATCGATGCTCATCCAGGCACTGGTCAACTGCACCTCGTTGCCCGGCTGCAAGTGCCGGAACCGGCTCAGGCGCGCCAGCAACCAGCGCATGGTCAGGGTCGACGGGGCCTTCATGCGCAAGATGTCATCTTCGGCATTCAGGGTATGGCAGGCACGCTCCAGGGCGGCAAAACCCTCGCGCACCCCAGGCAACAGCAACCGCGCCGACTCGGTGAGCTGCAAGGTACGCCCACTGCGCTGGAACAGGCGGCAGGCGAAATGCTCTTCCAGGGTGCGGATATGCCGGCTGACCGCACTTTGGGTAATGGACAGCTCTTCAGCCGCGCGGGTGAACGAGTTGTGCCGCGAGGCGGCTTCAAATGCCCGCAAGGCATACAGCGGAGGAAGGCGACGAGACATGAGGAAAACTCCGACGGCACGGTCCCGGAACCCTACCAGAATCATCCTGGCATGAGTTTTAATCATGCAAATGATCGCATTTATCCCTTTGTGCAAAGCGCTGAGAGCGCCGAGAATCAACCCCTCTACCCTTCGTGTAATTATTGAGCGTGATGATCATGCAGCATCCGGCGCGTACCGAACTCTGGGCCATTCTGCGGCTGTCAGGGCCGTTGATTGCCTCACAGTTGGCGCACATGTTGATGGTGCTGACCGACACCCTGATGATGGCTCGCCTGAGCCCCGAAGCCCTGGCCGGCGGCGGGCTGGGCGCGGCAAGCTATTCGTTTGTGTCGATCTTTTGCATCGGCGTGATTGCCGCCGTGGGCACCCTGGTCGCCATTCGCCAGGGCGCCGGCGATATCGAAGGCGCCACCCGCCTGACCCAGGCCGGGCTCTGGCTGGCCTGGCTGATGGCCCTGGTGGCGGGCCTGCTGCTGTGGAACCTCAAGCCGGTGCTGCTGATGTTCGGCCAGACCGAAACCAACGTGCAGTCGGCCGGCCAGTTCCTGATGATCCTGCCGTTCGCCCTGCCCGGCTACCTGACATTCATGGCCCTGCGCGGCTTCACCAGCGCCATCGGCAAGGCCACCCCGGTGATGGTGATCAGCCTGTGCGGCACGGTGGTCAACTACCTGCTCAACCATGCGTTGATCGAGGGCATGTTCGGCCTGCCCAAGCTGGGCCTGATGGGCATCGGCCTGGTCACGGCGATTGTCGCCAACTGCATGGCCCTGGCGCTGTTGTGGTACATCAAATACAACCGCGCCTACGCCGCCTACCCATTGGGCAAGGGCCTGTTGCGGCCCAACCTGCATTACTTGCGCGAGCTGTGGCGCCTGGGCCTGCCGATTGGCGGCACCTATGCGGTGGAAGTCGGCTTGTTTGCCTTCGCGGCGCTGTGCATGGGCACCATGGGCAGCACGCAGTTGGCGGCCCACCAGATCGCCCTGCAAATCGTCTCGGTGGCGTTCATGGTGCCGGCGGGCATGTCCTATGCCGTCACCATGCGCATCGGCTTGCACTACGGCGGCGGGCAACTGCTCGATGCACGGCTGGCCGGGCGCGTGGGCATTGCCTTCGGCGCGACGGTGATGCTGGGGTTTGCCATGGTGTTCTGGCTGTTCTCCGACCCGCTGATCGGCCTGTTCCTCGACCATGACGACCCGGCCTTTGCCCAGGTGATCAGCCTGGCGGTCAGCCTGTTGGCCGTGGCGGCGTGGTTCGAGCTGTTCGACGGCGTGCAGACCATCGCCATGGGCTGCATCCGCGGGCTCAAGGATGCCAAGACCACGTTCCTCGTCGGCCTGGGTTGCTACTGGCTGATTGGCGCACCGGCGGCCTGGCTGATGGCGTTTACCCTCGACTGGGGGCCAACCGGGGTGTGGTGGGGCTTGGCGCTGGGGCTGGCGTGTGCAGCGATTACCCTGACATGGGCGTTTGAGGCAAAAATGAAGCGGATGATTGCCCAGGAACCGCAAGTCGATACGCTCCCACAGCCGAACTGAAGAAAGTGTGGGAGCTGGCAAGCCAGCTCCCACCTTTTTGATTGGGTTTACAGGGCTAGATCACCTCGCCCAACAACGCCTGCTGGCTGCTGCCAAATGTCAGGTACTCCACCAGTTCCGCCAGCGGCAGTGGCTTGCTGATCAGGTAACCCTGGGCCTGGTCGCAGCCAAACAGACGCAACAATGCCAGTTGCTCGGGCGTTTCCACGCCTTCGGCCACCACTTCCAGGTTGAGGTTGTGGGCCAGGTTGATCATGGCGTGCACCAGCTTGCGGTTTTCCTCGCGCTCTTCCATGCCGCCGACAAAGCTCTTGTCGATCTTGAGCAAGGCAATCGGCAGGCTGTTGAGGTGCACGAAAGACGAGAAGCCGGTGCCAAAGTCATCCAGGGAGAAGCGCACGCCCAGGCGGCCCAGGGCATCCATGGTCTGCTTGACCAGGTCACTGCGGCGCATCACGGCGGTTTCGGTGAGTTCAAACTCCAGCCATTGCGCCTCCACCCCGCGCTCGGCAATCAGGCGGCTGAGGGTCGACAGCAACTGGCTGTCCTGGAACTGGCGGAACGACAGGTTGACCGCCATGTGCAGCGGCGGCAGGCCGCGTTCGCGCAGGTCCTGCATATCGCGCAGGGCCCGGGAAATCACCCAGTAGCCCAACGGCACGATCAGGCCGCTCTGCTCGGCCAGGGGCACGAACTCGCTCGGCGGCAACAGGCCACGTTCGCCGTGGCGCCAGCGCACCAGGGCTTCGAGGCCGACGATATGCCCATCGTCCAGGTCCAGCCGCGGCTGGTAATGCAGTTCCAGTTCGTCACGGCGCAGCGCCCGGCGCAGTTCGCTTTCCAGGTCGGCGAGGCTGCGGGCGTTGCGGTTGATGCGTTCATTGAAGATATGAAAGGTACAGCCCTGGGTGCTCTTGGCCTGTTGCATGGCGATATGCGCGTGCCACATCAACGGGTCGGCGCCGGCCTTGGCGCGGGCATGGGCCACACCGAGGCTGCAGCCGATCAGCAGGCTCTCGCCATCAACCCAATAGGGCTCGGCCATGGCCTCGGTAATGCGTTCGGCCATCCACTCGGCGCGTTGCGGCGCACGGCGGGTGTCGATCAGCAAGGCGAACTCGTCACTGCCCAGGCGCGCCAGTTGGTCACCGACCTCCAACTGGCTCTTGAGCCGCGAGACCACTTGCAGGATCAGCCGGTCGCCCGCCTGGTGGCCAAGGGCATCGTTGGCGTGGCGGAAGTTGTCCAGGTCCAGGTGGCCGAGGGCCAGGCCACGTCCGTCGTTTTCCGCCAGGCGCGCGGCCAGCAGGGTCTGGAAACCCTGGCGGTTGGCGATACCGGTCAGTGGGTCCTGTTCGGCCAGGCGTTGCAGAGTGTTTTCCAGCAGGCCACGCTCGCGCACATGGCGCAGGCAGCGGCGCAGCGTATCCACATTAAACGCGCCGCAGATCAACCAGTCGCTGGCGCCCAACGGCGCCACCAGCGGCTCCTGCTCCAACAGCAAGACGGTGGGCAGGCGACAACGCCCAGGGCCGGGTTGCAGGCTGGGGGTGGTCAGCAAGACGGCCGTGCGGTCGTCGTCGAACAGGCTGCTCACCGACTCCCAGTTTGGCGCACTGATCAGCACAGCCCCATCGCCCATCGGCGCCAGGCACTCGCGCAACAACGCTGCCCACATAGGCGTATCGGCCAGTAGCAGCAAACGCAAGGGTTCGACAGGCGTAGACAAGCTAGCTCCCTAGTCTTTGCAAAATTTCGTTGGCGGCGGGCATTATGACGTGCAGCCTGATAATGACCAATGATATTGGTTATCAAATACGCGCAGTGCGGCTCTAGATCGAACAATAGACCCAAAAACCCCGCACATCCTGCGGCAAAGTAACAAAACCGGCAAATTTAGATCGAGCGGTACGTCACACTGTCGTTCAGAGGCGGCAGAATCTTGCCAGCCTGTTAAAATGCCCGCCCTTTTCGCTCAAAGACTCCCAAAACCCTGTATGTCCCGACTCAATCCCCGGCAGCAAGAAGCCGTGAACTACGTCGGCGGCCCTCTATTGGTGCTCGCCGGTGCTGGCTCCGGCAAGACCAGCGTGATCACCCGCAAGATCGCGCACCTGATCCAGAACTGCGGCATCCGTGCCCAGTACATTGTCGCCATGACCTTTACCAACAAGGCGGCGCGGGAAATGAAAGAGCGCGTCGGCACCCTGCTCAAGGGTGGCGAAGGCCGTGGCCTCACCGTGTGTACCTTCCACAACCTGGGGCTGAACATCATCCGCAAGGAGCATGTGCGGCTGGGCTACAAGCCGGGCTTCTCGATCTTCGACGAGACCGACGTCAAGGCCCTGATGACCGACATCATGCAGAAGGAATATGCCGGCGACGACGGGGTCGACGAGATCAAGAATATGATCGGCTCGTGGAAAAACGACCTGATCCTGCCGCCCGAGGCCCTGGAAAACGCACGCAACCCCAAAGAGCAGACCGCCGCCATCGTCTACACCCACTACCAGCGCACGCTCAAGGCGTTCAACGCGGTGGACTTCGACGACCTGATCCTGCTGCCGGTCAAGCTGTTCCAGGAACACGCCGATATCCTCGAAAAGTGGCAGAACAAGGTGCGCTACCTGCTGGTGGACGAATACCAGGACACCAACGCCAGCCAATACCTGCTGGTGAAACTGCTAATCGGCACGCGCAACCAGTTCACCGTGGTCGGCGACGATGACCAGTCGATCTACGCCTGGCGCGGTGCGCGCCCGGAAAACCTGATGCTGCTCAAGGACGACTACCCGTCCCTGAAAGTGGTGATGCTGGAGCAGAACTACCGCTCCACCAGCCGCATCCTGCGCTGTGCCAACGTGCTGATCTCCAACAACCCCCACGAGTTCGAGAAACAGCTGTGGAGCGAGATGGGCCATGGCGATGAGATCCGCGTGATCCGCTGCCGCAACGAAGACGCCGAAGCCGAGCGCGTGGCCGTGGAAATCCTCAGCCTGCACTTGCGCACCGACCGGCCCTACAGCGACTTTGCGATCCTGTATCGCGGCAACTACCAGGCCAAGTTGATCGAGCTGAAGTTGCAGCATCACCAGGTGCCGTATCGCCTGTCCGGCGGCAACAGCTTTTTCGGACGCCAGGAAGTAAAGGATCTGATGGCCTACTTCCGGCTGATCGTAAACCCGGACGATGACAACGCCTTCCTGCGCGTAATCAACGTACCGCGCCGGGAAATCGGCTCCACCACCCTGGAAAAGCTCGGCAACTACGCCACCGAACGCAAGATCTCGATGTACGCCGCCACCGACGAAATCGGCCTGGGCGAGCACCTCGACACACGCTTCACCGATCGCCTGTCGCGCTTCAAGCGCTTTATGGACAAGGTGCGCGAGCAATGCGCCGGCGAAGACCCGATCAGCGCCCTGCGCAGCATGGTCATGGATATCGACTATGAAAACTGGCTGCGCACCAACAGTTCCAGCGACAAGGCCGCGGACTACCGCATGGGCAACGTCTGGTTCCTGATCGAGGCGCTGAAGAACACCCTGGAAAAAGACGAAGACGGCGAAATGACCGTCGAGGACGCCATCGGCAAGCTGGTGCTGCGCGACATGCTCGAACGCCAGCAGGAAGAGGAAGATGGCGCCGAAGGTGTGCAGATGATGACCTTGCATGCGTCCAAGGGCCTGGAATTTCCCTACGTGTTCATCATGGGCATGGAAGAGGAAATCCTCCCACATCGCTCCAGTATCGAAGCCGACACCATCGAAGAAGAACGGCGCCTGGCCTACGTGGGCATTACCCGCGCGCGCCAGACCCTGGCCTTCACCTTTGCGGCCAAGCGCAAGCAGTACGGCGAGATCATCGACTGCGCCCCGAGCCGGTTCCTCGATGAGCTGCCACCGGACGATCTGGCCTGGGAAGGCAACGACGACACCCCAACTGAAGTCAAGGCGGTACGCGGCAACACCGCCCTGGCGGATATACGCGCGATGCTAAAGCGCTAGAATCGACTACTTTTTAATCTACTTTCGGCGCCCCTTGCGCCACCAGAGGAAGCTTTTGTGGAAGCACTGCACAAGAAAATTCGCGAAGAAGGCATCGTGCTTTCCGACCAGGTACTCAAGGTCGACGCCTTTCTGAACCATCAGATCGACCCGGCGCTGATGAAGCTGATCGGCGACGAATTCGCCGCGTTGTTCAAGGATTCTGGGATCACCAAGATCGTCACCATCGAAGCCTCGGGCATCGCGCCGGCGATCATGACCGGCCTGAACCTGGGCGTGCCGGTGATCTTTGCCCGCAAGCAACAGTCCCTGACCCTGACGGAAAACCTGCTGTCGGCCACGGTGTATTCCTTCACCAAGAAAGTCGAAAGCACCGTGGCGATCTCCCCGCGCCACCTGACCAGCAGCGACCGCGTGCTGGTCATCGATGACTTCCTGGCCAACGGCAAGGCGTCCCAGGCGCTAATTTCGATCATCAAACAGGCCGGCGCCACCGTGGCGGGCCTGGGGATTGTGATCGAGAAGTCGTTCCAGGGCGGCCGTGCGGAACTGGATGCCCAGGGTTACCGGGTTGAGTCGCTGGCACGGGTCAAGTCCCTGGCCGGTGGCGTCGTGACCTTCATCGACTGAAGGTGAGCGAGCACAGTTAAAAATGTGGGAGCTGGCTTGCCTGCGATAGCGCAGTGTCAGGCGACAGAGATGTCGACTGTCAGGCCCTCATCGCAGGCAAGCCAGCTCCCACATTTGCCTTGTGTTACCTGTCAGCGTGCGGTGGCCTGTAGGCCAGTAAGCAATAGCCGCTGATACAAATCCTCTTTGAACCCCTCCGGCTTATCCAGGCGCATGCGCACCAGGTGCTCGGCAAACGCCTCAGGCTCCGGGGCATCCAGCGCCGCCTTGCCCAACTCCAGAATCTCCGTCAGCTTGAATTTGCTCTTGAGCCAGTTCAGCGCACGCAACAAATCGCGCTCTTCATCGCTGAAGTCACTGCCCAGCGGGTACTCCGGGAACAGCCTTGTATGCCGCGCCTGCACCGCCTGCAAACGCTCGGGCGTATTGTCGGCAAAACGCTGGGCGAGCTGGAAGTCCTTGGGCAACTTGCCGGCTTTTTGCGCCTGCTCGATCAAGCCGGCCTGGAACCGCGAGTCGGTGATATTGAGCAGCGCCTCGATCACCTTGGCGTCGGTCTGACCGCGCAAGTCAGCGATGCCGTATTCGGTGATCACGATATCGCGCAGGTGCCGGGGAATCGTGCAGTGCCCGTATTCCCAAACGATATTGGAGCTGACCTCACCGCCCGACTCGCGCCAACTGCGTAGGATCAGGATCGAGCGCGCGCCCTCCAGTGCATGGCCCTGGGCCACAAAGTTGTATTGCCCACCCACCCCACTGAGCACACGGCCGTCTTCCAGTTGGTCGGCAACCCCGGCGCCCAACAGCGTCACCATGATCGCGCTGTTGATAAAGCGCGCATCCAGGCGCTGCAAACGCTTGAGTTCTTCCTGCCCGTACAGCTCGTTGATATAGCTGATGCGGGTCATGTTGAATTCCAGGCGCTTGGCGTGGGGCATTTCCTGCAAGCGCTGGTAAAAACTGCGCGGTCCCAGGAAGAAACCACCGTGGATCGACACCCCATCGGGCTGTGCCGCATCGTCCAGCAAGCCCGCGTTGGCCTGCTCTTGGGTCGCCACATCCGGGTACACCTTGCGCCGCACAATCCCGGCATCAGCCAGCACCAGCAGGCCGTTGACGAACATCTCGCTGCAACCATAGAGGCCCCGGACGAAGGGCTCGACCCCACCCTCGCGGCTGATCAGCGGTGCCCATTGGTACACATCCAGATCGCTGAGCAACTGCCGGTAGCCTTCGTTATCGGCCTGGCGCGCCAGCAGCGCGGCGGTCAGGGCGTCGCCCATCGAACCGATGCCGATCTGCAAGGTGCCGCCATCACGCACCAGGGTACTGGCGTGCAAACCGATGAAATGGTCCTGCAAACCCACCGGCATATTCGGCGTGGAGAACAGCGTAGTGCGGTCCTTTTCGTCGATCAGGAAATCGAACTGATCCATACCCAGCTCGGCATCCCCGGGCATGTAGGGCAAATCTTCATGCACCTGGCCCACCACCAGGATGGTCTCCCCGGCCGCGCGGCGCTTGGCAATCATCGGTAGCAGGTCGAGGGTGATATCGGGGTTGCAGCTCAAGCTCAGGCGATCCGGGTGTTCGCTGCTGCTGGCCACCAACTGCGCGACCAGGTTCAGGCCGGCGGCGTTGATATCGCGGGCGGCATGGCTGTAGTTGCTGCTGACGTAGTCCTGCTGGGCCGAGGCGCTGTGCAGCAGGCTGCCGGGCTGCATAAAGAACTGCTGCACGTGGATATTGGCCGGCAGGCTGTCCTTGCGCAGAGCGGCGAGGAAATCCAGCTCGGGGTAATCGCCGAACACCCGCTCGATAAACGGTTCCAGAAAGCGCTTTTGCAAACCATCGCCCAACGGCGGGCGGCCCAGGCTCAGGGCGGTGTAGATCGTCAGCGCCCGCTCGGGCAGCTTGGCGATACGCCGGTACAAGGCATTGGCAAACAGATTCGGCTTGCCCAGGCCCAGGGGCATACCCATGTGGATATGCGCAGGCAAGCGCTCCAGTACGTCATCGACCGCTTGTTCGATTGAACACAACTGCACCATCCGACCCTCCTGAACATTCCGTGATTAGGGGTTGGACCGAGCTTGCCGGGTCTTTGCTGCAATGAACAGCAATCAATTTAAAAAGCCGGCCACCGAGTCTGGAGAGAAGCGAAAAAACAAGACTGTACGCACATCGTTTGATCGAAGCCTCATTAACAAGAAAAGACTTACAAACCACTAAACCTATCCCTACATCAATTTAAGACGCGATAAAAAGACAAATCTTACCCACCCCCTAATATCAACTGAAGAAAAAACTGTAAAAACTTTAAATCGCGGCCAAGCCTCTCATCTTAGCAAAAAATGGATTTTCAAGGAGCCACAATGAAAGCCATAACCCATGTAGTCATTATAGGCTTTGGAAGTATTACCCAAGGCCTGCTCCCTCTATTATCAAAACATTACAGCAGAGTAAAAATAACTATTTTTGAAAAATCAATCAGTAAAAGTCTTTCTGATATCGCCACTGAATTTTCGGCCGACTTAAAAGAAGAAACTATTACGTCAAAAAACTTCAAACACATATTATCTCCACACCTAAATAAAAACACTTTTTTAGTTAATCTCGCAATTTCTATATCTAGCCTAGAGCTTATAATACTTGCAAAAAAATACGGCTCACTTTATTTGGATACATGTATAGAGCCATGGAATTACAAATCCGAAGACAATCAGACACTCACTAGTAATTATGAGCTTCGGGAGGCAATCAAGAAACATAAACAAAAAAGTAATGACCCAACAGCCATTGTTGCCCATGGAGCCAACCCCGGCTTCATCTCAATACTGTTGAAGAAAGCCTTAATAGAAATGGCTGCGACCAATAACATCAAGGCAGACCCAAGCACCCAAATTGAATGGGCAGCACTAGCAAAAGAACTTGAGATACAAGTTATACAAATTTCCGAACACGACTCTCAAATCTCTGCGTCAACACGCGCCCCTCTTGACTTTATTTCTACATGGTCCACGGATGGCCTCATTACTGAGCTTCTCCAACCAGCAGAACTGGGCTGGGGAACCCATGAAATAGAAATGCCGAGCGGCGCAAGAAAAAATGGCCATGCAATAGAAATGTTAGAGCAGGGACGCGAAGTCAGAGTTAAAAGCTGGTCACCTAACTACTTAGAATTTTCTGCATACTTACTAACCCATAATGAAGCACTTTCAATCTCTGAGTATTTGACTTTAGGCGACGCCGAGAACCCAATATATCGCCCAACAGTCTACTATGCGTATAAACCATGCGATCAGACACTCGATTCAATACAACTATTGGATCGAAGCACAGAAGCAAAAATCGCGAAAAAAATCATTTTAAAAGACGAAATAATATCTGGAACAGATGAGTTAGGAGTTTTTCTAATCAGCAAAAAGTTTAATTCTTTTTGGCTAGGGTCAACCCTATCAATTGGAAAAACCAGAAAGCTAGCCAAACACAACAGCGCAACAAGCTTACAAGTTGTCTCTAGCATAATTAGTGGAATGAAATGGGCAGAACACTTTCCAGAAGCAGGGATCGTAGAGTCCGAAAATCTAGACTGGCGTTATATATATGATATAGCCGCTAATTATTGGGAACCAATAGTCAATAAACAAACAGACTGGAAACCTTCCGACACCGACAACAGATTATTATTCAAAAATTTTTTGGCATGAATTAGCCCCCTGAAAACCAACTAAACTCAAAGGTCATGAAAATGAATAGTAGGCAGAATTCCAGCAATACACTTGAAAAGCCAAATAGTGCGTCTGCAATTCTTAAAAGCTTTTATTTCCCAACGTCGAAACTTAGCGAGACAGAAAAATCCGACTGGAAAGGAATATTTTTCGACTCAATAATCACCGAGTACGATGCCCGGAGGCTCTACTGGCATATAGAGGATCAAAATCCCAGTGCCACGTCTGAGTTAGCCGATGTTTTAAGACCCTGGCTTAGAGACGAAATTGATCACGCTTATGGTTTTTCCTTAATTTATTCAGCCTACACAGGCAGCCCACTAGACGAAGTCGTATTGGAGGTTGAGACACGAAAGTCTAACTTCGAGAGCATAGACCCTTTTATGCAGGATACATTTAGGCTTCTAATTTTGCTTGCTTATGACGAGATAATTACAACACATGTCTATCATCGCAGCATAAAACAATATGACAAATTTAACTCTTCGCAACTTTCAGCCTGGATTAGGAAAACCAAAAAAGACGAAGCCAAGCATTTTTTCTCTTTCATAGAAAAAGCTAAGCAATTATTTCCAGAAAGGCTTCAAGAGGCCCCTTTAATCCTTGAAAAACTATTTGAACTAGACTTTGAAAAAACACAGTACACCGGAACCTTTGTACTAGACCACAACACAACTGATTACCCAATCACTAAAAAAGAAATAGAAGGAATAATAATCCCTACAATAATTAAAAAATTGAATGAGAGTACTCACTCATCAAAGGGAACAAAAAAATGAAACCACCATTCCTCAAAAAACGGCATTGGAGCGCTAGATCCTTATTCAAGGAAATTTCCAATAGCGGCTGGATCAATCCAGGTATTGACCCAAAATACGAAAAATTCTTTCTGGCTGATCTATTCTCTGAATATGATGCAATAAGCTTGTATCACTACCTCTATCCCAAACGATCTGAGCTATCTTCCTACTTCGTGCAATATTTGGACCTATGGTTTTTAGATGAACGAAATCACTCCGACGGCTTCCTAGAGTTAAATCGTTTATTATTTAATTCAGACGAAGAAACCATGCTGAACAACCTAAAGTCAAGGCATGGCAACTTTGAACACCTTGAATATCTGCTATCAAACGAAGTTAACTTACTCACCTTGTTTGCTTACGACGAACTTATTTCAGTTAAGACATATAGAAAAGATACATTTTATAATGAGTTCGGGCACCCAGCATTCAATACATGGATTAGTAATTTAATAGCCGACGAAGCAACACACTTCGCAAACGCCATCAAACTATTAAGACACCATCACTCATACAATCTAGATAAAATCGAAAAAGCTTTAGATCACATCACCCAACTTGAAAGTATTCCTTATCGAAACACTTTCCTGCTAGATCATGACGGACCACACTTCCTGCTGGGAAACACCAACTATGAAAAAGCAGCGGCGGGTGAAATACTAACCATACTAGCCAGGAACAAGAGATGAAAAGTAGCCACTACTTAATATTATCCATGGTGCTTATGATATTTGGTGAAGTACTGACAATCTATAGCGAAGTATATGCATCAAAGCTTTCCACTAGAGCTATAGAAAACCCCGAGTTATTCATAAAGCCTATTCTACTTATATGCGCCGCAGGTATAAGTTTAATATTTGCGTACTGGCTAGGTTACCAAGCCACAGGAAATATATGGATCGTGACAGTAGTGTCATTAACATTGTTACTTATATTAGAACCTATAGTCATTTATGCGATGCTGGGGGAGTTTCCAGGACGTGGAGCGCTAGTCGGATTTATTCTGGGGGGAGCAGGACTATTGGCGACGCTGGTACTTTAAGAAAAAAACCCGCTATTGTTATTCAAAAAGGTTAGCTCACTTTGTGGGCTAACCTTTTATTTAAACGCTTACACTCTTACTTTAGTCCCGACATCTTCTCTATCGCACCCTTGAGGTCGGCATCCGAGCAATCGGCGCAGGTGCCTTTAGGCGGCATGGCGTTGACCCCGGTGATGGCCTTGGCCAGGATGCCGTCGAGGCCGCCCTGGTGGTCGGCGCGCTCTTTCCAGGCGGCGGTATCACCGATTTTCGGTGCGCCCAACAGGCCAGTGCTGTGGCAAGCATTACAGTGTTTGGCGATGATCTCGTCCGGCGTTTTCGCGCCGCCACCGCCCGCGGCTACCGCGACTTCCATCCCCTTGCATTCTTCGCCCTGGACACAGACTTTCCCCACAGGCTCCAGACGCTCGGCAATAGCATCACTGCTCGTCTTGCTAACAGGGGGCTCAGCTTTCTGCCCACAACCCGCTAGGGCCAATACTATTGCTGGTACGGCCAGCATTTTCATAATTAGGTTCACGCGTTCACCCTCATGGTGGCTATTCACGCCTGCGGCCACGGTTTCGCAGGCGGCGAAAGTATAACGGTTAGGCCGCCTCACTGAAACAACCCTATTATCCAAGGGGGGATTCAGCAGGGCGAAATACAACGATGGGCACCTCTGCAAGGTAGGCAGGGCGCCTCTTCTGTTAAAAGTTCGCGGGTGTGGCTGCGCTGATTAGTCGCGCCGGCACATCGAACGGATTGCGAAAGCGGTGCGGCTTGGTGCTTTCAAAGTAGTAGCTATCGCCGGCTTCGAGCACAAAAGTTTCGACGCCCACGACCAATTCCAGACGGCCTTCCAGCAAGATCCCGGTTTCCTCGCCATCATGGGTCAGCATTTCCTCGCCCGTATCGGCGCCCGGCGGGTAGATTTCGTTGAGAAACGCAATCGCCCGGCTGGGATGCGCCCGGCCCACCAGCTTCATGGTCACCGCCCCATCGGAGATGTCGATCAGCTCATTGGCTTTATAGACGATCTGCGTCGGTTTTTCCTGGAGGATCTCCTCGGAAAAGAACTCGACCATCGACATGGGGATGCCGCCCAGCACCTTGCGCAAGGAGCTGATGGAGGGGCTGACACTGTTTTTCTCGATCATCGAAATGGTGCTGTTGGTGACGCCCGCACGCTTGGCGAGTTCACGCTGGGAAAGACCTTTCAGTTTACGGATGGATTGCAGTCGTTCGCCGACGTCCAATGCAGGAGCCTCCTAGGATTCAGGCTTTGTTGTAATTGAGCGTTATCATGGCGACAGCGTTCAGTATTTACAACACTTTGGTCTGAATCCCGCAGGACGTCGTCGACGACCGGCGGCTAGGCGCCGGAATAGAGCCGTGGCACGCGGCGCAGGTTGCAAAAAATCTGGTAGGGGATAGTGTCAGCGGCGGTCGCCACATCGCTGGCGAGGATGTTTTTGCCCCACAACTCGACGGTCGAGCCCAGACCCGCCTGGGGCACATCGGTCAGGTCGATGCACAGCATGTCCATCGACACCCGCCCCAGCAACTGGCTGCGCTGGCCGGCGACCAGCACCGGCGTGCCGGTCGGCGCGTGGCGTGGATAACCGTCGGCATAGCCCATGGCGACCACGCCGATACGCATCGGTTTGGGCGTCACGAAGCGCGCGCCATAACCCACGGGCTCGCCCGCCGGCAGTTCGCGCACGCAGATGACTTTCGATTCCAGGGTCATCACCGGCTGCAAACGCGCGGCAACCGCCTGGTCTTCGCCAAAGGGCGTCGCGCCGTAGAGCATGATGCCGGGCCGTACCCAATCACTGGAGACGCTCGGCCAGCCCATCACCGACGGCGAGTTGCGTAGGCTGACCTGGGCCGCCAGGCCCTGGCGCGCCGCGTCGAATACTGCGACCTGTTCATCGCTGCTGGTGCAGTCCAGCTCATCGGCACGAGCGAAGTGGCTCATCAGGACGATCTTCGCCACTTTGCCACTGGCCAGCAGGCGCTGGTAGGCGTCGTGATAATCCTTGGGATGCAACCCGACCCGGTGCATGCCCGAATCCAGCTTCAACCACACCGTCAGCGGCTGGCTCAGGCGCGCCTGCTCAATCGCCTCCAGTTGCCACAGCGAATGCACCACGCACCAGAAATCGTGCTCGATGATCAGCGGTAGCTCGTCGGCCTCGAAAAACCCTTCGAGCAACAACACTGGCCCACGCACTCCGGCGGCGCGCAGCTCCAGCGCTTCCTCGATACAGGCCACGGCAAAACCATCAGCCTGGTCTTCCAGGGCCTGGGCCACGCGCACGGCACCATGGCCATAGGCGTCGGCCTTGATCACGGCAAGGGCCTTGGCTCCGGTCAGTTCGCGGGCCAATTGGTAGTTGTGGCGCAGGGCTTGTAGGTCGATCAGGGCACGGGCAGGACGCATGGCGGCAGGCTTCTAGGCGGCGGTGGAAAAAACCGGTACCGGCCAAGAGCGCCGGCACCGCAAGAGGGATCGTCTAAGGCAGAGCGGCCACGACAGACAGCTCGACCAGGATTTCTGGTTCACACAGTTTCGACTCGACCGTGGCACGGGCCGGGGCCACGCCTTTTGGCAGCCACTTGTCCCAGACCGCGTTCATGCCGGCAAAGTCGGCGTCGATGTCCTTGAGGTAGATCGTCACCGACAGCAGCTTGGTTTTGTCGGTGCCGGCCAGATCCAGCAAGCGCTCGATATTGGCCAGGGTTTCACGGGTCTGCTGTTCAATCCCGGCACTCATGTCGTCGCCGACTTGCCCTGCCAGATACACGGTACCGCTGTGGACGACGATCTGGCTCATGCGCTCATTGGTGAGCTGGCGCTGGATTGACATGTTTGGTGGACTCCTGAGGGTTGCCATAACGGGAAATATCGAGGCCGGCGGCACTGATCTGCGGGGTTTTCCTGGCCATCAGGTCCGCCAGCAGGCGACCAGAGCCACAGGCCATGGTCCAGCCGAGGGTGCCGTGGCCGGTGTTCAAGAACAGGTTTTTGAACGGGGTGGCGCCGACGATCGGCGTACCGTCCGGGGTGGTCGGGCGCAGGCCGGTCCAGAAGGTGGCTTCGCTCAAGTCACCGCCCTGAGGATAAAGGTCGTTGACGATCATCTCCAGGGTTTCGCGCCGCCGTGGGTTCAGCGACAGGTCAAAACCGGCTATTTCAGCCATGCCACCGACCCGGATGCGGTTGTCGAAACGGGTGATCGCGACCTTGTAGGTCTCGTCGAGAATGGTCGAGGTCGGGGCCATCGCCGGGTTGGTGATCGGCACGGTCAGGGAATAGCCCTTGAGTGGATACACCGGCGCCTTGATCCCCAGTGGCTTGAGCAACTGCGGCGAGTAACTGCCCAGGGCCAGCACGTAGCGGTCGGCGGTTTCCAGCTGGCCGTCGATCCACACGCCGTTGATGCGGTCGCCGGCGTGGTCCAGACGCTGAATGTCCTGCTCGAAACGGAATTCCACCCCCAACTGCTTGCACATATCGGCCAGGCGGGTGGTGAACATCTGGCAGTCGCCGGTCTGGTCATTGGGCAGGCGCAGGGCACCGGCCAGGATATCCGTGACGCTGGCCAGGGCCGGCTCGACGCGGGCAATGCCGGCGCGGTCGAGCAGCTCGAACGGAACCCCGGACTCCTTCAGCACGGCGATATCCTTGGCCGCACCATCCAGTTGCGCCTGGGTACGGAACAATTGCGTAGTCCCCAGGCTGCGGCCTTCGTAGGCAATGCCGGTTTCGGCGCGCAGTTCGTCGAGGCAGTCGCGGCTGTACTCAGACAGGCGCACCATGCGCTCCTTGTTCACCGCATAACGGTTGGCCGTGCAGTTGCGCAGCATCTGCGCCATCCACAGGTATTGGTCGAGATCGGCGGTGGCCTTGATCGCCAGCGGCGCATGACGCTGCAGCAGCCACTTGATGGCCTTGAGCGGCACACCCGGCGCGGCCCAGGGCGACGCATAGCCGGGCGAGACCTGGCCGGCGTTGGCGAAGCTGGTCTCCATTGCAACGGCCGGCTGACGGTCGACCACGACCACCTCAAACCCGGCACGCGCCAAATAGTAGGCACTGGCCACACCAATGACACCGCTACCCAAGACCAAAACGCGCATTTTTATATCCTCATCGCGGCCTGACCGCTGACGTTTGTTGTTCAGCACAAAGATGCGGGCAGTATAAAAAGCAATGACCAGTGCATTTCACTATATAAGTGCCTATATTTGGCGACAATTCTCGGCAAAAACCCTTTTCACGGAGGAGCATCCCCTATGCGGACCAACACCCAGACCAAGCGGGAGCTGGACAAGATCGACCGCAACATCCTGCGCATCCTGCAGGCCGACGGGCGGATTTCGTTTACCGAGCTGGGGGAGAAGGTCGGGCTGTCGACCACGCCCTGCACCGAACGGGTCCGACGCCTGGAGCGCGAGGGGATCATCATGGGCTACAACGCCCGCCTCAATCCGCAGCACTTGAAGGGTAGCCTACTGGTGTTTGTCGAGATCAGCCTCGACTACAAATCCGGCGACACCTTTGAAGAATTCCGACGTGCCGTGCTGAAACTGCCCCATGTGCTGGAGTGCCACCTGGTCTCAGGGGACTTCGACTACCTGGTGAAGGCGCGAATTTCCGAGATGGCGTCGTACCGCAAACTGCTGGGCGATATCCTGCTCAAGCTGCCCCATGTGCGCGAGTCCAAGAGCTATATCGTGATGGAAGAGGTGAAGGAGAGCCTGAACCTGCCGATCCCGGATTGATCCTGTGGGAGCTGGCTTGCCTGCGATAGCGATCAACCCGCCGCCATTTTCATTGCCTGGCACACCGTCATCGCAGGCAAGCCAGCTCCCACCTTTTGACCGAGTACATCTGTCAGACCAGCACCTGCCGCGTCGTCGCCATGTACTCGTGAATCTGCTTCTCCACCCGAGGGTGAATCAGCTCCACCGGGCCACGGTTGTTGGGGCATGGCAGGCTGGGTGTAGTCCCAAACAGCCTACAGATCAACGGGCGCTCGTCGTACACCGTGCAACCGTTGGGCCCCAGGTGCACGCAGTTCAGCTCATCCATGGCCGCTTCCTGCTCG
The DNA here is from genome assembly GCF_002699915.1 of Pseudomonas sp. ICMP 8385. Taxonomy (NCBI): domain Bacteria; kingdom Pseudomonadati; phylum Pseudomonadota; class Gammaproteobacteria; order Pseudomonadales; family Pseudomonadaceae; genus Pseudomonas; species Pseudomonas sp. ICMP 8385. The sequence goes on along the minus strand of NZ_LKBY01000099.1, from coordinate 54,892 downwards.
GCCGCCGTCTTGCGCGGCAGGCGCGACATTTCCTCGGTGGAGGTCGTCACCGGCCCACAGCAATCATGGCAACCCGGCACACACTCGAACGAGGGGATCTGCCGGCGCAGCGCGTTGACTTTCTGGCTGTTGCAACTCATTGAAACCCATACCGAACGGCGAATAGGCGTGGATTTTGCCCTAAAAGCCCCGAGTGAGACAGCTTCACCCGACCGCTGTATCCTGCGTCAAATTTTCCAAACACGGATGCTCCCCATGACCGCCAGCGCCCGGCACACCGCTTCCTACTACGCCGCCAGCAGCCTGCCGCAACCCGATTACCCGGCACTGGCGGGCGAAGTCATCGCCGATGTGTGCGTAGTGGGCGGCGGGTTTTCCGGGCTGAACACGGCGCTGGAACTGGCCGAGCGCGGCTTTAGCGTGGTGCTGCTGGAGGCGCGCAAGATCGCCTGGGGCGCCAGCGGGCGTAACGGCGGGCAATTGATTCGTGGCGTCGGCCATGGCCTCGATCAGTTTGCCCATGTGGTTGGCACCGAAGGCGTGCGGCAGATGAAGCTAATGGGCCTGGAAGCCGTGGAAATCGTGCGCCAGCGGGTCGAGCGCTTGCAGATTGATTGCGACCTGACCTGGGGCTACTGCGACCTGGCCAACAAACCCCGCGACCTGCAAGACCTGGCCGCCGATGCCGAAGAACTGCGCGAGCTGGGCTATCGCCATGAACTGCGCTTGCTGCAAGCCGGGGAGATGGGCAGCGTGATCGGCTCCGACCGCTATGTGGGCGGCATGATCGACATGGGCTCCGGCCACCTGCACCCGCTGAACCTGGCCCTCGGCGAAGCCGCCGCCGCGCAGCAACTGGGGGTGAGGTTGTTTGAGCAATCGCAAGCGCTACGCATCGACTACGGCCCTGAAGTCAACGTCCACACCGCCCACGGCAACGTGCGCGCCAAGACCCTGGTACTGGGTTGCAATGCCTATCTCAACAACCTCAACCCCCACCTGAGTGGCAAGGTGCTGCCGGCCGGCAGCTACATCATTGCCACCGAACCCTTGAGCCCGGCCCAGGCCGCCGAGCTGCTGCCGCAAAATATGGCGGTGTGCGACCAGCGGGTCACCGTGGACTACTTCCGCCTGTCGGCCGACCGGCGCCTGCTGTTCGGCGGTGCTTGCCACTACTCCGGACGCGATCCCCAGGACATCGGCGCCTATATGCGGCCGAAGATGCTCAAGGTCTTCCCGCAATTGGCCGAGGCGAAGATCGACTATCAATGGGGCGGCATGATCGGCATCGGCGCCAACCGCCTGCCGCAGATTGGCCGGCTGGCCGACCAGCCCAATGTGTACTTTGCCCAGGCCTATGCCGGCCATGGCCTGAACGCCACCCACCTGGCCGGCAAGCTGTTGGCCGAAGCCATCAGCGGCCAGCACAGTGGGCGCTTCGATCTGTTTGCCCAGGTGCCACATATCACCTTCCCCGGCGGCAAGCACCTGCGCTCCCCGCTGTTGGCCCTGGGCATGCTCTGGCACCGGATGAAAGAACTGCTCTGACTCAACCGCGCCAGAACGGCTTCAAGCCTTCCCGGCGCGCCTGCTCGGCACTCAGGCCGATATCGCGCAGTTGCTCCGGGGTCAGGTCCAGCAGGGCCTGGCGCGTGTGGCAACGACGCCAGAACAGTTCCCAACGGCCTGGGTTGCCAGGCGCCAGCCCGGCCATCTCGCGCCCCTGCCCTGCTTCCAGTTCCTGACTGTGTAACGCCAGCCGCACATCGCTCAAGCCACTCATTGTCTTGCCCCTCATTTGCCTGTTGCCATGAGTGACTAGAATGGACGGCGCGGCAAAACCATTACAGATTCAACCCACCTTTATTAAATCCATACAGATACTGCCAAGCGCGGGCTGAATCCTGTATTTTCCTCCCATCTGTACTGGTCCCCGGGGAGCGACCGCCATGACCCTCTACGTCAACCTTGCCGAACTGCTGGGCACCCGCATCGAACAGGGCTTCTATCGCCCCGGCGACCGCCTGCCCTCGGTACGCGCCCTGAGCGTGGAACACGGGGTCAGCCTGAGCACCGTGCAACAGGCTTACCGGTTACTGGAAGATAACGGCCTGGCAACGCCCAAGCCGAAATCCGGCTACTTCGTGCCCATCGGGCGCGAGCTGCCGGCGCTGCCCGCCGTGGGTCGACCGGCCCAGCGCCCAGTGGAGATATCCCAGTGGGACCAGGTGCTGGAACTGGTGCGCGCGGTGCCGCGCAAAGATGTCACACAGATGGGCCGCGGCATGCCGGATGTACTGTCACCGACCATCAAGCCGCTGCTGCGCAGCCTGGCCCGGGTCAGCCGGCGCCAGGACCTGCCAGGCCTGTATTACGACAATATCTACGGCTGTATGGAGCTGCGCGAACAAGTCGCCCGTCTGTCATTGGATTCCGGCTGCCAGCTCGACGCCCAGGATATTGTGATCACCACCGGCTGCCATGAGGCACTGTCCGCCAGCATCCGCGCCATATGCGAGCCCGGCGATATCGTCGCCGTCGACTCGCCAAGCTTCCATGGCGCCATGCAAACCCTCAAGGGCCTGGGCATGAAAGCCCTGGAAATCCCCACCGACCCGCTGACCGGCATCAGCCTCGAAGCCCTGGAACTGGCCCTGGAACAATGGCCGATCAAAGTCATCCAGTTGACCCCCAACTGCAACAACCCCCTGGGCTACATCATGCCCGAGGCACGCAAACGGGCGCTGCTGACCCTGGCCCAGCGCTTTGACGTGGCAATCATCGAAGACGATGTGTATGGCGAACTGGCCTACAGCTACCCGCGACCACGCACCATCAAATCCTTCGACGAAGATGGCCGCGTCCTGCTCTGCAGTTCCTTCTCCAAGACCCTGGCCCCCGGCCTGCGGATCGGCTGGGTAGCACCTGGCCGCTACCTGGAGCGGGTGCTGCACATGAAATACATCAGCACCGGCTCCACCGCCACCCAACCGCAGATTGCCATTGCCGAGTTCCTCAAGAACGGGCACTTCGAGCCGCACTTGCGGCGCATGCGCAGCCAATACCAGCGCAACCGCGACCTGATGCTCGATTGGGTCAGCCGCTATTTCCCCGCCGGCACCCGCGCCAGCCGGCCCCAGGGCAGCTTTATGCTGTGGGTGGAGCTGCCCGAGGGCTTCGACACCCTCAAGCTCAACCGGGCCCTGGTCGAACAAGGGGTGCAGATTGCCGTGGGCAGCATCTTTTCCGCCTCGGGCAAATACCGTAATTGCCTGCGGATGAACTACGCTGCCAAGCCAACACCCCAGATTGAAGAGGCGGTGCGCAAGGTCGGGGCAACGGCGATCAAGATGCTCGCCGAAGCCGAACAGCGTGTGGACTGACCTTTTGCCAGCAATCACCGTCCCATTGCCCACCACCGCCCTGATTCGGAACCTGCCTCTTTGATGAGCCCACGGCTGTTAGCGTTTTTCCTGTTGGGGTTCCTGGGCCTGGGCGGTTGCGCCACCCTGGACCTGCCCCGGGTGCCCAGCGAGGTACTGCCGGCGGCGCAGTCCGCCTTCGGTCGTTCGATCCAGGCCCAGGCTGCGCCCTACCAGGGCCGCTCCGGGTTCCGCCTGCTGCCCAACAGCAGCGAAGCGTTCATGGCCCGCGCCGAATTGATCCGCAATGCCCAGGCCAGCCTCGACCTGCAGTACTACATCGTCCATGACGGCATCAGCACGCGCATGCTGGTGGACGAGCTGCTCACCGCGGCCGACCGTGGCGTGCGGGTTCGCATCCTGCTGGACGACACCACCAGCGACGGCCTGGACCAGATCATCGCCACCCTGGCCGCGCACCCGCAGATCCAGATCCGCCTGTTCAACCCGCTGCACCTGGGCCGCAGTACCGGGGTGACGCGGGCCATGGGGCGGCTGTTCAACCTGTCGCTGCAACACCGGCGCATGCACAACAAGCTGTGGCTGGCGGACAACAGCGTAGCGATTGTCGGCGGGCGCAACCTGGGGGATGAGTATTTCGATGCCGAGCCCAACCTGAACTTCACCGATATCGACATGCTCAGCGTGGGACCGGTGGCCGAACAACTGGGCCACAGCTTTGACCAGTACTGGAACAGTGCGCTGAGCAAACCGATCTCTGACTTTATCGCCAACGCCCCGTCCTCCCGCGACCTGGCCACGGCGCGCGGGTACCTGGAAACCTCCCTGGCCGAGTCCCGCCAACAGAACCACGCCCTGTATAACCGCCTGCGGACCTACAAGACCCAGCCGCGCATGGATATCTGGCGCCGGGAACTGATCTGGGCCTGGAACCAGGCACTGTGGGATGCGCCGAGCAAGGTCCTGGCCAGGGGCGATCCCGATCCACGGCTGCTGCTCACCACCCAACTGGCCCCGGAGCTCGAAGGGGTGCACCGCGAACTGATGATGATCTCGGCCTATTTCGTCCCCGGCCAGCACGGCCTGGCGTACCTGACCAGCCGGGCGGATGCGGGCGTGGCGGTGAGCCTCTTGACCAACGCCCTGGAAGCCACTGACGTACCGGCGGTACATGGCGGCTACGCGCCCTATCGCAAGGCGCTGCTGGAGCACGGGGTGAAGTTGTATGAACTGCGCCGCCAACCGGGCGACGGCGGCGGCGGCAGTGGCCCGCACCTGCTGGGCAGCCGCTCGTTGTATGGGTCCGATTCCAGCCTGCACAGCAAGGCGATGATCTTCGATCGGCAAAAATCGTTTATCGGCTCGTTCAACTCCGACCAGCGCTCGGTACTGTGGAACACCGAGGTCGGCGTACTGGTGGACAGCCCGGAACTGGCCGAGCATGTGCGCAACCTGGCCCTGCAAGGGATGGCGCCAGCCCTGAGCTATGAGGCGAAACTGCAGGATGGCCAGGTGGTATGGGTCACGGAGGATAACGGCCAGATACACACCCTGACCCGCGAGCCTGGCAGCTGGTGGCGCCGGTTCAATGCCTGGTTCGCCACCACCGTGGGCCTGGAGCGCATGCTCTAAGCACCACCAGCTCCCACAGCTTGGATGCCATTTCCAAGTCAGGCCGGTTGCTCAACGCCAAACGCCCCTTGGCGCAACAACAGAATCACCAGCCCCAAGGCCCCCACCGCCATCAGCAAGGGCAAGGCATGCCCGCTGATCCACTGGCTGCCCGCCCCCGCCACCAGTGGGCCGATCAGGCAACCAATCCCCCACAACTGCGCAATATGGGCATTGGCCCGCACCAGCGCATCGTCCCGGTAGCGCTCGCCGATCAGGATCAACGACAGGGTAAACAACCCCCCGGCGCTGGCACCGAACAGCACCCAGATCGGCCAGATCAGCCAGGTATCGAGTAATGGCGCAATGGCCAGGCTCGACAGCAGCAGCAACACGGCGCAACCGAGAAACAGGGTGCGCCTGGGCAGGTAGTCGGCCAGCGCGCCAATCGGCAATTGCAGCAAGGCATCGCCTACCACCACGGTGCTGACCATCGCCAGCGCCACCTCGGCGGTGAAGCCCTGTTGCAGGCAATACACCGGCAACAGCGTGAGGATCATCGCCTCGAACGCGGCAAACAGCGCCACCGCCCAGGCAATCGCCGGCAGGCCCCGGCAAAAGCCCCACAAGTCGCCGAAGGTCACGCTGAAGGCCTCCGCCGTCGGCGCCCCGCTGCGCCCCAGCAGCAGGAACGGCGCCACGAGCAACAGGCCGACGCCAACCCAGAAGCCATAGTCATGACCGGTGCCCAGCACGCCGAGCAATAACGGCCCCGACAGCTGGCTCAAGGCGTAGGTACAGCCATACAGCGCCACCAGCCGGCCCCGCCATTGCTCTACCACCAGTTGGTTGATCCAGCTTTCGCCGAGGATAAACACGATGGTCAGGATCACCCCGATCATCAACCGCAGCACCAGCCACACCGGGTAGCTGGGCCATACCGCGAGCAAACCGATGGAAACCGCCCCGGCCCACAGGCACAGGCGCATCAGGTTCGCCGTGCCCAGCCAGGAGGCCAGGCGACTGGACACCTTGGCGCCCAACAACACACCGAACGCCGGCATGGCCGCCATAAGGCCGATGGCAAAGTTGCCATAACCCCAACTTTCCAGGCGCAGGGACACCAGCGGCATGCTCACGCCCAGGGCGAGGCCGACGCTGAGTACCGAGGCCAGGACGGCGAAGTAAGTCGCCCAACGCATTGCCACGCTCCTGTGGATTATTTCCAGATCACACAAAACAGTGTGGGAGCGGGCTTGCTCGCGATTGCGCTGGGTCAGTCAATACATGTACCGACTGAAACTCCGCCATCGCGGGCAAGCCCGCTCCCACATTTGGATCTACTGCAGCTGGAGCCCGGGGTTACAGCTTGATCCAGGTCGCCTTCAGCTCGGTGTACTTGTCGAACGCATGCAGCGATTTGTCGCGACCGTTGCCCGACTGCTTGAACCCACCAAACGGTGCAGTCATGTCGCCGCCATCGTATTGGTTGACCCACACGCTACCGGCACGCAGGGCCTTGGCGGTCAGGTGCGCCTTGGAAATATCCGAGGTCCATACCGCAGCGGCCAGGCCATAAGGCGTGTCGTTGGCGATGGCCACGGCTTCTTCAGCGCTGTCGAAGGTCAGCACCGACAACACCGGGCCAAAGATCTCTTCCTGGGCAATCTTCATGGCGTTGGTCACGCCGTCGAAAATCGTCGGCTCGACGTAGGTGCCGCCGGTCTCCTGCAGGGTACGCTTGCCACCGGCCACCAGCTTGGCGCCATCGGCATGCCCGGCTTCGATGTACGACAGCACGGTGTTCATCTGCTGGGTATCCACCAACGCACCGACATTGGTCGCCGGGTCCAGCGGGTTGCCCGGCTTCCAGCCCTTGAGGGCCTCGATCACCATCGGCAGGAATTTGTCCTTGATCGAACGCTCCACCAGCAGGCGCGAGCCGGCAGTGCAGACTTCGCCCTGGTTGAAGGCGATGGCGCCCGCGGCGGATTCGGCAGCGGCTTGCAGGTCCGGGGCATCAGCAAACACGATGTTCGGGCTCTTGCCGCCCGCTTCCAGCCAGACGCGCTTCATGTTCGATTCGCCGGAGTAGATCATCAGTTGCTTGGCGATCTTGGTCGAACCGGTGAACACCAGGGTGTCGACGTCCATATGCAGCGCCAGGGCCTTGCCCACGGTGTGGCCGTAGCCCGGCAGCACGTTGAGCACGCCTTTGGGGATGCCGGCTTCAACGGCCAGGGCCGCGATGCGGATGGCCGTCAGCGGCGATTTTTCCGATGGCTTGAGCACGACCGAGTTACCGGTGGACAGCGCCGGCCCCAGCTTCCAGCAGGCCATCATCAGCGGGAAGTTCCACGGCACGATGGCCGCCACTACGCCGACGGGCTCGCGGGTCACCAGGCCCAGTTGGTCATGGGGGGTGGCGGCCACTTCATCGTAAATCTTGTCGATGGCCTCGCCGCTCCAGCTCAGGGCTTGCGCCGCGCCAGGGATGTCGATGCCCAGGGAATCGCCGATGGGCTTGCCCATGTCCAGGGTTTCGAGCAGGGCCAGTTCTTCGGCATTGGCCTTGAGCAGCGCGGCGAAGCGGATCATGGTGGCTTTGCGCTTGGCCGGGGCCAGGCGTGACCAGGCACCGGTGTTGAAGGTGGCGCGGGCGTTTTCCACAGCGCGCTGGGCGTCGGCGACGTCACAGCTGGCAACCGTGGCCAGCAGGCGGCCATCGACCGGGCTGAGGCATTCAAACGTGGCGCCGGAAACCGCGGCGGTGTATTCGCCATTAATGTAGGCGCGACCTTCGATCTTCAGGTCCTTGGCGCGTTGTTCCCAGTCGGCACGGGTCAGGGTGGTCATGCGAGTGTCCTCCTCTTATTAAATATAAGGGCCCGGCGTTATAACCGTTCCCTTCCAAATGCTTGCCCGACCAGCCAGCTATTCGGTCCGAGGCACCCGCCACCCTAAACCAGCCACAAGGGATGTTTCAATATATTTGACATAACGGCAGCAAACGCCCTTGCGATGTTCATTTTAATAAACATAGACTTTGGTTCTCCAACCCCAGGCCTAGACGGGATACGTGCATGAACATTCAGGATGTCGTCGATTTCAGCCAGGCGAACACCGCCGCCGAACGCTACCGCCCCGCCACAGAAAAAGTCCTCAAGGGCGACCCCCAGCAGACGCTCTACAACCACTACAACAGCCCGTGCGGCCAGATGAACGCCGGAGTGTGGGAAGGTGAAGTCGGGCAATGGAAGGTGAACTACACCGAACACGAGTACTGCGAGATCGTGCAGGGCGTTTCAGTGCTGCGCGATGCCGAGGGCAACGCCAAGACCTTGCGCGCCGGTGATCGCTTCGTCATCCCCGCCGGCTTCAGTGGCACCTGGGAGGTGCTGGAGCCGTGCCGCAAGATCTACGTGGTATTTGAAGAAAAGGCCTGATCGGTCGAACGCGACTTTTTCCAAGGCAAAAAAAACCCGCATCGTGAGATACGGGTTTTTTTCACAAGAAAGAAAACCAATTACTTGATTTTGCCTTCTTTGTAGATCACGTGCTTGCGAACGCGCGGGTCGAACATTTTCTTTTCGAGCTTGTCCGGGGTAGTACGCTTGTTCTTGTCGGTAGTGTAGAAGTGACCAGTACCGGCGCTAGAGATCATTCGAATCAATTCACGCATGATTTAGCTCCTTAGATTTTGCCGTCGCGGCGCAGTTCAGCGAGCACGACAGTGATGCCACGCTTGTCGATGATGCGCATGCCTTTGGCAGATACGCGCAGACGGACAAAACGTTTCTCTTCTTCAACCCAGAAGCGGTGATGCTGCAGGTTTGGCAGGAAACGACGACGGGTTTTGTTGTTTGCGTGGGAAATGTTATTCCCAGTCACCGGACCCTTACCGGTAACTTGACAGACTCTCGACATGCCTCAGCCCTCTAAAACCACATGCCCAACCCGGCATGGGTTGGCCGCTTAATCTCTCAGTCATTTGGCGCCAGGCGCCGCGTTTCTTTAAGGGTCTTACCGGCTACACCTACAGTGAAGGAACCGGGCCCCTAGAAAAGAGCGCTGCTTTATACCAGAAAGACCCATGCGCAACAACAGCCGGTGTGTTTTTCCCGCTGTAAATCTTGCCCAAACAGGGCGCAAGCACTGCCAGGGTGGGCCGCCGTGCTGGCGGACCGCTCGTCGCACCGAATGATTTATCGCCGCAGCCTGTAGGCCACAGGCGCCGGGCAAAATGACCTGAAGTGCCATCAAAACAGTATTTGCCCTAAATGCACAGGCAAAAATGGGCTAGTCATTTGTGAATCAGGCCACTACGGTAGGCGTTTTCCAGACTGCACTCGCAGATGGGCCTCCGATCTGCAAAGGAAACCGACCATGCGCTTCGCTGCCCTGCCGCTCTTGCTCACCCCGCTCTTCTTCACTTCGCTGGCCCAGGCGGCTTCCACGCTGAGCGTCTGCACCGAGGCCAGCCCCGAAGGGTTCGATGTGGTGCAATACAACTCGCTGACCACCACCAACGCCTCGGCGGATGTGCTGATGAACCGCCTGGTGGACTTCGACGCCGCGAGCGGCAAACTGGTGCCGAGCCTGGCCGACAGCTGGGACGTCTCGCCGGACGGCCTGACCTACACCTTTAAATTGCACCCGGACGTCAAATTCCACCGCACCGCGTATTTCAACCCAAGCCGCAGCCTCACCGCCGAAGACGTGCGCTTTAGCTTCGAGCGTATGCTCGACCCGGCCAACCCCTGGCACCAGGTCGCCCAGAGCGGCTTCCCCCACGCCCAGTCCCTGCAACTGCCGGCGCTGATCAAGAAGATCGACGCCCTGGACCCGCTGACCGTGCGCTTTACCCTGAACCACGCCGACTCCACGTTCCTCGCCGCACTGAGCATGGGCTTTGCCTCGATCTACCCGGCCGAATACGCAGGCAACCTGCTCAAGGCCGGCACCCCGGAAAAGCTCAACAGCCAACCCATCGGCACCGGACCGTTCGTTTTCGGGCGCTTCCAGAAAGATGCGGCCATTCGCTACAAGGCCAACCCGGACTATTTTGCCGGTAAACCTGCTGTGGATAACTTGATCTTTGCCATCACCCCGGACGCCAATGTGCGCCTGCAGAAACTGCGCCGCAATGAATGCCAGATCGCCTTGTCCCCCAAGCCTCTGGATATCGGCGAGGCGCAACAGGATCCTGCGCTCAAGGTGGAAAAAACCGCAGCCTTCATGACCGCCTTTGTGGCCATCAACAGCCAGCACCCGCCGCTGGACAAGCCGCAAGTGCGCCAGGCGATCAACCTGGCTTTCGACAAGGCCAGCTACCTCAAGGCCGTGTTTGAAGGCACCGCCGAAGCCGCCACCGGCCCCTACCCACCCAATACCTGGGGCTTTGCCAAGGAGTTGCCGGGTTATCCACAGGACCTCGCCAAGGCCAAGGGGCTGCTGGATCGCGCCGGACTCAAGGACGGTTTCAAGACCACTATCTGGACCCGGCCATCAGGTAGCCTGCTCAACCCCAACCCGAGCCTGGGCGCCCAGTTGTTGCAGGCCGACCTGGCCAAGGTCGGCATCCAGGCCGAGATCCGCGTGATCGAATGGGGCGAACTGATCCGCCGCGCCAAGGCGGGCGAGCACGACCTGCTGTTCATGGGCTGGGCCGGCGACAATGGCGACCCGGATAACTTCCTGACCCCGCAGTTTTCCTGCGCGGCGGTCAAGTCCGGCACCAACTTCGCCCGTTACTGCGACCCGGCGCTGGACAAGCTGATCAGTGCCGGCAAGACCACCCACGAGCAAGGCGTGCGCAGCAAGCTGTACCAGCAGGCGCAGGCGCAGATCCAGCAGCAGGCGCTGTGGTTGCCGCTGGCCCACCCGACGGCCTTTGCCCTGACGCGCAAGAATGTCGAGGGGTATCAGGTTAGTCCGTTTGGGCGGCAGGATTTTTCCAGGGTCGGTGTAAGGCCGTAAGCTGCTATATCCACCCATATTCGGCCATCGACAGCGGGTCTCCCTCGCCGACAATGATGTGGTCCAACACCCGCACATCCACCAGCTCCAGGGCCTTTTGCAGCACCTTGGTCAATTTTCGATCAGCGAGGCTGGGTTCGGCATTCCCGGAAGGGTGGTTGTGGCACAGGATCAATGCCGCCGCGTTGTAGTCCAGGGCGCGTTTGACCACATGTCGCGGATACACCGTGGCGTTGTCGATGGTGCCCTGGAACAGTGCCTCAAACCCCAGCACCCGGTGCCTTGAGTCGAGAAACAGGCAGCCGAATATCTCGTGGGGTTCATGGCGCAGCAGCGCCTTGAGGTAGTCACGCACGGCAATCGGGCTGTCCAGCACCGAATCGTGGCGCACCCGTTCGGCCAGGTGGCGCCGGCCCATTTCCAGCACGGCCTGCAACTGGGCGAACTTGGCCGGCCCCAGGCCCAGATGCTGGATAAACACCCCCTGCCGGGCCTCCAGCAGCGCACGCAGGCTGCCAAATTGCCCCAGCAGGTGGCGCGCCAGGTCCACCGCGCTTTTGCCCGAGACACCGGTACGCAGGAAAATCGCCAGCAACTCGGCATCCGAGAGACTCGCCGCCCCCAACTCCAAAAGCTTCTCCCGCGGACGCTCCGCCGCAGGCCAATTGCGAATACTCATGGCACCTCCGTGTGCATGTGCGCCGCTGTTGCATGGCGGACGCTGTGTTATCTTAGCCGCTCTTTTTTGCGCGCGATTTCACCTGGGGAGGGGGATCGCAACGCCATCACTGAACTGGAAAGGCAAACCAATGCAGCGTCTGTATCGGAAACGCATCGTTCTCGGCGTCGGCGGCGGCATTGCCGCCTACAAGAGCGCAGAGTTGGTTCGCAGGCTCCTGGACCAGGGCGCCGAAGTGCGCGTGGTCATGACCCGTGGCGGCAGTGAATTCATTACCCCGTTGACCATGCAGGCCCTGTCCGGCCACCCGGTGCACCTGGACCTGCTGGACCCGGCGGCCGAAGCCGCCATGGGCCATATCGAACTGGCCAAATGGGCCGACCTGGTGCTGATCGCCCCCGCCACCGCCGACCTTATCGCGCGCCTCGCCCAAGGCATTGCCGACGACCTGCTGACCACACTGGTGCTGGCCACCGACGCCACCGTCGCCATCGCCCCGGCAATGAACCAGGCCATGTGGCGCGACCCGGCCACCCAGGCCAACACCCAACTCCTGCAAAGCCGTGGCCTCAAGGTCTTCGGCCCGGCCTCCGGCAGCCAGGCCTGTGGCGATGTCGGCCTGGGCCGCATGCTCGAAGCCACCGACCTGGCGCTGTGCGCCGCCGAGTGTTTCCAGCACCTGGCCCTGACCGGCAAGCACGTACTGATTACGGCCGGCCCGACCCAGGAAAACATCGACCCGGTGCGCTACATCACCAACCATAGCTCAGGGAAAATGGGCTTTGCCCTGGCTGAAGCGGCGGTTGAGGCAGGCGCACGCGTGACCCTGATCACCGGCCCGGTGCATCTGCCGACCCCCGACCGGGTCACCCGCATCGACGTCGTCAGCGCCCGCGACATGCTCGCGGCCTGTGAGGCGGCGATTCCCTGCGATGTGTTTATCGCTTCGGCGGCGGTTGCAGACTACCGCCCGGAAGTGGTTGCGCCGCAAAAACTCAAGAAAGACCCTACAAGCGGTGACGGCCTGCTCCTGCAAATGGTGCGCAACCCGGACATTCTTGCCACCATCGCCAGCCGTGCGGATCGTCCGTTCAGCGTCGGCTTCGCCGCCGAAACCGAAAACCTGCTGGACTACGCCGCCCGCAAACTGAAAGACAAAAACCTCGACCTGATCGTTGCCAATGATGTCGCCAACCCAAGCATCGGCTTCAACAGCGAGGAAAACGCCTGCAGCGTGATTGACCGCGAGCTGCACGCCACCCTTTTCGCCCAGACCAGCAAGGGCAAGATTGCCCGCCAACTGATCTCTTTTATCGCCCAACGGCTGAACCAGGTTTAATGTCCATGCACGCTTTGCAAGCCAAGATCCTCGACCCCCGCCTCGGCAGCGAATTCCCATTGCCGGCCTACGCCACACCCGGCTCCGCCGGCCTGGACCTGCGCGCCATGCTCAAGCAGGACACCGTCCTTGAGCCGGGCCAGACCCTGCTGATCCCCACCGGCCTGTCGATCTACGTCGGCGACCCCGGCCTGGCCGCGCTGATCCTGCCGCGCTCGGGCCTGGGACACAAACACGGGATCGTGCTGGGCAACCTGGTGGGCCTGATCGACTCCGACTACCAGGGCGAACTGATGGTCTCGTGCTGGAACCGTGGCCAGACCGCCTTCAACATTGCCGTCGGCGAGCGTATCGCCCAACTGGTGCTGGTGCCGGTGGTGCAGGCGCATTTTGAACTGGTCACCGAGTTCGACGAAACCCAGCGCGGCGCGGGCGGTTTCGGGCATTCCGGCAGCCACTGACTACGCTCAGGCATGCCGGGCCCTGCGTCCGGCATGCCCCGATGGCATTTTCGCACCACGAACTCTAGGGCAAAAACGCCGTCTTACCCTTCAGTTTGAACCTGCCGGTCGCCACATTCAGGCCTGTCCGCCCCGTATCGATGGAGTTTCCCCAGTGATGAGCAACGCAGCCCCAGTCGCACCGACGTTTCCCGACAGCATTTTCCGCGCCTACGACATCCGTGGTGTCGTCCCGAAAACCCTGACCGCCGAAACCGCCTACTGGATCGGCCGTGCCATCGGTTCGCAAAGCCTGGCCCAGGGCGAGCCCCACGTGTCGGTGGGGCGTGACGGTCGCCTGTCCGGCCCCGAACTGGTGGAGCGCCTGATCCAGGGCCTGGCCGACAGTGGCTGCCATGTCAGCGACGTCGGCCTGGTGCCGACCCCGGCGCTGTACTACGCGGCCAACGTACTGGCCGGCAAATCCGGCGTGATGCTCACCGGCAGCCACAACCCATCGGACTACAACGGCTTCAAGATCGTGATCGCTGGCGACACCCTGGCCAACGAACAGATCCAGGCCCTGCACACGCGCCTGAAAACCAATGACCTGACCAGCGGCCAGGGCAGCATCACCCAGGTCGATATCCTCCAGCGCTATTCGGACGAAATCACCCGCGACGTCAAGCTCGCGCGGCGCCTGAAAGTCGTGGTGGACTGCGGCAACGGCGCCGCCGGCGTGATCGCCCCGCAATTGCTCCAAGCCTTGAACTGCGAAGTGATCCCGCTGTTCTGCGAGGTCGACGGCAACTTCCCCAACCATCACCCCGACCCGGGCAAGCCTGAAAACCTGGTGGACCTGATCGCCAAGGTCGCCGAAGTGGGCGCCGATCTGGGCCTGGCCTTCGACGGCGACGGCGACCGCGTGGGCGTGGTGACCAACACCGGCAGCATCGTGTTCCCGGACCGCCTGCTGATGCTGTTCGCCCGCGACGTGGTGGCGCGCAACCCGGGCGCCGAGATCATCTTCGACGTCAAATGCACCCGACGCCTGACGCCGTTGATCAAGGAATACGGCGGCCGCCCACTGATGTGGAAGACCGGCCACTCGTTGATCAAAAAGAAAATGAAAGAAACCGGCGCCCTGCTGGCCGGCGAAATGAGCGGCCATGTGTTCTTCAAGGAGCGCTGGTTCGGTTTTGACGACGGCATCTACAGCGCCGCCCGCCTGCTGGAAATCCTCAGCAAGGAGCAATCCAGTGCCGAGGAGCTGTTCGAGACCTTCCCGAACGATATTTCGACGCCGGAAATCAATATCCATGTGACCGAAGAGAGCAAATTCAGCATCATTGACGCATTGCACGATGCGCAATGGGGGGCAGGCGCCAACCTGACCACCATTGATGGTGTGCGAGTCGACTATGCCGAAGGCTGGGGCCTGGTTCGCGCGTCCAACACCACGCCGGTGCTGGTCCTGCGTTTCGAGGCGGATACCGAGGCCGAGCTGCAGCGCATCAAGGACGTGTTCCACGCCCAGTTGAAACGTGTTGCCCCTGATCTCCAACTACCGTTCTGATTATTTGCCCCGGAGCCCTGAATGACCCTCGAACGCGACGCCGCCGCCAACACCGCCAAGGTCCTTTCCGAAGCGCTGCCTTACATTCGACGCTACGTCGGCAAGACGCTGGTGATCAAGTACGGCGGCAATGCCATGGAAAGCGACGAGCTGAAAACCGGCTTTGCCCGCGATATCGTGCTGATGAAAGCCGTCGGGATCAACCCGGTGGTGGTGCACGGCGGCGGCCCGCAGATCGGTGACCTGCTCAAGCGCCTGTCCATCGAGAGTCATTTTATCGACGGCATGCGCGTCACCGATGCGCAGACCATGGACGTGGTGGAGATGGTCCTTGGCGGCCAGGTGAACAAAGACATCGTCAACCTGATCAACCGCCACGGCGGCAGCGCCATCGGCCTGACCGGCAAGGACGCCGAGCTGATCCGGGCGAAGAAACTCACCGTGACCCGCAAGACCCCGGAGATGACCCAGCCGGAAATCATCGACATTGGCCAGGTGGGCGAAGTGATCGGCATCAACACCGATTTGCTCAACCTGCTGGTCAAGGGCGACTTCATCCCGGTGATCGCGCCGATCGGCGTGGGGGCCAATGGCGAGTCCTACAACATCAACGCCGACCTGGTGGCCGGCAAGGTGGCCGAGGCCCTGAAGGCCGAGAAGCTGATGCTGCTGACCAACATCGCCGGCCTGATGGACAAGGAAGGCAAGGTCCTGACCGGCCTGACCACCCAGCAGGTCGACGACCTGATCGCCGACGGCACCATCTACGGCGGCATGCTGCCGAAGATCCGCTGCGCACTGGAAGCCGTGCAGGGCGGCGTAGGCAGCTCGCTGATCATCGATGGCCGGGTGCCCAATGCGGTGCTGCTGGAGATCTTCACCGATACCGGCATGGGTACGTTGATCAGCAACCGCAAGCGTCCTTAACAAACAACGCCACAACAACCCCCGCAAACCCTGGCTCGTTGCCAGGGGCGCGGGGTTTTTTATGCCTGCGGCGGCAAGGTCGCGTCGAGCGCCAGCAAAGGGAGATTGCGCACCTGAAGCCTTGCCGGCCCACCCATGAATGGCAGGGGCTCGTCGCTCGCGGTAGTCTTGTTTCCATAGATAAGAGGATCGAACTGTGGATCTGAATGCCGTAAACATGTTTGTCAGCGTGGTGCAAGCCGGAAGCTTGTCAGCTGCGGCCGACCGCCTGGGGGTGCCGCTGCCTACACTGAGTCGGCGCGTACGCGAACTGGAGCGGCAGTTAAAGGTGCAGTTGCTGGAGCGCTCCGTCCGCGGCACCCGGCTCACCGACGCTGGGACACGCCTGTACGAACATGCCAGCCGCGGCGTCGAAGCCCTGGCCGAGGGCGAACAAGCCGTCATAAGCGACCAGGCACAACTCAAAGGACGCCTAAGGCTATCGCTGCCCCCCGCGTTCGAGCCGTGGTGGGAATTGCTGGCGGCCTTCCAGCGGCGCTACCCCGATATCCGCGTGCACGCCTACACCACCGAGCGACGGGTCGACCTGGTGGAGGATGGCATTGACGTGGCATTGCGCGTGGGCACCATCACCCACGAAACCATGGTGGCGCGACAAGTGCTGAGCTATCGCCACGTACTCGTGGCCAGCCCGTTACTGGTTGAACGATTGGGGATGCCTGATACACCCGAGGCCCTGTACCGGTTTCCCTGTGCAACCTGGAGCACGGGAGCCACCAGCGGGATATGGCGCCTGGGTGGGCAGGTGTTGGAGCCCAAGGCGCTGCTGACCACCAATGACTACGCGCACCTGCGAAGTCGTGCACTGGCGGGGGAAGCCGTCACCGAATTGCCGCCGTTTCTTGCCGCCAAAGCCATTGGCGAGGGGCGGTTGGTCAAACTGTTGCCGGAGCATCCGATGCCAGAACAGCAGATCAACCTGCTTTATCCCTCACATCGTCATCCCTCGGCGATCGTGCGGGCTTACCTGGATTTTTGCCAGAAACATATCACGCAGCTGATGGATACCTAGGCATCGGCTTGTACAGCCCGCGCAACGGGCTGCACAACCGCCCCCATCAGACGCCGAACTGCTCGCGATAGGCCTTGACTGCCGGCAGATGCTGCTTGAGCGCCGGATCATCTTCCAGGAACTGCAACACCTGGCTCAGCGACACGATGCTCACCACGGGAATCCCGAAGTCACGCTCCACTTCCTGGATTGCCGACAATTCACCGTTGCCGCGCTCCTGGCGGTTCAACGCGATCAGCACGCCAGCGGCCTTGGCGCCGTCCTGGGACGCAATGATCTGCATCACTTCACGAATCGCGGTGCCGGCGGTGATCACGTCATCGATGATCAGCACATCGCCGGTCAGCGGCGCGCCGACCAGGCTGCCGCCTTCGCCGTGGGCCTTGGCTTCCTTGCGGTTGAAGCACCATGGCAGATCCCGCCCGTGATGTTCCGCCAGGGCCACGGCAGTGGCGGCGGCCAACGGGATGCCTTTGTAGGCCGGGCCAAACAGCACGTCGAAGGCAATACCGCTTTCAACGATGGCTGCCGCGTAGAAACGACCCAGTTGTGCCAGGGCAGAACCCGAGTTGAACAGGCCGGCATTGAAGAAGTATGGGCTGGTACGCCCGGACTTGAGGGTGAACTCACCGAAGCGCAAAACCCCGCGATCGATGGCAAAACGAATGAAATCGCGTTGATACGCCTGCATGAAAAAAGCCTCAGATACCACGGATTTAGCTAAATAGGTAGACGGCGTGTATCATACACGCACGCGATTTTTGGGGCCATTTATGCGGATCATCAGTGTGAACGTTAATGGTATTCAGGCTGCAGTCGAGCGTGGTTTGCTCAGTTGGCTGCAAGCCCAGAATGCCGACGTCATCTGCCTGCAGGACACCCGCGCCTCCGCCTTTGAACTGGACGACCCAGCCTTCCAACTGGATGGCTACTTCCTTTATGCCTGTGATGCCGAAGTCCCCGCCCAAGGTGGCGTGGCTCTGTACTCACGGTTGCAACCCAAGGCGGTCATCAGCGGCCTCGGCTTCGAGACAGCCGATCGCTACGGGCGCTACCTGCAAGCCGATTTCGACAAAGTCAGTATTGCTACCTTGTTGCTCCCTTCGGGGATGAACGGCGACGAAGACTTGAACCAGAAGTTCAAGCTAATGGACGATTTCGCCCGTTATCTGGATAAACAGCGGCGCAAACGTCGCGAGTACATTTATTGTGGCTCGTTGTACGTGGCGCAACAGAAGCTGGATATCAAGAACTGGCGCGACAGCCAGCAATCCCCGGGTTTCCTGGCGCCGGAACGGGCCTGGATGGACGAGATTGTCGGCAACATGGGTTATGTAGATGCCCTGCGTGAAGTCAGCCGCGAAGGCGACCAGTACAGCTGGTGGCCGGACAACGAACAGGCCGAGATGCTCAACCTGGGCTGGCGTTTTGACTACCAGTTGCTGACCCCCGGCCTGCGCCGGTTTGTCCGCAGCGCACGCTTGCCGCGTCAACCGCGCTTCTCGCAACACGCGCCGTTGATCGTGGACTACGACTGGACCTTGACCATCTGAGGTCAATATCCAGGTACAAAAAAACCGACATCACTGTCGGTTTTTTTGTGGGCGATCATTATTTGATCAATCGCCAGGTGAGCGGGTAACGGTAGGCAATGCCTTTGTTGGCCTTGATCCCGCCGATGATGGTCAACACCAGCGCGGCAATCACCAACACCACCATCAGCAGGAAGCCAATCACCACGAACCCCAGGACAAAACAGACCAGCCAGGCAATGGCCACGGTCAGCTGGAAGTTCAGCGCTTCCTTGCCCTGGTCATCGATCAGCGGGTCCATGTCCTTCTTCACCTGCCATAGGATCAACGGCCCCAGCACACTGCCAAAGGGGAACACCAGGCCCAGGAACGCCGCAAAGTGACAGAGCATGGCCCACTGGCGCACTTCCTTGTTCTGGGCTGACACGGGAAGCTGGTTGTCACTCATGGCGTTGCTCCTTGAGGTCGGTTTCAGTCAGCCAGTGCGGCGTTCTGCAGATCGAAGATTTCGCTCATGCCTTTCTGGGCCAGGGCCAGCATGGCGTTCAGGTCTGCCGGCTGGAATGGCGCGCCTTCGGCGGTGCCCTGCACTTCGATGAACCCACCGGTGCTGGTCATGACCACGTTCAGGTCGGTCTCGGCCGCCGAGTCTTCCAGGTAGTCCAGGTCCAGCACCGGCTCGCCCTGATACATGCCCACCGATACGGCGGCAATCATCTGCTTGAGCGGGTCGCCGCCTTTCAGGCCACCGCGTTTCTTGATCACTTTCAGCGCATCGACCAGCGCCACCATGGCGCCGGTGATGGAGGCGGTGCGGGTGCCGCCGTCGGCCTGGATCACATCGCAGTCGACGTACAGGGTCACATCACCCAGCTTGGACATGTCCAGCGCCGCGCGCAGGGAACGGCCGATCAGGCGCTGGATCTCCAGGGTGCGACCGCCCTGCTTGCCACGGCTGGCTTCACGCTGGTTACGCTCGCCGGTGGCGCGCGGCAACATGCCGTATTCGGCGGTCAACCAGCCCTGGCCCTGCCCCTTGAGGAAACGCGGCACGCCGTTTTCGACGCTGACGGTGCAGATGACCTTGGTATCGCCAAACTCGACCAGTACAGATCCCTCGGCGTGTTTGGTGTAGTTGCGGGTGATGCGGATCGAGCGGAGCTGATCGGCAGCGCGACCACTTGGACGTTTCATAGGGGATACCTGTACTGAGGACGAAAAACTGCCGAGCATTATAGAGCCGCAGGCCGCTTCTCGGCACTGCTAATAAATTCGGTAACGAATGGACAAGCCCTGGCACCCTTTGTCACAGCCCGCATTTGGGGGCGCCCGCCCCGTTGCGCTACAATCCTGCGCCTTCGCAGCCAGTCGGCTTCAATCTACCCACCAGCCCGCCCGTTTGCGGGACTGTATCGCGAGGTACCCCCATGGTGCACAGCATGACCGCCTTCGCCCGCGTCGAAAAAGCCGGGGCCCAGGGCACCCTGAGCTGGGAATTGCGCTCGGTCAACAGCCGCTACCTGGAGCCGCACCTGCGCTTGCCCGAGTCCTTTCGCGACCTGGAGGGCGCCGTACGCGAAGCCCTGCGCGCCGGTATCTCCCGCGGCAAACTGGAGTGCACCCTGCGCTTTACCGAGGAAACCACCGGCAAGCCGCTGCAGGTTGACCGCGAGCGCGCCGCGCAACTGGTCGCCGCCGCCGAGACCATCGCCAGCCTGATCAAGCAGCCAGCGGCCCTGAACCCGCTGGAAGTGTTGGCCTGGCCTGGCGTGCTGGTGGCCGACGCCACTGACCCGCAGGCGCTGAATGCCGAGGCCCTGGCCCTGTTCAACCAGGGCCTCAAGGAGCTCAAGGCCGGCCGCGAGCGCGAAGGCGCCGAGCTGGCCCGGCTGATCAACGAGCGCCTGAACGCCATCGAGGCCGACGTCGTGACCCTGCGCGAGCTGGTGCCGCAAATGCTGGCCACCCAGCGCCAGAAAGTCCTCGACCGCTTCGCCGACATGAAGACCGACCTCGATCCGCTGCGCCTGGAACAAGAAATGGTCCTGCTCGCGCAAAAAAGCGACGTCGCCGAAGAACTCGACCGCCTGAGCACCCACATCCTGGAAGTGCGCCGCGTGCTCAAGTCGGCGGGTGCCGCTGGTCGGCGCCTGGACTTCCTGATGCAGGAACTCAACCGCGAAGCCAATACACTGGGCTCCAAAGCCTTCGACCCGCGCAGCACCACGGCTGCGGTCAACCTCAAAGTGTTGATCGAGCAAATGCGCGAACAAGTACAGAATATTGAGTAAGGCAACTCCCATGACCCACAGCACCGGCACCCTGTACATCATTTCCGCACCCTCGGGCGCGGGCAAAAGCAGCCTGGTCAAGGCCCTGACCGACACCAACCCGCAAATCCGCGTCTCGGTCTCCCACACCACCCGCGCCATGCGCCCCGGTGAGGTGAACGGCGTGAACTATCACTTCGTCGAGCGCAGCGAGTTCGTGAAGATGATCGAACACGGCGACTTCCTGGAGCGCGCCGAGGTGTTCGGCAACCTCTATGGCACGTCCCAGAGCCATTTGCAGCAGACCCTCGACGAAGGTCACGACCTGATCCTGGAAATCGACTGGCAGGGCGCCGAACAGGTACGCCGATTGATGCCCAAGGCACGCTCGGTCTTCATCCTGCCGCCGTCCCTGGAGGCCTTGCACCAGCGCCTGACCAACCGCGGCCAGGACAGCGACGAGATCATCGACGGGCGCATGCGCGAAGCGGTCAGCGAAATGAGCCACTATGTGGACTATGACTATCTGATCATCAACGACGATTTTGCCCACGCCCTGGACGACCTGAAGGCGATTTTCCGCGCCAATCAGCTCCAGCAAAAGCGCCAACAGCAGCGTTTTGGCAAATTGTTGGCCGAACTGCTCGGTTGAATGGCTCTTCCCAAAACCGCTGCAAGGGCCTTACATTGGCCCTTGTAGCGTGTTTGCCGGGGCCTGCGGAAAATCAGCGCTTCCCTAAACGCTGGTGATTTTTTAAACTGTTGAGTCCGCTCGCCCAACCGGGCAGCGCGCATCTTGCATTCGCTCCGAGGAATACCATGGCCCGCGTAACCGTTGAAGACTGCCTAGAACACGTGGATAACCGCTTTGAGCTGGTCATGCTCTCTACCAAGCGTGCCCGTCAATTGGCCACTGGCGGCAAAGAGCCACTGCTCAATTGGGAAAATGACAAGCCTACCGTGATGGCCCTGCGCGAAATCGCGGCCGGCGTGATGAGCTATGACTACATTGCCAGCGCTGAAATCGTTGAAGACGAACCGCTGTTTGCAGCGTTCGAGGACGAGTCCAACGAGGCCGTCTAAGCCTATGCCTGGTCGACGTAGCACGGCGCGGGGTCACAGCCTTCGGCAGGAGTTAATACCTTGCCGAGCATAGACGCCCTCGCCGATCGCTTATCGACCTACCTCGGCACCGACCAGGTCAACCTGGTCCGCCGAGCGTATTTCTACGCCGAACAAGCCCACGACGGCCAACGCCGCCGCAGCGGCGAGGCGTATGTCACCCATCCTCTTGCGGTGGCCAATATTCTTGCCGACATGCACATGGACCATCAGAGCCTGATGGCCGCGATGCTGCATGACGTGATCGAAGACACCGGCATTGCCAAGGAAGCGCTCAGCGCGCAATTTGGCGAAACCGTGGCCGACCTGGTCGACGGGGTCAGCAAGCTGACCCAGATGAACTTCGAGACCAAGGCCGAGGCCCAGGCGGAAAACTTCCAGAAAATGGCCATGGCCATGGCCCGGGATATCCGGGTGATCCTGGTCAAGCTGGCCGACCGGCTGCACAACATGCGCACGCTGGAAGTGCTGTCCGGTGAAAAACGCCGGCGCATCGCCAAGGAAACCCTGGAAATCTACGCGCCCATTGCCAACCGGCTGGGCATGCATGCCATTCGTATCGAATTCGAGGACCTTGGCTTCAAGGCGATGCACCCGATGCGCTCGGCGCGCATCTACCAGGCGGTCAAGCGCGCCCGGGGCAATCGCAAGGAAATCGTCAACAAGATCGAAGAATCCCTGAGCCATTGCCTGGCAATCGACGAGATTGAAGGCGAGGTCAGCGGCCGGCAGAAGCATATCTACGGCATCTACAAGAAGATGCGCGGCAAGCGCCGGGCCTT
Source organism: Pseudomonas sp. ICMP 8385 (assembly GCF_002699915.1). NCBI lineage: Bacteria > Pseudomonadati > Pseudomonadota > Gammaproteobacteria > Pseudomonadales > Pseudomonadaceae > Pseudomonas > Pseudomonas sp. ICMP 8385. The sequence goes on along the minus strand of NZ_LKBY01000099.1, from coordinate 32,180 downwards.
CAACGAGATCATGGACGTGTATGCGTTCCGAATCATCGTCGACAAGGTCGATACCTGCTACCGCGTGCTGGGCGCTGTACACAATTTGTACAAACCCCTGCCAGGCCGCTTCAAAGACTACATTGCCATTCCCAAGGCCAACGGCTATCAGTCGCTGCATACCACGCTGTTCGGTATGCATGGGGTGCCGATCGAGATCCAGATCCGCACCCGGGAAATGGAAGAGATGGCCAATAACGGCATCGCCGCCCACTGGCTGTACAAATCCAGTGGCGACGAGCAGCCCAAAGGCACCCATGCCCGCGCCCGCCAATGGGTCAAGGGCGTGCTGGAAATGCAGCAACGTGCCGGCAACTCCCTGGAATTTATCGAAAGCGTGAAGATCGACCTGTTCCCGGACGAGGTCTACGTGTTCACGCCCAAAGGCCGGATCATGGAGCTGCCCAAGGGCTCTACGGCGGTCGACTTTGCCTACGCGGTGCACACCGACGTCGGCAACAGCTGCATCGCCTGCCGGATCAACCGTCGCCTGGCCCCGCTGTCGGAGCCGCTGCAAAGCGGCTCCACCGTGGAGATCGTCAGCGCCCCGGGGGCCCGACCGAATCCGGCCTGGCTCAACTTCGTGGTCACCGGCAAGGCCCGCACCCATATCCGTCATGCCCTGAAGCTGCAACGCCGCTCCGAGTCCATCAGCCTGGGCGAACGCCTGCTGAACAAGGTGCTCAACGGTTTCGACAGCTCCCTGGAGAAAATTCCCAGCGAGCGCGTCCAGGCCATACTCCTTGAGTACCGCCAGGAAGCCATCGAGGACTTGCTCGAAGATATCGGCCTGGGCAACCGCATGGCCTACGTGGTCGCCCGCCGCCTGCTCGGCGAAGGCGAGCAACTGCCGAGCCCTGAAGGCCCGCTGGCCATTCGCGGCACCGAAGGCCTGGTCCTGAGCTACGCCAAATGCTGCACGCCGATCCCGGGCGACCCGATTGTCGGGCACCTGTCCGCCGGCAAAGGCATGGTGGTGCACCTGGACAACTGCCGCAATATCAGCGAAATCCGCCACAACCCGGAAAAATGCATCCAGCTGTCCTGGGCCAAGGATGTGACCGGCGAATTCAATGTCGAGCTGCGGGTCGAGCTGGAGCACCAGCGTGGCCTGATCGCCCTGCTGGCCAGCAGTGTCAACGCCGCCGACGGCAATATCGAAAAAATCAGCATGGACGAGCGCGATGGTCGCATCAGCGTGGTTCAACTGGTGGTCAGCGTACACGACCGTGTACACCTGGCCCGCGTGATCAAGAAACTGCGTGCCCTGACCGGGGTTATCCGCATCACTCGCATGCGCGCATAACGCCCTCCCTATAGCCCGGACATTACAAGGAGTCATTCATGACCAAGACTGTTATCACCAGCGACAAGGCACCTGCCGCCATCGGTACTTATTCCCAGGCGATCAAGGCGGGCAACACCGTCTACATGTCCGGCCAGATCCCCCTGGACCCAAAGACCATGGAACTGGTTGAAGGCTTTGAAGCCCAGACCGTGCAAGTCTTTGAAAACCTCAAGTCGGTAGCCGAAGCCGCGGGCGGTTCGTTCAAGGACATCGTCAAGCTGAACATCTTCCTTACCGACCTGAGCCACTTCGCCAAGGTCAACGAGATCATGGGCAAGTACTTTGAACAGCCCTACCCAGCCCGCGCCGCCATTGGCGTTGCCGCCCTGCCAAAGGGTTCGCAGGTTGAGATGGACGCGATTCTGGTCATCGAGTAATACATTCGGCGCAACCCCACGGGTTGCGCCGACTTCGTTTTAAAAGGATTTCGTAATGCGCAAAGCGCTCGTTGCCTCCACGCTGCTCGCCCTGCTCCTCGGCGGCTGCGCCAGCAATCCTGCCGCCCGGGATGTGAGCGGCACCTGGATCAACCAGGTCGCCATCGATGCGGCCTCCAAGGGCGGTCCTTTGCGTGAGGCCCTGCAGGCTTATGGCCCGAACCTCGAATGGGAGGTCAACACCCGGGCCAACCAGGCGCGCTACTTCAATGGCTTCGAGCGCCCTGAAGGCAAGTTGGCCGGCGAAAAGTCCGGCACCTGGAACGTTGATTTCTACGGCAGTTCGACCACCGAGCTCAAGCGCAAGGGCAGGCAGCTGCTGCAAGTGGCCAACGACAACGAGCCCGAACAGCTCTTTGGCCGCCCCAAGGACCCTGCCCCCGAAGGTGCGCCTCTGGGTGCCAACTTTGAACGGACGCTGTACTCGGCCTATATGGGCGGCAGCTGGAAAATCACCAGCGGCAGTGGCCAGGGCGCGACCGTACAGTTCCAGGCCAACGGCCAAGTCACCGGCCTGCCCGGCGCCGACCAGTATTCACTGTGCCTGGCGGGCGACTGCGCCTCCATGAGCGGTGGCTACGACAGCATCTGGTTGCAACAAGGCGGCCAGGGCAACCCATGGATCTTCAGCCGCAATGGCAAGCAACTGGAGATTTTCCAGGCGATCAATACGTCCCAGGCCGACGAAGTGCCTTCGTTTACCCCCGGGCCGCGCCAGTGGTTGCTGGAAAAGCAGTGATACAGAACAAAGGAGCTTACGGGCTCCTTTTTTGTGAGTTGCACTCCTTTGCCTCGGACTACTCCATGCTCAAACCATTGCTCATTGGCCTGGCCTTGCTGGGCGGTTGCACCCAAGTGTCGCAACCCGCCGACATCAGTGGGATCTGGATCAACCAGGCCGCCATCGAAACCGCCGCCCAGGGCCGGCCGCTGCTCAAAAGCCTGCAGGCCAACGGCAATAATCTGGAGTGGCATGTCGACACCCGCACAGGCCAAGCTCATGCCAGCAGTGCCTTTGAGGTCGATGAAGGCCAACTACTGCCAAAAGCACCCAATGCCTGGACCGTCGACCACAACGGCTACAGCCGTGACGAACTGCACCTTAATGATCAGCAACTGCTCCAATTGCCTCGCAAGGATCTTCCCGGCCAAGTGTTCCAACGCCCCCATCCACCCGCTCTGGCGGGCGCGCAATGGGGCAGTACATTCCGGCAGGAGCTGAACTCAGCCTATCTGGGTGGCCTATGGAAAATCCTCGAAGGCCAGGGCGCCGGCGGCACCGTAGTGTTCAATGCGGATGGCAACCTGTCGGGCCTGGGGAAGAATGACCGCTACGAGCTGTGCCTGGGCGGGGATTGCGCCACTCAGGGCGCCGGCAATGACACCCTGTATCTGGGCAAAGGCGATGTGGGAGACAGCTGGATTTTCGTACGCTACGGCAAAACGCTGGGAATCTTCCAGGCGATCAACCATTCCCGGCCAGACGAAATACCTCAGTTGAGCCCCGGGCCGCGCCAGTGGTTGCTGGAAAAACAGTAACCTAAATGTGGGAGCGGGCTTGCTCGCGATAGCGGTGGGTCAGTCGACAGATCTGCTCCCTGACATCCCGCTATCGCGAGCAAGCCCGTTCCCACATTTTTGACCGCGTTTCAGCCCTTGAGGATCGCGGCATAGCCTTCGCGATAACTCGGATAGGTTGGTGTCCACCCCAGCGCCCTGGCCCGCGCATTGCTGCACTGCTTGCTGCCGGAGCGCCGCACACTGGCGTCTTCGGCCCACTCGGTCACCCCGAGGTATTCACGCAGCCAGCCCACGACTTCAGCCAGCGGTGCCGGCGCATCATCGACGCCGATATAGACCTTGTCCAACACACCGCCCTGCTCCACATGCAGCAACAAAAAGGCTAGCAGCCCCGCGGCATCATCGACATGGATACGGTTGCCATATAAAGGTGGCTCGACCGCCACGCGATAGCCCTGGCGCACCTGGCTCAACAACCACTCACGCCCAGGCCCGTAGATACCGGTCAAGCGCACGGTCGTGGCCGGGATACTGCTGTCGAAAGCCACTTGCTCGGCTTCCAGCATCACCTGCCCGGAATAGCCAATGGCCTGGGTAGGCGACGTCTCATCGACCCATTCGCCGTTTTGCTGCCCATAGACGCTGCTGCTGGACACAAATAGCAACTGCTTGGGCTGCTGGCCGTAGTCATCGAGCCACTCCAACACATGTTGCAAACCTTCGACATAGGCTTTGCGATAGCCCGCTTCGTCATGATCGGTGGCGGCTGCGCAGTACACCAGGTAGTCCACGCCGCCGATCGGCCAGGTGTCGGGGCAGTCCTTTTTGAACAGGTCGCCGGCAATCCCGATCACCCCTTGCGGCAGGCGCGAGACATTGCGTCGCAGGCCATGCACCTCCCATCCGGCAGCCAGCAATTGACTTGCCAGCCGACTACCTACATCACCACAACCGGCAATCACCACAGAAGGCGCAGACATCACAAAACTCCGTTCTCAAAGGTCTAGATTAGCCCTCGCAGGTGACCAGCGGCCAGAAAAAGCACAAATAAAGTTACTGTATTACTTCTGTTAACAAGAATTACTTGCAATAATAACCGCCCATTTGTCCTCGACCCTCTCGCGGTCTGGCAGGACAAGCCCTTATTTTTTCCTCTCAGGTCCGGCCAGCATGACACGCAATAACCTCCCCGCTTCGCCAACCAAGCCTCACAGCCCGTCCCGCGTCTGGCGCGCGATCACTGCGTTGCTGTTCAGCGTCCTGCTGGCTCCGACCGCCGCATTCGCCGATGCCACGGCACCGGCCACCCCGCCTGCCGCTACGGCCCCAGCCGCTGCCGCACCTGAGCAAGCCGGCGCAGTACCAGGCGCTCAGGCGGCCGTACCTGCCGCCACCGACCCGGCCGCTGCCGAGGGCGTAGCCCCGACAGATGAAACCGGCCTGGTCCTGGAAGAAGACAACACCCTGGGCATGGCCCACGACCTGTCGCCGTGGGGCATGTACCAGAACGCCGACATCATCGTGAAGATCGTGATGATCGGCCTGGCCATCGCCTCGATCATCACCTGGACCATCTGGATCGCCAAAGGCTTTGAGCTGCTGGGCGCCAAACGCCGCCTGCGCACTGAAATCACCAACCTGAAAAAAGCCACCACCCTCAAGGAAGCCAGCGAAAGCGCGGCCATCAAGGGCACCCTGGCGCACCTGCTGGTACACGACGCGCTGGAAGAAATGCGCCTGTCGGCCAACACCCGGGAAAAGGAAGGCATCAAGGAGCGTGTGAGCTTCCGCCTGGAACGCCTGGTAGCAGCCTGCGGCCGCAACATGAGCAGCGGCACCGGCGTGCTGGCAACCATCGGTTCCACCGCACCATTCGTCGGCCTGTTCGGCACCGTGTGGGGCATCATGAACAGCTTCATCGGCATCGCCAAGACCCAGACCACCAACCTCGCCGTGGTTGCTCCCGGCATCGCCGAAGCCCTGCTGGCAACCGCCCTGGGCCTGGTCGCCGCGATTCCGGCGGTGGTGATCTACAACGTGTTCGCCCGTTCGATCGCCGGCTACAAGGCCCAGGTGTCGGATGCTTCGGCAGAAGTCCTGCTGCTGGTCAGCCGTGACCTCGATCACCTGCCTACCGAGCGCAGCTCGCAACCGCACATGGTGAAAGTGGGGTAATCGGCCATGGGCCTGCATTTGAATCAAGGCGACGACGAGCTCGTCGAGAACCACGAAATCAACGTCACGCCGTTTATCGACGTGATGCTGGTTCTGCTGATCATCTTCATGGTGGCAGCCCCCCTGGCCACGGTGGACATCAAGGTCGACCTCCCCGCCTCCAGCGCGAAACCCGCGCCCCGGCCGGAGAAACCGGTGTTCCTCAGCGTCAAGGCTGACCAGCGTCTGTTCTTGGGCGAAGAAGAAGTCAAATCCGAAACCCTCGGTGCGGTGCTCGATGCCCGCACCCAGGGCAAGAAAGACACGACGATCTTCTTCCAGGCCGACAAGGGCGTGGACTATGGCGACCTGATGAGCGTGATGGATGCCCTGCGGGCAGCCGGCTACCTCAAGGTCGGCTTGGTCGGACTTGAGACGGCAGCCAAGAAATGATCACGACGCGCCACAAACTGACGCGTTATGGCACCAGCCTCGCCGTCGTGCTGGGCGTCCACGCCGTCGCGATCATCCTCGCGCTCCAGTGGTCGGCGCCACAGATGGTGCAGTTGCCACCGGCTGCCATGGTCATCGACCTGGCGCCGATGCCGGCACCACCGCCTCCGGCCCCGCCGAAGGTGGTGACGCCTCCGCAACCGCCGGCACCGGTGGAAGAGTTGCCCTTGCCGAAACTGGCCGAAGCACCCAAACCCACGATTTCCGTGCCCAAGCCGGTCAAGCCAAAACCCAAGCCGCAGCCGCCCAAGCCTGAGAAAAAGGTCGAGCCGCCCAAGGAGAAACCTTCCGAGGACCCGCCGAGCGAAACCCCTCAGAACAACGCGCCTTCGGAAAAGTCCGCGCAGCCGCAACCCGGCCCGTCGCCGGCGCAGGTCGCGGCCAAGGCCACCTGGGAAAGCACGCTGCTCGGCCACCTGGCGAAGTACAAGAAATACCCGCCAGGCGCCCAGGCCCGTGGCAAGGAAGGCTTGAACCGCTTGCGGTTCGTGGTGGATGCCGAAGGCAAGGTGCTGTCCTATGAGCTGGTGGGCCGCTCCGGCAACGCCGACCTGGACCGCGCCACCCTGGAGATGATCCGTCGGGCCCAGCCGCTGCCCAAGCCACCGGCCGATATGTTGAAAAACGGCAGCATCGAAATCGTTGCGCCGTTTGTCTACAACATCGAGAAGCGCCGCCGCTGATCCCTGTAGGAGCGGGCTTGTGTGGGAGCGGGCTTGCCCGCGATAACGTTGTAACAGTCAACATCCACAGTGACTGACACACCGCCATCGCGAGCAAGCCCACCCCCACACACAAAGCTGCCAACGCCATTAAGCAAAATCCCCCGCACAAACCCCTCAATCCTCAATCTAGTTCTGATAACGTGCGCCTCTCGATTGCAGCCGGTATGCTTGGCCCGCAACCTCATGGACGCCCGCTATGACTCTTACAGAATTACGCTACATCGTGACCCTCGCCCAAGAGCAACACTTCGGCCATGCCGCCGAACGTTGCCATGTCAGCCAGCCGACGCTGTCGGTGGGTGTGAAGAAGCTTGAAGACGAACTCGGTGTGCTGATTTTCGAGCGCAGCAAAAGCGCCGTGCGCCTCACCCCGGTCGGCGAAGGCATTGTGGCCCAGGCCCAGAAGGTGCTGGAACAGGCCCAGAGCATTCGTGAACTGGCCCAGGCCGGCAAGAACCAGCTGACCGCCCCGCTGAAAGTCGGCGCGATCTACACCGTCGGCCCGTACCTGTTCCCGCACCTGATCCCGCAACTGCACCGCGTCGCGCCGCAGATGCCGTTGTATATCGAAGAAAACTTCACCCACGTCCTGCGCGACAAGCTGCGCAACGGTGAGTTGGACGCGATCATCATCGCCCTGCCGTTCAACGAAGCCGACGTGCTGACATTGCCGCTCTACGACGAGCCGTTCTACGTGCTGATGCCCGCCTCCCACCCGTGGACGCAAAAAGACACCATCGACGCCAGCCTGCTCAACGACAAGAGCCTGCTGCTGCTCGGCGAAGGCCACTGCTTCCGCGACCAGGTACTGGAAGCCTGCCCGACCCTGACCAAGGGCAACGACGGCGCCAAGCACACTACCGTGGAGTCCAGCTCCCTGGAGACTATTCGCCATATGGTCGCGTCCGGCCTGGGCATCTCGATCCTGCCGCTGTCGGCCGTGGACAGCCATCACTACGCCGCCGGCGTGATCGAAGTGCGTCCGCTCACCCCACCCGTGCCGTTCCGCACCGTGGCGATTGCCTGGCGCGCCAGCTTCCCACGCCCGAAAGCCATTGAGATCCTCGCCGACTCGATCCGCCTGTGCTCGGTGGCCAAGCCGCCTGCCGCGAGCTAAGTGCGTGTATGACTGAGCTGTCGCAGGTGTCGGTGACGGCACTCAAGGGTGTCGGTGAAGCCATGGCCGAGAAACTGGCCAAGGTCGGCCTGGAAAACCTCCAGGACGTGCTCTTTCACCTGCCCCTGCGTTACCAGGACCGCACCCGCGTGGTGCCCATCGGCCATCTGCGCCCTGGGCAGGATGCCGTGGTCGAAGGCACCGTCAGCGGTGCCGATGTGGTGATGGGCAAGCGTCGCAGCCTGGTGGTACGCCTGCAGGACGGCACCGGTGGCCTGAGCCTGCGTTTCTACCATTTCAGCAATGCGCAAAAGGAAGGCCTCAAGCGCGGCACTCGCGTGCGTTGCTACGGTGAAGCGCGGCCAGGGGCATCAGGCCTGGAGATCTACCACCCGGAATACCGCGCCATTACCGGCGACGAGCCGCCGCCGGTAGACACCACCCTCACCCCGATCTACCCGCTCACCGAAGGCCTGACGCAACAGCGCCTGCGCCAGTTGTGCATGCAGACCCTGACCCTGCTCGGCCCGCAAAGCCTGCCCGACTGGCTGCCGCAGGAGCTGGCCCGCGACTACCAACTGGCGCCCCTGGCGGACGCGATCCGCTACCTGCACCATCCACCGGCCGATGCCGATGTCGACGAACTGGCCCTGGGTCATCACTGGGCCCAGCATCGCCTGGCCTTTGAAGAACTGCTGACCCATCAACTGTCCCAGCAACGCCTGCGCGAAAGCATGCGTTCCCTGCGCGCCCCGGCGATGCCCAAGGCCACGCGCCTGCCCGCGCAGTACCTGGCCAACCTCGGCTTTGCGCCGACCGGCGCGCAGCAGCGTGTCGGCAATGAAATCGCCTACGACTTGAGCCAGAAAGAGCCCATGCTGCGCCTGATCCAGGGCGATGTCGGCGCTGGCAAGACCGTGGTCGCCGCCCTGGCCGCGCTGCAGGCCCTGGAGGCCGGTTACCAGGTGGCGTTGATGGCGCCGACCGAGATCCTCGCCGAGCAGCACTTCATCACCTTCAAGCGCTGGCTCGACCCCCTGGGCCTGGAAGTCGCGTGGCTGGCGGGCAAGCTCAAGGGCAAGAACCGCACGGCCGCCCTGGAGCAGATCGCCGCCGGCGCCCCGATGGTGGTGGGCACCCATGCGCTGTTCCAGGACGAGGTTAAATTCAAGAACCTGGCCCTGGTGATCATCGACGAACAGCACCGCTTCGGCGTACAACAACGCCTGGCCCTGCGCGAAAAAGGCGTGGGCGGGCGGATGAACCCGCACCAGTTGATCATGACCGCTACCCCGATCCCGCGCACGCTGGCCATGAGTGCCTACGCCGACCTCGACACCTCGATCCTCGACGAGCTGCCACCGGGCCGAACCCCGGTCAATACGGTGCTGGTCACCGACACCCGGCGGGTCGAAGTGATCGAGCGGGTGCGCGGCGCCTGTGCCGAAGGGCGCCAGGCGTATTGGGTGTGCACGCTGATCGAAGAGTCCGAAGAGCTGACCTGCCAGGCCGCCGAAACCACCTATGAAGACCTCACCAGCGCCCTGGGCGAGCTCAAGGTCGGGCTGATCCACGGGCGCATGAAGCCTGCGGAAAAAGCCGCGGTGATGGCCGAATTCAAGGCCGGCCACCTGCAATTGCTGGTGGCCACCACCGTGATCGAGGTCGGTGTGGACGTGCCCAACGCCAGCCTGATGATCATCGAAAACCCCGAGCGCCTGGGCCTGGCACAGTTGCACCAACTACGCGGGCGGGTCGGCCGGGGCAGTGCCGCCAGCCACTGCGTGCTGCTCTACCATCCGCCGCTGTCGCAGATTGGCCGCCAGCGCCTGGGGATCATGCGCGAGACCAACGACGGCTTCGTGATCGCCGAAAAAGACCTGGAACTGCGCGGCCCCGGCGAGATGCTCGGCACCCGCCAGACCGGCCTGCTGCAATTCAAGGTGGCTGACCTGATGCGCGATGCCGACCTGCTGCCCGCCGTGCGCGATGCGGCCCAGGCCCTGCTGGAACGCTGGCCGCACCACGTCAGCCCGCTGCTGGATCGCTGGCTGCGCCACGGCCAACAATACGGCCAGGTCTGACCCGCCCCCATCACAAACCGCAGTTAGACCCCCTCAGCCGGACCAAGCTGGTTATACTCCAAGCAAATGTAGGAAATTGGATCCGGCCATGTCAGAAGTTGCCCACGCCACAGCCCCACCGACCGCACCCTCGGTCATTCGGGACCTGCTCGCAAAACTCGCCGTCAACTACACGGAAGTCACCGACCACCCAGGCCTGAACCCGGCCCGAAAGGTTCAGGCGGTACTGGTCGATGACGCGGTGGGCGCCCTGATGGTGCTGTTCCCCCAGAGCCAGTTGCTGGACCTCAACCGCCTTACCGAGCTGACCGGCCGCAACCTGACCGCCGTGGCACCGGAGCGCCTGGAGCGTATGCTCGGCAAACACCACCTGAGCCTGCTGCCCGGCCTGCCGCCGCTGACTAGCTCGCCGTGCCTGTACGAAGAAAGCCTGCTACGCGAGCCGACCCTGCTGGTGCACTCGGGCGAAGCCACGGTGTTGCTGGAAATCGCCAGCGATGACTTCAAGCGCATGTTGAGCAAAGCCAGTGCCGCCCACTTCGGCGAGCCCCTGAGCAGCATCCGCCCCAACTTCGACCGCCCTGCCGACGACCGTGATGAGATCACCCAGGCGATGCAGGCGTTTACCGCGCGCCGTATTCAGCAACGCCTGGAAGCCACCATCGAGATCCCGCCGCTGGCCGACACCGCGCAAAAGATCATCAAGCTGCGGGTCGATCCCAACGCGACCATCGACGACATCACCGGCGTGGTCGAGACCGACCCGGCCCTGGCCGCGCAAGTGGTGAGCTGGGCGGCCTCGCCGTACTACGCCTCGCCGGGCAAGATCCGCTCGGTGGAAGATGCGATTGTGCGTGTGCTGGGCTTCGACCTGGTGATCAACCTGGCCCTGGGCCTGGCGCTGGGCAAGACCTTGAGCCTGCCCAAGGACCATCCGCAACAGGCCACGCCCTACTGGCACCAGTCGATCTACACAGCGGCGGTGATCGAAGGCCTGACCCGCGCCATGCCCCGCGCCCAGCGCCCGGAAGCCGGCCTGACCTACCTGGCGGGCCTGCTGCACAACTTTGGCTACCTGTTGCTGGCCCACGTCTTCCCGCCGCACTTCTCACTGATCTGCCGGCACCTGGAGGTCAACCCGCACTTGTGCCACAGCTATGTCGAGCAACACTTGCTGGGCATCAGCCGCGAGCAGATCGGCGCCTGGCTGATGCGTTACTGGGATATGCCGCAAGAGCTGTCCACGGCCCTGCGCTTCCAGCATGACCCGAGCTACGACGGCCAATACGCCGAATACCCGAACCTGGTGTGCCTGGCCGTGCGCTTGCTGCGCGGGCGGGGGATTGGCTCCGGGCCTGAAGCCGAGATTCCGGACGAGTTGCTGGAGCGCCTGGGCCTGAGCCGCGACAAGGCCGAGGACGTGGTGAGCAAGGTGCTGGATGCCGAGGTGTTGTTGCGGGAATTGGCGTCGCAGTTCAGCCAGGGGTAAATTTGGCGCCTGTTACACCGCTATCGCAGGCAAGCCAGCTCCCACATCTTGAATGCATTCCAAGGTCAAAATGTGGGAGCTGGCTTGCCTGCGATGAATGCAACTCGCTCTCTCAGGCCTTCTTTTTCTTCGGCTTCAAATACTTGGTCAAGCCCTGGAACCACATCACCAGGGCCGGGTTGCCCTTGATCTGGATCGACTTGTCCTGAATCCCCGTCATGAACGCCAGTTGCTTGTTCTTCGCCTGCATCGTGGCGAAGCCATAGGCGGCGTCTTTAAAAGCGATGGCAAACGCCGGCTCCGGGTGCACACCCGAGTGGCTGGTGATGCGCTGGTTTTTGACGATGAAGTGACGGGCAACCTTGCCGTCGAGGGTCTGCAACTGGAACGCCAGGTCCTTGTCACCCAACTGTTGCTGGAACGCGGGGTTGTTGCGGCTGGCTTTGGCCATCATCAGGCCCAGCACCCACAGGAGAAAACGAAATTTCATGCACACGGCCTCAGTGTAATTATTGGGTGGCCGCAGCAGTTTAACGATTTGTGCGCAGAACGCTACCGATCTCCCGCGTTAGCAGGAGATCGGCTGGCGTTTACCGCTTATAGCAACAACTTGGCTTAAACGTTAGGGCAAGGCACCGGTGCCCAGTCGGCCAGGTTCGGATCGCGGCAAGTGCCTTCGATCTGTGCTTTGCCGGCATTGGCCACTTGATTGCTTTCAGTCTGCTTGACCTTGGCGGTGCGGATGCTCCTTTCGGTGCTCACCGCTTCTGACGGCACCTTGGGCAGTGGCGGACGCTTGGTCACGACTTTGCTCTTCTTGTCTTTTTTCGCCGCAGCCGCAGCCGAGGTGGTCTCAGCAGTAGCCACAGTCACCACATCGTTACGCTGTACGCCCACTTGTTGCAGGTCTTTCTCGTAGGCCTGGGTGTAGTTGTTCAGGTCTTCGCTGGCCTTGCCGTTGACCGCGACGATCAGGTCGTTGGATTCCTTCAGGCCCGCAACGATTTCCGCCAGGCGCTTGCGACCTTCGGTGTCATTGACGGTCTTGGCCTTGCGGTCGGCCACCAGCTTGGTGAATGCGCTCTGGTAGCACTGCTGGGACGCCTTGGCGTACGCGGTGCTGCGGTCGATGTCGGAGGCGCTTTTATTGAAGTCGGTGGCGTAGGAGGCGATGCGCTGGTTGTCATCGCTGATCTGCTTCTGGCGCTCGGTGTAGTAACCCGCCGCGCCGCCCGCCAGGGCACCGCCCGCCGCGCCAATCGCCGCGTTGCGCCCGCGCTTGTCCGAGTCGCCGGTCAGGGCGCCCAGCAGCGCGCCACCGGCCGCGCCAAGGGCGGCGCCGGTGACGACCGACTTGGTCATGTCCGAATCGGTGGCACGCAGGTGCTGCACCGGCTCGTAGCAATTGGGGTAGTACTCGACCTTGGTGCTCGACGCGACCTTGGAGGCCGGCGACGTGGCGCAACCGGTCAGCACAGTGCTGAAACCAGCCGCAATCAGCAGCAAGTGACGCTTGGAAACCGCCTTACGGGAAAAAAGCATAGGTGTGTTCTCTTTTAAGTTTGACTTGCCCAGCACGGCCCATGCCGCCTGAGTCCCTTCCAAGCTCGCCAGCCTGCGAGCGATCAAGACCGCTGACCGCTTGCTGCGAGCAATTCCTTCAAAATCGTTGCCGGGTCGGCTCGCTGTTGTTTGCGATAGTTGCCGACATGGCGAACGAATAACGTCGCGCGCGTCACCAGGCTCTTGCCCAGCACCGGCTTGCGCTCCAACTCTTGCTGGATCCGTTGAAACTGCGCCTGGATCACCGCATCGGTGTAGCGCGTGCCGGTGGCCAGGTTGTCGATATAGATCGCCACCGCACCGTCCAGCGCGCTGCGGCCATTGGCGATGGCCGTGGCGAACAACTGCGCGCTGGCCTCGTCCTTGGCGTCCAGGGACTGCTGGCGACTCTTGTGCAGATTGATCAGGCGGATGTTGTAGTTATTGATGGTCTCGGCCACCAGGGCGGCAGACTGGATCAAATTGCCAGCCGCCTCCTCACGCTGCTGGGCGATCAGCGATACGTTGCGCTTGAGCTCTTCATTGACCAGTCCCAACTCGGCTTGCAGCCGTGGGTCGACGCTGGCGGCGATGATGCTGTCCAGGCGCTTGGTCGGGTCCTGGGCATCGTCGATGGCATCGGTCAACGCGGCCAGCCGCCCCTCTTTCTGCCACTGCGCGAACAGTTCGTTGTAGCGCGAACGCGGTGCCGACAGCGCGCCAATCGCCACCCTGAAGCCTGTGGTCTCGTTGCTTTGCTCGGTGCCGTCGGCGCCGAACAGCGGGTATTCCCGGCGCATGCCGCTAAACAACGTGCCCTCGCCCTCCAGGTAGTTGCCGCCCTTGACGATAAAGCCGCCATAGGTGCCCTGGCGGCGGCCGGCGTGGACCAGCTGGAATGACTCCTGGACCATCTCGGCGGCGTTGCCGATCACATCGAACAGGCCGATGGGGTTCGGCAACTTGGTGCCGATAGGCATCAGTCGCGCCGCCTGGCCGGTGCCGCCGGCGACCTGGTTGAACACCGCCCAGTCGCCCAACGGGCCGTCGCTGTCGCTGCCCTCAAGGCGCCGTGGGAACAGCCGGCCTTCCAGGTCCTGGCGGCTCACCGCCTGGCCGCCGCGTGCGGCGAACTCCCATTCCACTTCGGTGGGTAGCCGCACAAAGCCCAGGCCGCCATCCTCCGCCGAAGATCCGCGACCACTGACCGGCAGCAGGTCACGGTGATTTTTCATCAACCAGGCGCTGTACACCGCCGAGAAGCGCTCGGCTTCAAAGCGCGACAGCTTGACCTTGGGCAAGCGCCCGGCCATGCCCGTGGGCGCTTCGCACGCCGGCGCCGGTTCGCCACTGGCCAGGGACTGGGCCTGGGACATGACCTGGGCGTATTGGCGCGCGGTGACTTCGTACTTGCCGATAAAGTAGAGCATCGGCTTGAGCGGGGTCTTGGCGTCGGTCTTGGGCATCAGCGGCGCAATCACCTTGTTCCAGCCCTTGGGCAAATCCTTGAGAGTGAATTGGCCGTTGATAAAGTCGCGGCGATAGCCGGAGATAAACGACTGCTTGTAGCCCGCCTCACCTTTGCTGAACGGGTAGCCGAGGCTGACCTCCCGGTCGTCCAGGGTGCCCTGGGCCAGGACATAGGCGTAGCGAAACACCATGTTGCCCTCGCACGGCAGCGGCAGGCTGACGTCATCGGCCAACGGCTTGGGGTTGTCCAGCTTATCGCTGGCCTCGTCGGCCCAGGCCGCAGTGGCCAGGCTCAGCGCCACGGCAGCGCCCAATAATCTATACATCTCTGATGCCCTCAGAAGCCTGGATACGCGCTACCCGCCACCCCCCGCACGCGGCCGCCACGGCGCTGACGCCGAGTACCGCGACCAGGGCCAGGGCGTAATGCCGCGCCAGCAGGTGGCTGGCGTATTCGCCCGGCACCTGCACGAATAATTGATTCAAGCCCGCCTCGGCCAGGCCATACAGCCCGGCGCTGAGCACGGCGGCGAAACCCGCGCTGTAGAGCGCCTGCATCACCACAAACAGCAGCAGCGCGCCAGTGGAAAACCCCAGCAGGCGCAATACCGACAACTCCCGGCGCTTGCGCGCCACAGCGGCCAACGCGCCGGCGAAGATCGCCGCAAACGCCCCCGCCAAGGCCAGGCCGGCGATGATCCAGAACACGATCGACAAATTGCGGCTCAACGACTGCACCTGGGCGATGCTCAGCGCCTGGGTCGAGACCAACAGGTTCTGCCCGGCGAAATACACCCGCAGCGGCTCTACATCGGTAAGGCTGCGCGCATATAGACGAAACGCCGGATACACCCGCTGCTCGCTCCCCCCCACTGCATCACCGTCCCAACCCAGCGCCGGTACTGCCCGGCCATCGCGGTAATCTTCCGCCGCTTCCAGCAGGCTCAAGCCGGCAAACAAACCGTCCCGGGCGAACGCCTCCAGGGGCAGCACTGCCAGCACCTGCAAGCGCGTACCCTGGGCCTCGACACGCCCGGCCACTTGCCGCGCAAAGCGGGTTTGCAACCAATCCCCCGGTCGCGCCGCCAGCTTCTCGGCGGCGGTGTGGCTCAGCACGATCTGGTCCAGGCCCGCCGGAATAGGCAGGCCGCCCAGCAATGGGTCACCCGGTGCGGTGGGCAACATTTCCAGGCTCAATGCCCCCACCTGGGCCGTGGCCGCGATCTGCCGCGTACGTGGGATGGCAAACGCCACATCGCTGCGCTGGCCGAGCTGCTCGACAAACGCGCGGCTCAATCGTCCCCCGCCCAACGGAATGATTTCCCGGGTCGCCGGGTCATTCTCCAGGCGCTCGGTCAAACTGCTGACCAAGCCGAATTTCAGGCCGAACAACACCAGCAACGGCGCGATCACCGCCACCAGCGCCAGCACCGCACAGGCCGACAGCCAGCCATCGTTGCGGTAGTCCTGCCACGCGAGGGAAGCCACCAGGGGGATGCGCATCAGCACGCCTCCCCAAGGGTCGCCGTAACGCCACCGTCGCTGTCGCGCCGGCAACTGATGCGCCGCACCTGCAAGCCACTGGCGCGGGCCAGGGGCTCGTCATGGGTGGCGATCACGCAGGCGGCGCGGTACTCACGGGCCTGGGCCAGCAGCGCCTGCATCACACGCTCGGCGTTAAGCGGGTCCAGGGACGCGGTCGGCTCATCGGCCAGCACCAATTGCGGGGCATGGGCCAGGGCACGGGCGCAACTAACACGCTGGCGCTGGCCTACCGACAACGCGGCCGGTTTCTTGGCCAACTGGTCGCTGATGTGCAACTGCGCAGCCAGCCGCGCAACGCTGCCATCGTCCTTCAGGCCCAACAGTTGCCGGGACAGCGCGATATTGCTGCGCACATCGAGAAAGCCCAGCAGGCCACCGGTTTGCAGCACGTAACCCAGATGCCGGCTACGCAACCCGGCCAAGGTGGATTGCTGATGGGCACGCCACAGCCCGTCGATATCCAGCTGGTTGAATTCAAACCGGCCGACCTGGTCCGGTGCCAGGACCAACGCCAACAGGTCGAGCAAGGTACTTTTGCCGCAGCCACTGGGCCCGACAATCGCCAACTGCTCACCCGCGCCCACGTGCAGCGCCGGGATCACCAGGCTATAGCGCTGGCTACCGAGGCCCCGGCTCTTGTGCACCGCGCTCAGGTTCAGCATCAGGGCAGCGTCGACAGCGGCACGCGGTACAACGCATCGCCCGGTTCGGCATCACCGAAACGGACCCAGTTGGCCACATCGTTATGGAAGGTTTCATACAGGCGGATCTTCGAGTCCAGCTCGTCGATAAAGTCTTCCTGTTCAGCCACGCTCAACGACAACCACAGGTCCTGGGTCATGTTCAGCGACTTGCTGCGGTACGGCAGGCCTTCCAGGTATTCACCCAGAATGCCGCCGTCGGCGAGGTTGCCACCCTTGCGCAGGGCCTGTGGGTCGCGGCTCATATAGGCCGAGGCGCTGGCGATTTCCTGGAAGAAATCCCCGGGCGACGTCTGGGTCTTGCGCGCCGCATCGACGATCAGTTTCAGCGATTGCTGCAAGTCGTTGAGCTGCAGTTTGGTCAGCATCACGCACACCTGGAACGCCGGCAGTGCCGGGTTGGTCAGGTCGCGGTCGGCGGTCCAGGCGCTGACCAGTTGCGGTGCCTGGCTCGCGCTTTTATGGCCGAGGAAGTCCATGTGCATGGCATAGCCGACGGCAGCGGATTTGTCCGCCAGGCTCGGCGCACTGCTGAGCAACGGCACCGGCTGCGGGGTGTTGCTGCGCACCTGGTGCACCAGGTTGGCGAACACCGTGCCGATCTCATCCACGCGCTCGCCCAGCTTGCGCACATCACCGCCCGGCACCGCCGTGTACAGGTCGCCGATCCGCGGGTTGGCGTCGGCGGTCAGGGTGCGGTACTGGGATTCGGCGCCGCCGTGGGTTTTCTTGCCGGCGTCGGTGCGCAGGTGCAGGGCATAGATCTTGATCTGCTTGCCCAGGGCGGCCTGGCGCACTTCGGCTTCGTTCATCTGGGTCGCAGCGAACGGGTCGTTCTTGCGCAGGGCCCCGGCATCGGTCACCAGCAGGATCAGGCGCCCGCCGTAGCCGGACCAGTCCATGCCTTCCACCGCCTGCATCACCCCGGCAAACGCGTCTTCGTTGAACGAATGGCTGGAAACACTGGAGGCCTTGACCTGCCGCGCCATGTCGAGAAACCGCTGGGGGTCGCGGCCCTGGTCGAGGGTGATCAGGGTCTTGGCCACGTATTCCAGGCCAGGGGTTTTCTTGACGCTGCTGCGAAAGCCGACCATGCCGAAACTGACGCTGTCCAACTCGCCACGTTCGGCAATGCGGGTTTGCAGCTCGTGGACCACGTCGCGCACCTGGTCGATATAGGGCTGCATCGACACCGTGGTATCCACCACCAACACCACGGCGGTACGGAATGCATCGGCGTTAGCGCTGATCAGCGGGGTCGCCGGCTTGGCAGCGGCGCCGCCGGGGTCGATGGACGCCACATTGAGCAGCTGCACCGGCTGGCCATTCTCGTCGAAGCTCTCTTTGGCGTCGAAAATCGGCAACAGGTAGAACTGGTTCTGCGGCACGGCACTGGCGGCGGGTTCCAGGGCCAGGACCTGTTGATTGTCGTCGGGGTTTTTCTGCGCCTTGAGCAGCAGGTTTTTCGCCGCTGCCGGGTCAGCCAGGAGTTTTTCCACCTCGCCGGGCTGGCGCAGGAACATCACCGGCGCACGCCCCGAACGCTCGGTGAACTTGAGCACCAGGCTCTGCTTCCAGTCGCTGACTTGCGCGGCCGGCAACCAACCGTCGCTGCGGCCGTCGCTGGCAGTGCCAATGCGCAGCCATGGGCTGCCATCGACATCCTTGCGCTGGTACACATAAAGCACCGAAAACGCGGGCAAGGCCTCGCCCGGTGCACCACCCGCCGCGCTGGAGAGCTTGGCGCCGGGCTTGCTCAAGACACGCTGGAACAGGGTTTTCTTGCCCGCCATCAGCAAGGGACGCTGGCCGCCGTCGCTATCAGCGGCCACCGGTTTAACCCCGGCCGGTGTAACGGGCACAACCGCAGCAGGCGGCGGCGCAGGGGCATCGTCACTCAGCCACCAGTAACTGGCGCCACCGATGGCCAGCGCAACCGCCACGGCCACGGCGGCCAATGCCAGGACCGGGCCACGCCGCTGCTCGGAAACGGCGTGAGGCTGCGTAGGGCTCACCACCGGCTGGCGCACCGCTTGTGGCTGCGGTGTGGCAGTGGGGATTTCGATGGACACCGGGGTCAGCCCGGCCAGGTCACTACCGGCCGGCGTCACGGCGGGGCGAATCAAGGTCGCTTCCAACGCGTCTTTTGGCGCCTCCAGTGGCAGCCGATCCAGGGCCAGCAGCAACGCAGCGGCATCCGGGAAACGCTCTGCGGGGTCCTTGGCCAGGAGTTTTTTCAACACCTCTTGATAACGGCCATGGTGCAGCGGCAGTTCCGGCAAAGGCTCGGTCAGGTGCGCCAGGGCGGTGGAAAGTGCATCGGTGCCGTTGTAAGGCAGCTTGCCGACGAGGATTTCGTAGAGCACCACCCCCAGGGCGTACAGGTCGGCGCGGCCGTCGATTTCCTGGCCGCGCGCCTGTTCCGGGCTCATGTAGCTGGGGGTGCCCACGGCAAACCCGGCCTGGGTGAACTGGGTGCGGTCATCCAGGGACTTGGCGATCCCGAAATCCGACAGCACCGCCGTGCCATCGGCGCGAAACAGGATGTTCGCCGGCTTAACGTCGCGGTGCACCAGGCCCTGGGCATGGGCGTAACCCAGGGCCGAGGCGATCTGGCGGATATACACCAGCCCCTGCTCCGGCGTCAGGCCGGCGGCGATGCGCTCCTTGAGCGTGCCGTTGGGCAGGTACTCCATGGCCATGTAATACAGCTCGCCGACATTGCCGATGTCGTGGATGGTCACCGTGTGCGGGTGCGACAGCCGCGCCAGGGTCTTGCCCTCGCGCAGGAAACGTTCGCAAAAGCTTGGGTCGGCGGCCAGCGCGGCGGCCATGACTTTCAGCGCCACCTTGCGCTCCAGCGAACGCTGGGTTGCCAGGTACACGCTGGCCATGGCGCCTTCGCCGATTTCGCCGTCGATGTCGTAGCCGGGGATGATCAGGCTCATGGCGACACCTTCACGACGAGGGTGGTGATATTGTCGGGCGCTCCACGGTTGAGCCCCAGGTGCACCAGGCTGCGGGCGATTTCGTCAGGCTCGGCATGGCTCAGCACGTCGCGGATCTCGTGGTCTTCGACGGTCTTGTTCAGGCCATCGCTGCACAGCAGGTAGCTGTCACCGGGGGCGATCAACAGGTCGACCACCGACAGCTCCAATTGCGCCTCCACGCCAATGGCGCGGGTGACGATATTGGCCCGTGGATGCACCCGCGCGTCGGCCTCGCTGAGCAGGCCACTGTCTTGCAGGTCCTGGACGTAGCTGTGGTCGCGGGAGATACGTTCCAGCTCGCCGTCGCGCAGGCGATACAAGCGGCTGTCGCCGGCCCACAGGCATACACCGCGCAGGCCACGAGCCGCCAGCAGCACCACAGTGCTGCCCATCATGGTCACGCCACGGTTGGCGGTTTCTTCACGTACGGCGGCGTTGACCCGGGTCAGTTCAGTGCGCAGCGCCGCCGTGTATTCGTCCAGGGACCGCCCCACGGGCAGGCTGCGCAGGCTGTCGACGATCAGGCTACTGACATAGTCGCCGGCCGCATGCCCGCCCATGCCATCGGCCACCACCCACAGGCGGTTTTCCGGGAGGTCCAGGCACGCGTCTTCATTGACCTGGCGCACCATGCCCACATGGGTTTTGCTCGCGGATTTGTACGTCGACCCCATCTACACCACACCTTCTTGTCCGAGCAAAAATTGCGCAAAATCGCCGGCGGCAGGCAAGCCCTGGCACCGCAATAAACCGGGGGAAATACGTTGCGAACCACGGCCCCACCACAGGCTCGCCCCTTCGCAGGCCTGTTCGGCGAGGGCGGTCATGCGCCCATGGGGCACGGTGGCGGCGACCCGCTGCAGACCGGCGAAACGGCTGTCCAGCGCACGCGGATCACTCGCCGGCACACCCAGGCGCTCAAGGCCATCGCTGAATCCTTCAAATGTGGCGCCGGGATCCAGGGTGCCGAGCAGCAACTCCTCGGCCTGCTCGAACCAGGCGTCCGGGCCACCCACCAGGGACGCCGGATTGGTGTCGTGATCCAACAACACGACCACCGCCAGCGGGAAATACCGCCCGACCCGATCAATGCTCGGCATCACTACCCCCGCCGCCGCATCCGGCCCGCACACCCCCGGCGCCAGTACAAAACGCCACAGCGGGCTGACCAGGTACACGTTGAGCCAGTTGTCGCCCAGGCTGTGCTGGCTGGCGAGCAAGCCGGCGGCCAGCCAACTGTCCCAGGGCCCAATAAAGCTCTGGGGCAAGGCGCGGCTGACAAAGTCCCCGCGACTGGCCAACTTGCCGTAGAACCCCAGGGTGGTCATAACCGCTCCGGCAGGCTGAACCCACTGAGCACGCGGCTCTTGAATGGGTTGAAGGCGCTGTTGGCGCGCAATTCATAGGCGATGCTCGCGCCATCGACCCGCAGGCGCAGGTTGAAGCGGTCCGGCGAATTGCCGGCAGACAGCTCCGACTGCTCCAACAGGCGGAACCACGCCCATGGGCCATCCAGGGTAACGCCGGAGCGCCCGCTGGCCGCTGGCGGCATGATCGAGATACGCACCCCGCCACTGCTGCCGGGGTTCGGCCATTGCATTGCCACTGGGCGGCTCGGGCCATGGTCGTAGCTCAGTTGCTGGCCGTCCAGGTCCAGCAGGAACTGGGTGATGGTCGCGTCCATCGCCACCGGCTTGAGCTCGAAACGCACGATGGGCTGGGTCCCACCGGCACGGAAGAACGCATCCCGAATAGTCGCCGCGCGCTGGAAGGTTTGCAGCACACCCGGCGCGATGCCGAGCTTCTGCGCAGCCCCCGGCTGCCAGCGCCAGGTCTGCGCGGAGGTATCGACGTAGGGTTGCAGGTATTTGCGGAAGTAGTTATCCATCACCCCGCCCACCCCGAAGAACTGGCCGAAGTCGTCCAGGGTGGCGTCGCGAGCGCTGCCCGGGGACATCGGATAACGCCCGGCCAGGGACTGGCGATACACATTGACCACCTCACTGACCCAGGCTGCATTCAGCTGATTGCGCACCCCGCCCATCATGCTGTTGGTGGTGGAGTTGACCACCGACTTGACCATGCCCTGCACCAGCGGCGGCTGGCGTTCGGCATTCAGGCTGACCCGGGTGGCTGCCGCCGCGGCCTGGTTCTTGGCTTCGCCGAGCAAGGCATCGCCACTGGCGCCGACCATGGCGCTGACCTGCACATACAGCGCATTCATGTCCGCCAACAGGCCGTCGATGGCCGCCGGCTCGCCTTCGTTCTTGGCAACGATGCTGTTGAGTTCGGCAAAGTGCGCAGTCACCGGGTCTTCCGTGAGGGCCGGGGCGCTGGCCGTCGGCTGGGCCTCGCCGAGCAGGCTGCCGAGGCGTTCCTTGAGCTTGTCCACACCGCCTTCCACCGGCACGCCCTTGGCCGCCAGTTGGCGTTCTTCAGCTTGCAGGTCGGTTTCCTTGGCCACCGCCACCAGCAGCTTTTTCAGCGGCGAGGTCGGGCCGGAGATCACGCGCAACACATCCGCCGCCTGGGCCACGCTGGTGATGGGCACAAAGTCGATATCCGCCAGCAAGGCATCCCACTGGCGCTGATAGTCCTGGAAGTACAGGCGCCGCACATCGGCAGCAAGGCTGGCGACATTCTGCTGATCCGCCGGTGCATGGCCCAAGACCCACTGCTCTTCGGCCAGGGTGCCGGCCTGGTTCAGGCTGGTCAGCAAAAAGCCCTGGCGATAGCCCTTGGCGGTAAACAAGCCACTCAACGGCTCGCCCAGCGGCTTGCCACTTTTGCGGCTGAACACCAGGGCGGCATCCCGCCCGGCAGCTTCGTTGATACGGAAATCGGTCACCCCATCGGGCAGCTTCTGGCGCTTGACCCGGTCGTACACGCGCTGGGCCACCGGCAGTTGTTGCAATTGTCGGCGCAAGTCATCGATCAGCCGTGGGTCGAGGCGCGCATTCGGCGGATGGCGGTCGAACAGCGCCTGCAAGTGACCGGTCAGCGCCTGGCGCTGGTCGGCGGGCAGGTCGCGCGGCAGGTTGCGGTCCCAGTCCAGGGCGATCCAGGCCTTGATAAAGTCCGGGTCGTAATGTTCGCTGTCCGCCAGCATCAGGTAGGCCTTCAAGCCTTCGTAGAGGAAGTCGGAATTGCCGCCACCGTGCAGTTGCTCTTCGATGCGCGTTACCAGGCGCGGGGCGAATACCGCGATCAGCAGCTTGCGGTAAACGCTGGCGGACTCGGCTTCGAGCATGTCGCCCTGATACAGGCCCAGGCCCTCGGACCAGCCTGGCGAATCGCCCGCCAGGTTTTTCACCGCGTTGAGCAGCGGCAACACCGCCAGCACCTCGCGCTGCGCCGGGCTCAGGCTCTGCACGGCCTGGCCCAGGGGCGCGACCTTGTGGTCGACCTGGGCGATATACGCCTGGTTGGCCCGGTAACTCAGCCACCACAGGCTGCTGACCACCAGCACCAGCGCGACCGTCGCCGCGAGTACCCCACGGGCCAGCCATTTACGGCGGCGCTCGACCTTCGGGTTGACGCCCACCAGGCCACGCTCGGCAAAAGCCACGGCACTGAACAGTTTTTCGATGAAGTAACTGCGCCCGGTGCCGCTCTGGCGCGCCAGGTGCTGGCGGTCGAGGTTCATGCTCTGGGCCATGGCGCCGATCAGTCGATCAATCGGGCTGCCTTCCTGGGTGCCGCTGGTGAAATACACGCCGCGCAGCAGCACACGCTCTTCAAACGCATTGGGCTTGAATACGCCTTCGAGGAAGCCTTGCAGGCAATCCTTCAGCGCACCGAACTGCTGCGGGAAGCCGTAGATCAGGTCGCGCCGCGCCGGGTCGCGTTCCTGTTGCAGGCGTTCCACCAAACGTTCGTTGAGGCGCTGCTCCAGGCCGGCGAATTCGCTTTGCAGGTGGGCCAGCGGGCTGTCGCTGTGTTTGCCGTCGTCCAGGGCAAAGGTCATGCCCCACACCTGGGCGCGGTCTTCCTTGCTCAGGTTGTCGAAAAACTCCATGAAGCCCGGCACCAGGTCGAGCTTGGTGAGCATCAGGTAGATCGGGAAACGCACCCCCAGCTGGGTGTACAACTCCTGGATGCGCAAGCGGATCGCCGCCGCATGGGCAGCACGCTCGGCGTCAGTGCCCAGCAGCAGGTCCGACAGGCTGATGGCGATAAAGGCGCCGTCAATCGGGCGGCGCGCGCGCTGTTTTTTCAGCAGGTCGAGAAAGCCCAGCCAAGCGGCTTTATCCACCGTGGAGTTGCTGTCCTGGGTGGTGTAGCGCCCGGCGGTGTCCAGCAGCACCGCTTGATCGGTAAACCACCAATCGCAATTGCGCGTACCGCCCACGCCACGCACCGCGCCGGCACCCAGCTGGGCAGCCAGGGGGAAATGCAGCCCGGAGTTGACCAGCGCGGTGGTCTTGCCCGAACCCGGCGGGCCGATGATCACATACCACGGCAACTCGTAGAGGTTACGCCGCTCGTCACCGCCCAGCCTGGCCTTTTTCAGCAGCGTCAGGGCTTCGTCCATGCGCTGGCGCAGGGTGGCCAGCTCTTCGGCAGTGGCGACACTGTTGGGGTCGGCCGGGGTTTCGGCGGCCAGGCTGCGCATCACTTCGGCGGCCTGGCGGCGGGCCTGGATAATGCGAAACACGCGGTAGGCGATCCACACCGCGAACACCAGGATAATCAGGGCCCAGCGCCGGCCTTCCGGCACCAGTACATCGAGCAATGGCCCGACGAACCAGATGATCAGGCCCAGGGCGATCAGGCCCAGCACGGGGATCACCCAGCGAATCATAAAACTGAAAAACGCCTTCACTCGACGCCCTCCGCCAGTACGGTGATTTCAACCCGACGATTGCGGGCACGGCCTTCGGCTGTGGCGTTGGTCGCCACTGGCTCGGTGTCGCTGCGGCCCTCGGCGCTGAAGCGCTCGCCCTGGCCGGTCTTGGCCGCGAGCATTTCCAGCACCGACTTGGCCCGCGCTTCGGACAAGGCCCAGTTGGACGGGAACCGCAGGGTGGCAATCGGGCGGTTGTCGCTGTGCCCGGTCACCCGCACCTGGCCCTTGACCTTGCGGATGGCGTCGGCGATGCGCAGCATCAGGGGCTGGTAGTCATCGACAATGCTGGAGCTGGCCGAGGCGAACAGCTCATCGCCCCGGATCGTCACCACGGAACGGTCAACGGCATCTTCCACCGCCACCCGGCCCGCCTTGATGTCTTCGACCAAAAAGCCCGCCAGGCGTGGACGCTCGATGATTTTCGGCTGCGCCACCGGACGGTCGATCGCCTGCACCGGGATTTCACCCAGGGCATGGATGTTCTTGAACACCGGCTCGGCATCCGACGCCAGCTTCATCCGCAAGCCAAACAGCAGGGCCAGCAACAAGGCCAGGCCGATGGCCACGGCGATCCACGGCGGCATGAATTGCGCCAGGCGATCGCGGGCCACGGTCACGCCGCGCCAATGGGGCGACAGCTCGCGCTCATGCTCGCCACGGGCACTGCGGATCGCCGCTGCCGTGCGCTCGCGCAGGGTTTCCAACTGGCTGCGGCCGTCGTTCATCACGCGGTAGCGGCCCTCGAAACCCAGGCACATGCACAGGTACAACAGCTCCAGCAGGTACAGGCGCTCACGCGGGCTTTGCAGGCAATGGTCCAGCAGTTGGAAGACCTTTTCCCCACCCCAGGCTTCGTTGTGCACGGTGATCAGCAGGCTCTGCTTGCCCCAGTCACTGGCGCTGCCCCAGGGCGTGCTCAGCACCGCTTCGTCGAGGGCGGTGCACAGCGCGTAGCGCGCCAGCAGCACCTCGTTACGGGCCACGCCGGCGGCCTCGGCGCGCTCTTCAAACTGGCGCAGGTAGGCCAGCAACTGCGCACGTAGGCTTGCGGGCGCGGGATGGGCGATGGTGTTGCGCAAGCGCGTCAACAGCGCCAACAACGGGCCGGCAGCACTTTCCAGGGGGTTGAGGCCCTGGCTTTTGCCGGTGAGGATCGGCGCCGCCGGCATCGACAAAGGCGCCGGTTCCGCGCGGGCAGGCTCCGGCGCACGGCCACCCGGGCGCGGCATGAACTGGGTGCGGTCGTCATCATTGGGGTGCATCGCGGATTATCCTCGGATCGCCCAGAAGGCCAGGTTCAAGCCCGGGAACTGCCCGGCGATATGGAAGGCAAAGCCGCCGGAGTGGATCAACTGCTGCCAGTGCTCGCTGCCGCGGTCCAGCTCGTAGTAGGTGGAGCCGGCGTGATACGGGATCTGCCGTGGCGCCACCGGCAACGGCAGCAGGCCGATGCCCGGCAGTTGCAGGTTGACCAGGTCGCGGATGTGCTCCACCGAGCCGACCTTGCTCTGCTGGCCGAAGCGCGCGCGCAGGGTTTCGCCCGGTACATCGGCACGCACCACGAGGATGAAGCTGGCGCTGTCGATCAGGGTTTTATCCGCCAGCATCGCCACATGCACGCCGTAGGCTTTCTCGACAATCGGGATCGGCGTGGCCTTGCTGTCGATCAGCATCGACAGCGCTTCACGCAGGGCCTGCATCACCGGGGCGAAGCTCAGCGCCAGGTCGTCGTGCTGGTAGCGCGGGTATTCTTCGGGGCGCCGGCCCGAGGTGGAGAAGGTCGAGAACTCGCCGGCCAGGCTGACCAGTTCACTGAACAAGCGCTCCGGGTGCAGCGGGCTCAACTGGCTCAGGTGCTGGATCAGCGGCTGGGCGCGGTTGACCAGTTGCAGCAGCATGAAGTCGGCGATCTCCGAGGCGCCCCCGGCGCCCGAGGCCACCACCCGCCCGGCCAGGGCTTCGCCACGCTGGTGCAGCAGGCCCAGCAGCTCACTGCGAAACGCCGTCAACGGCTTGCTCGCCGCCACATCGAGCACCGGCGGGATGTAGCTGTCATCCAGCACCAGGGCGCGGTCGGCGCGTTTTTCCTTGATGCGCACCAGGCCGATGGCGGCGTAGTCGCTGACGCCATCGGCGGCAGTCAGCAAGCGCAAGGCCCGGGAGCCGACGGCCACCGGCGCGCGGTTCTCGAAGGGTGCGTTGTCATCCCGCACCTCGCGCACCTGGCTCAGGTAACGCGCAGCACCCAGGGGCTCGCCTTCGTCCACCGTATCGCGGGCACCGGCACGCTTGAGGGGCAAGGCCAGGTACACCAGGCCGTCACGCAGGTTGTCGTCGATATTCAGCGGGCTCGGCGCCAGGTCGTCCTGGGGAATATTGAACGGGGTGCCATCGGGCAACAGGCCACGGGCCGAGACAATGGCCAGCTTGCCCTGGGCCAGCAGGCCCTGGTCGAGCAGCAGTTCGCAAAACCCCCAGGCACCGGCCGCCAGCGGGCGGCTGCGGGCATCGATCAGGTTTTCCAGGTAACGGTCATGCTGCTGGAAGTGCTGCGTTCCGATGAACATGCCTTCCGACCAGACCACGCGATTGTTCCAGGACATGGGGGCTCCGATTGCTTCTTATTGGGCAGGGCTGGATGGGGAAACACTGAGGTGCGCACGTACGGCGCGCACATCAAGGCTGATCTGGTATTGGCTGGCCTGGCGCGGCGTCACGCTGAACACCGTGCGCCATTGCGCGCGGTCCAGTTCGCGATAGCCCACCAGCAAGCCGATCTGCCGGGTGGCCGGGTCAAGGTCGCGCTGGATGCTCAGTTGCTGGCCAGGCTGGATCACCACTTCATCCTGGTCCAGCAGGTCCAGGCCGAGGGTCGGCTGGGCACG
This sequence comes from Pseudomonas sp. ICMP 8385, assembly GCF_002699915.1. Taxonomy (NCBI): domain Bacteria; kingdom Pseudomonadati; phylum Pseudomonadota; class Gammaproteobacteria; order Pseudomonadales; family Pseudomonadaceae; genus Pseudomonas; species Pseudomonas sp. ICMP 8385. Next base: position 4,771 of record NZ_LKBY01000099.1, on the reverse strand, counting down.
ATCGGCCAGGGCGAAGTAGTCGGCACGGCTGAAGGCTGCGGCGTTTTTCAGCTCAAAAATCCGTACCCGCACCGGGGCTGGCTGGCCCATGGTGCCGGGGTTGAGCCCAGCGATGGCATGGAAGTGCAGTTCGACGCGGGTAGTGTCGATGTGTGCCTCTGGCGCCTGGGGCGGCGCGGCATCCTTGGCACAGGCCGTCAGCAGCAACAGGCTGGCGGCTGCGAGTAAAAACCTGGAAATCATCCTGCGTCCTCAATGACGTATGTGGCTGTCCGTTGTTCCAGTTTCAGCGCCGCTGTCGTGCGCTGTGTGCTTCATAGGCCCGGCTGAATTCACGGCCGAACAGGTCCTGGAAGTCCTCCTGGGCCTCACGGGAAATACTGTTGTAGAGCTCGGTGAACTGTTGCCAGTACTGGGCCTGGCGCGAACCGTTGAACAGGCTCGACAGCCCGCCGGGCTTGCCCATGCGCGTTTCCAACTGCGCGGGCTCAAAGCGCGTCAGCAGATGCTGGATGGCCGCCTCGACACCGGCCATTACCGCCAGTTGGTGGGCACGCAGGTCGTCGAAACTGTCGCGCACCGCCAGGTCCGGCGCCATAAACGCTTGGTTGCCGTGACGAAGCAGCAGCAGTAACGCTTCGTCGGCATTCGGTGCGAATTTCAACGGGTTGTTTTCCACCGGCTGGATCGTCGTCTGCTGCATGCGGAACTCGCCCTTGAGGCTGCTGCGCGCACGCAATACGTCGATCAGGCCTTCGACCATCAGCCGGTAGCTGCGGCCAATGCTTTCCATCTGCGCCTCGGCCTGGGCCTTGTCCAGGCGCAGTTGATCCAGACCGGCACCGCGCAGGAAGGCTTGTAGCAAATCGGTTGGGTTGGCATCTGCCACGGGGAGCGGGGGCTCGACCACAGGTGGCGCGGGGGGAGGCTCAGGCGGCGCGATGGTCGGCGGCGGTGCGCTGATCGGCGGCGCGGGTGTTGTCCCCAACAGATCCCAGTCTTCTGGAATCACCGCGCCCGCAGTCACCGGCTGCTCGGGCGCAGGCACGCTAACGGCGATGGGCGGGCGAAAATCATGCTGTTCAGCCGGCACATGGTCAGGCTGGGTGGCCGGTGGCACGGCCGTGGGCGCGAGGAAATCGAACAGGTCCGGCAGCGTGTCCATCGACGACGCGCCCTGGAACTGCGGGGCAATCACCGGGGTCGGCAGTGGCGTGGCCACGGCTCCACTGTGTCGCCCCATCAGCGCTTCAAAACTGTTGGAGGCGTCACCGGCGAAAGGCAGGCTGCCTGTCACATTCACGCCGGAATCAATCCGTGCCTGGATTTCGTAATCGCCGATCCGAATCAACTCACCGTCTTGCAATGGCTCGCTATTTCCCCGGCGCAGACGAATACCGGCATTAACCAATTCCACACCGTTGGTACTGTTATCGGTCAGGTAGTAACGACCATCTTTGTATTGAATAACGCAATGTTGCGCGGAGACCAATCGCTCGGGATCGGGCAATATCCAGTCGTTTTCACTGGAGCGGCCAATTGCCATCACTCCATTATCCATGGACTTTTCCGGGCATTGACCTGGGGTGATCTTGTGATAACTAGTGATAGTCAAACACAGCGACATCTTGCCTCCTTGCTGAACCTCGCGCACGGCCGACCCAAGGGAAACACCCTCCCAAGCACCACCCGCCAAATCCTTGAAACAACCTATAAAAGCCATCTTTATCAGCATGATCACTGATTTTAACTGGCTCTTGTGACAAAAATCCTCCAGCAGTGCCTGTATTGACTCATGGGTCGCACAGGTTGTTAAGCACCGCACATCTGTCACATGGGACGAATAGCTTACCTTGACAACGCCTAACTACTACACCAAAAATGCACAACTTCTTGAAGATAAGTAGTGGCACATTGAAATCAATGCGCTGAGCCGACCAAGAAACCATGCCGATAAAGTGCGCAACTAGTTGCGCAACTAACGCATGAACTGCCCGAGACTAACTGGGCGATATGGAGATCGAATTTAGTGGATGTGCCGTTGCTGCTCGCCGCTGTTTGCGCGACTTCGCCGTGTGGCGAAGACTTGGAATATGACGCGGATTTCCTGCAATTGGAACGTGCTGCCCAGGGTCAACCCGAGCGCAGCATGGGCGATGCCATTTTGCCCGCCGAGCCACCCGAATGGCGTAGCATCCAGCAACAAAGCCTGGACCTGCTGCAACGCAGCAAAGACCTGCGCATCACCCATTTTTTGCTGCAAAGCTCCCTCGCCCTGCAAGGCGTCGGCGGGCTGGCCAGCGCCCTGACCCTGATCAGCGAACTGCTCCAGCAGTACTGGGCCGAGCTGCATCCGCGCCTGGATGCCGATGACGACAACGACCCCACTGTGCGCATCAACGCCCTCGCCGGCTTGACCTGCGACACGAACATCCGCCTGCTGCGCGAAAGCGTCCTCACGCGCTCGCGAGCGTTCGGCCCCGTGAGCCTGCGTGGTGCCCTGAATGCCAGCGGCCTGCAAGGGTTTCCCGGCGAAAGCCTCGGCGCCGAGCAACTGGCCGGGGCCTTTCTCGACAGCGACCCAGAGCAGTTGCAAGCCACCCACGCCGCCCTCGTCGAGGCCCGTGCGGCCTGTGAAACCATTGAAAAATATGTCAGCGAGCAAGTCGGTTCCGCCCAGGGCGTGGACCTCGGCGCGCTGAAACACCTGCTTAAACAAGCCCTGCAGATTTTCAGCCAGTTCGCAGCGCAAAGCGGCGACAGCCGTGAACCCGAGGTGGTCAGTGACGACAGCCACGCCTCGGTCGAACACGCTGGCGCCCCTGCCGCACCCCGCAATACTGGCGAGATCGCCAGCCGCGACGAGGTGCTGCGCGAGCTGGACCGAATCCTTGCGTACTACACCCGGCACGAGCCTTCCAGCCCGCTGCCGGTGCTGTTGAACCGGGCGAAAAACCTGGTGCACGCCGATTTTGCGGCCATCGTGCGCAATCTGATTCCCGACGGCATGTCCCAATTTGAAAACCTGCGCGGCCCGGACGGCGAGTAAGTCGCCAGGCTTTGCAGTAACAACACCGTCGCTCAAGCGACCAGGAGCAGCAACGTGGCGAAGCAAAGTTCTCAGAAATTCATCGCGCGCAACCGCGCGCCTCGAGTGCAGATCGAGTACGACGTCGAGCTTTACGGCGCCGAGAAAAAGGTCCAGCTGCCCTTCGTGATGGGTGTGATGGCCGACCTCGCCGGCAAGCCCGCCGAGCCTCTGGCTCCGGTGGCAGACCGCAAGTTCCTTGAAGTGGACGTCGACAACTTCGACTCACGCCTCAAGGCCATGCAGCCGCGCGTGGCATTCCACGTACCCAACGAACTGACCGGCGAAGGCAACCTGAGCCTGGATATCACCTTTGAAAGCATGGACGACTTCAGCCCGGCCGCCGTGGCGCGCAAGGTCGACTCGCTGAACAAGCTGCTCGAAGCCCGTACCCAGCTGGCCAACCTGCTGACCTACATGGACGGCAAGACCGGTGCTGAAGAAATCATCATGAAGGCGATCAAGGACCCGGCATTGCTGCAGGCCCTTGCGAGCGCGCCCAAACCTGCTGGGGACCAGTAATCATGAGCGAGAATACCGCCCGCGAAGGCGCACAGAACCTGGGCGCCACCGAAGAAACCAGCGAGTTCGCCTCGCTGTTGCTGCAAGAATTCAAGCCCAAGACCGAGCGTGCCCGCGAAGCCGTCGAGACCGCCGTGCGCACCCTGGCCGAGCAGGCCCTGGCGCAGACGGACCTGGTGTCCAACGACGCGATCAAGTCGATTGAATCGATCATCGCCGCCATCGACGCCAAGCTCACCGCCCAGGTCAACCAGGTCATCCATCACCCGGATTTCCAACAGCTGGAAAGCGCCTGGCGCGGCCTGCACTACCTGGTCAACAACACCGAGAGCGATGAGCAGCTGAAGATTCGCGTGCTCAATATCTCCAAGACCGACCTGCACAAGACCCTGAAGAAGTTCAAGGGCACCGCGTGGGACCAGAGCCCGATCTTCAAGAAGATGTACGAGGAAGAGTACGGCCAGTTCGGCGGCGAACCATACGGTTGCCTGGTGGGCGATTACTACTTCGACCAGTCGCCACCCGATGTGGAACTGCTGGGCGAGCTGTCGAAAGTCTGCGCCGCCATGCACTCGCCGTTCATCGCCGCCGCGTCGCCGACCGTGATGGGCATGGGCTCGTGGCAGGAGCTGTCGAACCCGCGCGACCTGACCAAGATCTTCACCACCCCGGAATACGCCGGCTGGCGCTCGCTGCGTGAGTCGGAAGACGCACGCTATATCGGCTTGACCTTGCCGCGCTTCCTTGCGCCCCTGCCGTATGGCGCCAAGACCGACCCGGTGGAAGCCTTTGCCTTTGAAGAAAACACCGACGGTGCCGACAGCTCCAAGTACACCTGGGCCAACGCCGCGTACGCGATGGCGGTGAACATCAACCGTTCGTTCAAACACTTCGGCTGGTGCTCGCGCATTCGTGGCGTGGAGTCCGGCGGTGAAGTGGAAAACCTGCCGGCCCACACCTTCCCTACCGATGACGGTGGCGTGGACATGAAGTGCCCGACCGAAATCGCCATCAGCGACCGCCGTGAAGCGGAACTGGCGAAGAACGGTTTCATGCCGCTGCTGCACAGGATGGTCTGAAGTAGCCATGTATTTCCCCGGCATACCACCTAGCGCAACTTTTAAACTCGCCAAATGATCAAAAAACAATCAATTCGACGAG
>NZ_LKBY01000098.1:0-87947 GCF_002699915.1 Pseudomonas sp. ICMP 8385 | reverse complement strand
CGAAATCGAAAACGAAGCCGGTGAAACCTACCAACTGGCCTACCACGCCAACGGCCTGATCCAGCAGGAAACCGGCTTCGACGGCCAACGCACCGCCTACGTCTACGACCTTAACGGCCACCTGCAGGAAAAAACCGAGTTTGGCGATGATGACCGTCAGCTGATTACCNCTTCGACGGCCAACGCACCGCCTACGTCTACGACCTTAACGGCCACCTGCAGGAAAAAACCGAGTTTGGCGATGATGACCGTCAGCTGATTACCGCCTACCAGCGCGATCACGCCGGCCGCCTTATCAGAAAAACCCTGCCCGATGGCAGCACCGTGGATTACACCTACGACCGCCTCGGCAACCTCCTCAGCGTCGACGACGGCCACTGGCCGCTGCACTACGAATACGACAACCAGAATCGCCTGACTTCCTCCTCAGCGTCGACGACGGCCACTGGCCGCTGCACTACGAATACGACAACCAGAATCGCCTGACTGCCGAACACCAAGGCTGGGGCACCCTGCGCTATGGCTACGACCACTGTGGCCAGCTCGAAACCTNACACCAAGGCTGGGGCACCCTGCGCTATGGCTACGACCACTGTGGCCAGCTCGAAACCTTGCGCCTGCCGGACAACAACCGCCTGACCTTCAACCACGACAAGGGCGGGCACCTTGCCACTGTCGACCTGAATGGCCGGACCCTCACCTCACACCTGTTCCAGGCCGGCCGCGAACACCAGCGCCAGCAGGGCCAACTGCTCAGCCACTACCACTACGACGACCAGGGCCGCCTGGCCCAACACGAACACGCCCACGGCCTGCGCCGCTACACCTACGACAAAAGCGGCAACCTCACCCGCCGGCTCGACACCCGCAAGGGCCAGCACGACTACCACTACGACCCCCTCGACCGCCTGACCCGCGCCGACCACTCCCAGGCCCCCACCGAACGCTTCGCCCACGACCCGGCGAACAACCTGCTGATGCAAGACCGCCCAGGCCCCGGCATCGTCGTCGGCAACCGCCTGTTACTGCAAGGCGACCGGCATTACGACTACGACGCTTTCGGAAACCTCATACGCGAACGCCGTGGCCGCGCACAGCAGTGGGTCACCNACGACCCGGCGAACAACCTGCTGATGCAAGACCGCCCAGGGCCCGGCATCGTCGTCGGCAACCGCCTGTTACTACAAGGCGACCGGCATTACGACTACGACGCTTTCGGCAATCTCATACGCGAACGCCGCGGCCGCGCACAGCAGTGGGTGACCGAATACCGCTACGACTGCCAGCACCGCCTGATCGGCGTCACCCAGCCGGACGGCAGCCAGGCCAGTTATCGCTATGACCCGTTTGGGCGGCGTATCGCTAAAGTGATCAATGGCAAGACCACCGAGTTTTTCTGGCAAGGCGACAAGATCATCGCCGAGCACACGGCGGGGCAGCACCGCAGCTATCTCTACGAGCCTNGCACCGCCTGATCGGCGTCACCCAGCCGGACGGCAGCCAGGCCAGTTATCGCTATGACCCGTTTGGGCGGCGTATCGCTAAAGTGATCAATGGCAAGACCACCGAGTTTTTCTGGCAAGGCGACAAGGTCATCGCCGAACACACGGCGGGGCAGCATCGCAGTTATCTCTACGAGCCTGACAGCTTCAGGCCGTTGGCTTTGTTGGAAGGGTTTGGTCCGGCCAATACCCAGGCCTTCCACTACCAACTGGACCATCTGGGTACGCCGCAGGAACTGACCAACGCGCAAGGCAAAATCGTCTGGTCCGCCCACTACCTCGCCTACGGCCAGATCGCCCGGTTGGATGTGGACACCGTCGATAACCCGCTGCGTTTTCAGGGGCAATACTTCGACCGTGAAAGCGGGCTGCATTACAACCGGCATCGCTACTACAATCCAGATAATGGCCGCTATTTGACCCCCGACCCGGTGAAGTTGGCGGGTGGGTTGAACGGGTATTTGTATGTGCCCAACCCTACGGGGTGGGTGGATCCGTTGGGGTTGAGCTGCAAGACTGCAGCCTGCTCGGGTTCGATAGTCGCCGACGGTCCTTATAGCGAAATAGTTCCAGGTGGCGGGTTAGCAGCACATGAAGCAGCAGGAGGACATTTGATAAAAAAACATATTGGTAGAACCAATGAGCAATTGGCCTCGCGACTAAAGCACGAACCTTACGTGCCCACAGCCTCTACCTTCCATGATCGAGCAACTGCAGAGTCGACAGTTTCGAAGGTGATTGCTGATAACGGAGNCCCAGGCCTTCCACTACCAACTGGACCATCTGGGTACGCCGCAGGAACTGACCAACGCGCAAGGCAAAATCGTTTGGTCCGCCCACTACCTTGCCTACGGGAAAATCACCCGGCTAGACGTGAGCACCGTCGATAATCCGCTGCGTTTTCAGGGGCAGTATTTCGACCAGGAAAGCGGGCTGCATTACAACCGGCATCGCTACTACAATCCAGATAATGGCCGCTACCTGACGCCCGACCCGGTGAAATTGGCCGGTGGGGTGAACGGATATTTGTATGTGCCTAACCCTACGGGGTGGGTGGATCCCTTGGGGTTGAATACGTGTCCGGGTGGGGATGGGTGTAAGCCAAGCACTGATATTGGAGATCCAGCAAAAAAGAAGGCCAACGCAGGAACACCTTCGGTTTCAGTCGTATCAAACACTACCCCTGAAATGGGCTACCACAAGGAAATCTATGCGAGTAAACCGGTAAAACCAGAAGAAGTCACTCTAAAATGGGGTGAGTTTTTAGGTGATGGCCCCTATACAAACATTCATCCAAGAACTGGAAAACCAGACCCCGACAGGTTAGTTTCTGCAGATGGTACAAGAAGTATTCGTTATGGGCCTCACGAAATGAATAGCAAACCGACCAAGCATCACTACCATGAAGAAACATGGACTTTAGAACTAAAAAACAAAACCATGAACGTCGACAACTCAGTCATCAGAGTACCACTACAGAAGAAATAAAATGATTGTAAAAATACTAAAAATATTTTCTCATAACGACAAACCTTATGTTAATTATGAGACATCTGCCGGATGTGGTGTAGCAACGTGGATAGGCCCGATACCGAAAATCGGAGAGCATATTGATGTTGAATTCGACCTGAATGATATTTTTTGTTGGAAAAATAATATTACCCAATCACCCCAACATGAGGAAAAAATAGAGATCATAGACAGCATTACCTACATAACTGCAGAACTGATCTTAGGGAATAATGATAATTACGCAGCCCTACGCATTGGATCTTCAATAATCCTTATAGACCTGAAAGAAAAACCCGACCATGCTCCAAAGTATGTAAACTTAAAAACAACAAGCATTTCACTTTACCCCACAGACGTCTAGACGAGAGCCATTCACTTGAAAGTCAATACTTTAATGCGCCCAGTATCGACAGCCTTGTCCAGAACCTGCATATCAGCGATAAAAGTGACGGACATATCTAATCCGAAATGAAGTTCCTTAAAGATGGAACAGCATTCACACTACCCCCCAAAGAAGGAAGATAAAAATGCTATTCCATCCACTTTCCAGCCATATATCTTTCGATGCAAGCTTGAATTATTTTGTGGGAATTTTTGATATTTATGACCAAGAAGAGAGCAAAGAATTTGAACTATCAAAGTACAACCCAAACAACTCAGAAGATAGAGAAAAACTGATCATCAAATACTGTCTTGATCCAGACGAGCAGCTTTCATACAGACACAGATACACTCTTATGAAAACCTTGAAGCACTCTCTAGACAGCAAAGATTTTAATTTTCACGCTTTCTTTGAGGACAATCATGATGAATATACAAGCATGGCCTGGAATGAAGATGAAATAGAGGATCCTCGAGATTTTTTTGAGGAAGTTTATAGATTAGCCACTGATAAATGGAAAGACGATCTGGACAAAGCCAGCCATGAGGACCCATCCACCTGGTAACCCTGGACAAAAAGGAGGATTTATTTAATCGCATTTATGATAAAAAGTGACGGACATATTTAATCCCGAGCCAATTAAAAAATAGGTCCGCCATTAATACCCCCTTAACTTGTGCGCCTGAATGAAGCTAACCACTAAGGCGTGATACTCGGCAAACGCTTATAATCGTCATCTGTGCACTTTGTTAAATAGATCCGTCCCCTTTATCGCTGGAAAAACATGGCGCGCAGACTACGCTGGATGCTCAATTTGAACGGGTAATGACAGCTAGAAACCCAACCACAGGAGAGATCGAAAGATACATTGATGGAAGAAGAGCAGGCCAACCCAAAATACCTAGCGCAGCTACTCGGTACCTTAGCCATAGAGACCAACTAAACGCTATTTATCGAGCACAGCTTATATTCAGGAGAACAAATATCGATACATCGCGCGAACCTATATATATGGGAAAAACAATTGGCGAGGGATACAAAAAAGCAACCTTAGATTACGGAAGGCAAACCAAAGCAAAAGTCATACTAGACACAGACGGAAAGCCCATTACTGCATATACGAAATTTTAATATGAAATTACTACCAAAACTTTCAATTATCAGAAGCCTGCTATTTACGTATAGCCTTGATAATTTCGACGATCCTGAACGAGAGCGCTTCATCGTTTCAAAAAACATTAACAACGACAGAGAACTATCAGAACTGTTTGACAAACTGACTAAGCCTGAATTTCTTCATTACAAAAAAGAAGAGAGAGAATGGCATATTAATACGCTGGAGCACTTTTTAAAAACCGACGAAAATTTCGATTCGATTTTTTATCTTTTTGACACTTACTTTGACGACGAAATTACTGACCAGAGACAATTTATGAAAGTTTTGCTTGAATGCCTCACTCGCTATCACGCCGAGGCAATGCAAAATGAGTCATAAAATTAAGATAGCTATTTAATCAGATAACAATTACCGCAATAGGCTCAATGCTAAATAGTTCCGTCCCCTTAGGCACTACACGACCATTTACAGCATTCCCCAAGTGAATAACTATGTTAAAAGCCCCCTTTATAGACACCCCTTACATCCCAAATATCTCCCACATACTGGGAGCGCTATCAATATACGACCTTGAAAACACCGTTGGAAAAGAACTTCGAGCATACGACCCAAACAACAAACAAGAAAGAGAGAAAATAATTAGGACTTTTATACTGAAAGACCTTATGTACCTATCTTACAGGCACCGCTACTACCTCATTCTAGAGCTCGAAAAAGCTTTAAAAAACCCAAAGTACAATTTCGCCAAAGAATTTGAAAGTGACCATAACGCACACATAACGATGGCTTGGGATGAGACAGAAATAGAGAACCCGCGAGGATTCTTCATGGAAATTTATCGCATTGCAAATGAAGAATGGAAAGATGAACTTCAAAAGGCTAGCCTTGAAGACCAGCATACTTGGTAAATTATTTTTCCTAAAGCCCTTAACCCCTACAACCGACCTTTACACAAAAAAAACACATTAGAGCACATAAAAAAGCCAAATATGAAAAACATGGAAATAAAAATAATCAAGAAAAACAAAATCGAAACCGCGACTATCGAATACGACAAACACACATGCACCTTACATATAACATTCGCCAATCAAACCCATAAGAAATACTCCACCCCTAGTATCTTTCACAGCTTTGGGTTATTACGCAAAGACTTCAGCGACATAAAATTTTTATGCAAAGGCTCAAAAGTCAACGTATTTTACTCTTCATACACAAGACTAAGCGGAGTCGCGCTCCATGAGTCAACATTAGGCGACCCGAACCAAAAATTGGTGCGAATATTCGATCATGAAGAAAACAACCTGACCAACGACATTCAAGAACAAGCTGAATTCCATACCAAGTGGAAAAATTCTTTTCAACCTGACCACCCGATGCCCAGCCACTTTAAGCCCCTTGGAAATATCCGCACAAAAACCATAAAGGCGATCATAGACGGCCAAAAAGTAGACGCGGAGGTAAAATACGACTCTACACGCATGATGTTAGGTTTTTCAGAAGCCGACGATTTCAAAAAAATCTATCGAGAAGCAAACATATATAACTGTTTCGCAAAAATGAGAACCGACCTACCCCATATAGTATTTCTCTGTAAAGGCGCAAAAATAAATGTCAGACCTTCCAGCATGGCCTCGCAGATGGCGGCCGGTTTGGTTGCATATGAGCTGACCTTAGGCAAACACGCCACCCACGAAGATATCGTTCATATATTCGACTACGAAGAACACAATCTGACAAATGACCCGCAAGACCAAGCGACTTTTTATAAGCAATGGTTAATTTCAATAGGTGCGTGCGGATAAACGGGACAAATCTATTTAATCGCGAGTCAATACTGCGATAGATCGGTCCCCTTTATCGAAAAACATCCAGGATCTTAAGATGAAGAAATTTCCCGTTTCAGACGGAACAATAGAAAAACTAATGTGCGATAGAAGCACGCTATCGATAGAGTTTTCAGACTGGCAGGAGCAGCTATGGCTAATAACCTTCCACGAACTAATTGCCTTCCAAGGGATAGGTGCGATCGGATCTGAAATATCCGAAATGTACGAAACCACTGACACGCCTCTCTCAGTGGAGGCAACAAGAGTAGATCCAAATGAGACAGGGACTAGTTATTGCTTCACATCCAGTGATGGAGGCGATGTGATTTTTATAGTAATTGCAGGTAGCTATACAGCTAAAAAACTTGACTACACACAAAACATATACACTACCAAACGTAACAAACGGGACGATTCTATTTGATCGTAAGTCAATGCAATAATAGGTCCGTCCCTTCCCCCCTTACCCAACAAACGTCTAGACGGGAGCTATTTACTTGAAAATCAATATCTTAACGCCCCACTCCCCTTTAACTTGTGCATCTGGATGAAGCCAACCACTAAGGCATGATGCTCGGCAAACGCTTACAGTCGTTATCTGTACACTTTGTTAAATAGATCCGGCCCATTTATCGGCTCACGAATCGGAGCACCGTGATGAATCATCTAGAAAAAGAATTAGATGAAACTCTAAACACGTTGAACATCGCCTCAAGAAAGCTCAACTCTGAAGAGCTTGAAACATTAATATCCACTTTAACCAAAAAATATTTTAAAACCGAAAAAAATGTACTAGATCCAGTAGATTTCAACGAAAAACACACCGAACACAACCCTGATTTTTGGAAGGAAATACCAGGCCGAATAAAAAAGAACGACCTCATTCTTTTGGTTTTTGAGACTAGTTATAGAGCATGGAAACTCGAAAACGCAAAAGATCTTGCGCTGCTAATAGGCGAAACAACTGGTTATCCGTTCTGGGTCACTGATCATAATCTATCGTTTTTGGTTCATCTGGATGACCATGATTGCGTGCTCTGGGCTTAAACATCAAAGAGAAGTACGGGACAGATCTATTTGATCGCGAGTCGATGCAGTAATAGATCCGTCATTGATCGCCTATCATTCCTGAGTTTGTATGCTTGGATGAAACCATCCACTACGGTGTGATGAGCGTTGATAAAAAGTGACGGACATATTTAATCCCGAGCCAATTAAAAAAGTCCGCCATTAATGCCCCTCTTAACTTGTGCGCCTGGATGAAGCCAACCACTAAGGTGTGATACTCGGCAAACGCTTATAGTCGTCATCTGTGCACTTTGTTAAATAGATCCGCCCCCTTTACCTTTTATTAAATAGATCCGCCTTCTTTATCGCCTTATACGGACTTTTAAAATGAAACGACAGCCAAAACTATCAATAATTCGCGGCTTGCTTTTCACATACAATATAGAAAACACAAAAAATCTGGAAAGAGAGGAAATCATAGTATCAAAAAATGTCAATGACCGAAAAGAGCTCTCTGAACTATTCGACACTCTGACAAAGCCTGAATTCTTCACGTATACGAAAGAGGAACAACAATGGTTTATAAATACGATTAGCCACTACCTGTCAATCAACGACACTTTCGACTCCGTTTTTTATCTTTTAGATACTTATTTTGAAGACGAAATAATAGACCAAAGACAGTTCATGGAAGTACTGCTCGAATGCCTTATCCGCTACCACGGAGAGACAACGAAAAATGGATAAACGGGACAACTCTATTTAATCGCGAGTCAATACAGCAGTAAGCTCCCATTGGTCCGCCCACGAGCCATTAATCTCTGTATGAACGGCGGAAACACTCACGATCAGTGTTCTTGCGCAGCGTTAAACAGATCCGCCCCCTTAGTCCGGGTGTCAATAACGCAGGTCAAATAACAACTTTGCACACAAAAAGTGGTAAAGAATTTTGGAGAACCATAAATGGCAACGCCACTGAAAAAATCATCAGACCCTACACCGAATAACCTAAAAAAGGCGCTGGTAGTGGCGATCAACGAACATGTGGACGAAGACGTCACGCTTGTCATCGACGGTATCACTGTAAACTGCTTTGCCAGCGTCTACCCTTATGAAATCTCAATAGGCAACACCTACGACATTGAGTTGACGTTGACTCTTACTGAAAACTATGAAATTCAAAGCGTTACCTCTATCGACCGCCTAGTTGAGAAAAAAGGAAATGGGTACGCTTACTTTCTTTACGGCAAGCTCTGCAACGATATTTTCAACACCTTTACTGTATTTCATGGTGAGGAAATTCATTATGAACATCCCGAGCTAAACGACCAGTTTATAAAATTAGAAGTATCAAGAATTGATGCCACCTTTCTTTAGCTCCCTGGTCGCTATCACATTCGTTCGACCTACTTCGGATAAACGGGAAAATCCCATCTGACTGCCATTAACCGCAACGAGGCTGCGATAGCGGTGCCTCACACAATATAAATACTGGCAGCGCCGCCGCCATCGCAGCCTCGCTGGGGCTCGACAGCTCCCACCTTTGATCTTTGCTACCTTGAGCAATGTGTTTGAATTATATTTCCTAGTGTTCAAAGACCTTGAAAAAGCGGAAATTCAGGACGAGGCAGAGGTCGTGATGGATAAGTCCATAATGGTTATTGGTGGGGAGTCAGCCGAGAAAATGACCTGCATGACTCGCATTGACGAACACATCGTCGCAATCTCGGGCAAAGCACATCCCACCGTTCTCTATATCTCCACAGCCAATGGCGATGACCGCCTGAAAATTTCCGACTTCATCACCAAATACGAAAGCATCGGTTGCACTGTCACCTGCTTGACGTTTTTTATTCCGCCGTTTCCCGACGCTGGCCATATTGCATCGTTGTTTGAACAGGCCGACATCGTTTATGTAGCAGGCGGGAATACGCGCGCCATGTTAGCTATTTGGCGCGAGTTTGGTGTAGTTGGCTTGCTAAGGAAGGCATGGGAAAGTGGCAAGGTGCTTTGTGGTGTCAGTGCCGGAGCCATTTGCTGGTTCGACTACGGCCACTCCGACTCAGGGGGAGCCTTCGCCCTGATTGATGGCCTGGGCTTACTTCCCGGCGCGCTGTGTCCGCATTTCAGCTCAGAGGCAGGAAGAGCAGAATCATTTGTTGAGCTTGTGAAACTCAAGGGAGTGCACCCCGCTTACGCAGCTGACGACGGGGTTGCCCTGCACTTCAAGAATGACCAACACCATGAAACGATCTGCAATGACGCAAAAAGTTGCGCTTATGCAGTCAGTCCGGCACCTCCTTATCTAAGGTTGTTATCTGAGTAGAGGCCGATTAACGGTTGAGCAGCCTTGACTCACAAAACCACCACACACAAAAACGCCCCGAACCAGTCGGGGCGTTTTATTCAGTTTGAAGCAATCAGCCGTCAGTCAGCCAAACGCCACGTCGTCCCGCCCTTGCCGTCTTCCAACACCACGCCCATGGCGGTGAGTTGGTCGCGGATGCGGTCGGACTCTGCCCAGTCCTTGTTGGCACGGGCATTCAGGCGGGCCTGGATCAGGGCGTCGACTTGGGCTGCGTCCACACGCCCTTCGGCGCCGGCTTGCAGGAAGTCGTCGGCTTCCATTTGCAGCACGCCCAGCACGCTGGCCAGTTCCTTGAGGCGGGCCGCCAGGCCGGCCGCAGCGGCGAGATCGCTCTCGCGCAGGCGGTTGATCTCGCGGACCATCTCGAACAGCACCGCGCAGGCTTCGGGGGTGCCGAAGTCGTCGTTCATCACCGTGGTGAAGCGTTCAACAAATGCCTCGCCACCGGCCGGCGCCACCACCGGCAGGCCTTTCAAGGCGTGGTAGAACCGTTCCAGGGCGCCCTTGGCGTCCTTGAGGTTGTCTTCCGAGTAGTTGATGGCGCTGCGGTAATGGCTCGATACCAGCAGGTAACGCACAACCTCCGGGTGATACTTTTCCAGCACGTCGCGGATGGTGAAGAAGTTGTTCAAGGACTTGGACATCTTCTCGCCATTGATGCGAATCATGCCGCAATGCATCCACGCGTTGGCGTAGGTCTTGCCGGTGGCCGCTTCGCTTTGGGCAATTTCGTTTTCGTGGTGCGGGAACTCAAGATCGCTGCCGCCGCCATGAATGTCGAAGGTCTCGCCCAGGCAGCAGGTGGACATCACCGAGCATTCGATGTGCCAGCCCGGACGCCCGGCGCCCCAGGGCGATTCCCAGCTCGGCTCTCCGGGCTTGGTGGCCTTCCACAGCACGAAGTCCAGCGGGTCTTGCTTGGCTTCGTCGACTTCGATGCGGGCGCCGATGCGCAGGTCTTCGATTTTCTTGCGCGACAGCTTGCCGTAGCCCATGAACTTGGCGACGCGGTAGTACACGTCGCCATTGCCCGGGGCGTAGGCGTAGCCCTTGTCGATCAAGGTCTGGATCATCGCGTGCATGCCAGGGATATGGTCCGTGGCGCGTGGTTCCATGTCTGGCTTGAGGATATTGAGGCGCGCCTCGTCCTCATGCATGGCGGCGATCATGCGCTCGGTCAGCGCGTCGAACGACTCGCCGTTTTCATTGGCGCGATTGATGATCTTGTCGTCGATGTCGGTGATGTTGCGCACATAGGTCAAGTCATAGCCGCTGAAACGCAACCAGCGGGTCACCAGGTCAAAGGCAACCATGCTGCGGCCGTGGCCGATGTGGCAATAGTCGTACACGGTCATGCCGCACACGTACATGCGCACCTTGTTGCCATCCAGCGGCTTGAAGACTTCTTTACTCTTGCTGAGCGTGTTGTAGATCGTTAGCACGACGAATCCTTAAGACTGAATCACTGGCCCCACGAATCACGCAAGGTCACGGTACGGTTGAATACCGGCTGACCAGGTTTCGAGTCCTTGATATCCGCGCAGAAGTAGCCTTCGCGCTCGAACTGGAAACGGTCTTCCGGCTGTGCGTCGCCCAAAGACGGTTCGGCACGACAACCGGTCAGCACTTGCAGGGAGTCAGGGTTGATGTTGTCCAGGAAGCTGGCGCTGTCTTCGGCCTTCTCGGGGTTGGCCGAACGGAACAGACGATCGTACAGGCGCACTTCGCACTCGATGCTGGCCGCCGCCGGCACCCAGTGCACCACGCCTTTGACCTTGCGGCCTTCCGGGTTCTTGCCCAGGGTGTCTGGATCGTAGGAGCAACGCAGTTCGACGATGTTGCCCTCGGCGTCCTTGATCGCTTCATCGGCGCGGATCACGTAGCTGCCGCGCAGGCGCACTTCGCCGTTCGGCTCCAGGCGCTTGTAGCCCTTGGGCGGCGCTTCCATGAAGTCATCGCGGTCGATGTAGATTTCACGAGCGAACGGCAGCTTGCGCACGCCCAGCTCTTCTTTCTGTGGATGGCGCGGCAGTTCGAGGTGCTCGACCTGGCCTTCTGGGTAGTTGGTGATCACGACTTTCAACGGACGCAGCACGCACATGGCGCGCGGTGCGTTCGCGTCGAGGTCCTGGCGGATGCTGAACTCAAGCATGCCGTAGTCAACCACACCGTCGGAGCGGTTGGTGCCGACCATCTCGCAGAAGTTGCGGATCGATGCCGGGGTGTAACCGCGACGGCGGAAGCCCGACAGGGTCGACATGCGTGGGTCATCCCAGCCGAACACGTGCTTTTCATCGACCAGTTGCTTGAGCTTGCGCTTGCTGGTGATGGTGTAGTTCAGGTTCAGGCGGCTGAACTCGTACTGACGCGGGTGCGCCGGCACCGGCAGGCTGTCGAGGAACCATTCGTACAGCGGGCGATGGCTTTCAAACTCAAGGGTGCAGATGGAGTGGGTGATGCCTTCGATGGCGTCCGACTGACCGTGGGTGAAATCGTAGTTGGGATAGATGCACCACTTGTCACCGGTCTGGTGGTGATGGGCGTGGCGGATGCGGTACATGATCGGGTCGCGCAGGTTCATGTTCGGCGAGGCCATGTCGATCTTGGCCCGCAGTACGCGGGCGCCGTCCGGGAACTCGCCGTCGCGCATGCGGGTGAACCAGTCCAGGTTCTCTTCTACCGAACGCTCGCGGAACGGGCTGTTCTTGCCAGGCTCAGTCAAGCTGCCGCGGTATTCCTTGGCCTGCTCCGGGGTCAGGTCGTCGACATAGGCCTTGCCGGCCTTGATCAGCTCCACGGCCCAGTCGAACAACTGGTCGAAATACTTGGAGGCATAGCGCACTTCACCGGACCATTCAAAGCCCAGCCACTTGATGTCGCTTTCGATGGCGTCGATGTATTCCTGGTCTTCCTTGGCCGGGTTGGTGTCGTCGAAACGCAGGTGCGTGACGCCACCGAACTCCTGGGCCAAGCCGAAGTTCACACAAATCGACTTGGCATGGCCGATGTGCAGGTAACCGTTGGGCTCAGGCGGGAAACGGGTGACGATCTGCGTGTGCTTGCCCGAATCCAGGTCCGCCTGGATGATCGGGCGCAGGAAATTGACCGGGACGGCAGGTCCGGCCTTGGAATTCGAGGTAGGGTCGACAGTGGGCTTGCTCATAGGATCCTTGAACAGACGAAGTACGTGGCCCGAAGTAGGGCCGATAAAACAAAGGGCTTATCATAGCCGAACCTGTCAACCGCCTGACAGAGCACGACCAAAAACTGCTGCTTTAATTACCCGGGCGGTAAAAAACCACCTCGAAATTCCTGACGGGCACGCTAAACTGCGCGCCTTGGTCGCAGTTTAGCCAACCCGGTTGGGTGCCCAGGCGTCCGAACCCACGAATTCCCTGAAAAGAGTAATGAACATGACTCAAGTCAAACTGACCACCAACCACGGTGACATCGTCATCGAACTGAACGCCGAGAAAGCGCCGACCACCGTCGCCAACTTCATCGAATACGTTAACGCCGGCCACTACGAAAACACCGTTTTCCACCGTGTCATCGGCAACTTCATGATCCAGGGCGGCGGTTTCGAGCCCGGCATGAAAGAAAAGAAAGACAAGCGTCCAAGCATCCAGAACGAAGCGGACAACGGTCTTTCCAACGACAAGTACACCGTCGCCATGGCCCGTACCATGGAGCCGCATTCGGCCTCCGCGCAGTTCTTCATCAACGTGGCCGACAACGCCTTCCTCAACCACAGCGCCAAGACCGTGCAGGGTTGGGGTTACGCGGTATTCGGTAAAGTCACCGAAGGCACCGACGTCGTGGACAAGATCAAGGGGGTTTCCACCACCATGAAGTCCGGCCACCAGGACGTACCCGCAGACGACGTGATCATCGAGAAAGCCGAGATCATTGCGTGATATTGCTGATTTCAGATTTGCATCTGGAAGAGGAGCGCCCGGACATTACCCGGGCGTTTCTGGATTTACTCCACGGCCGCGCCCGTGGCGCGCAAGCGTTGTACATCCTCGGGGACTTTTTTGAAGCCTGGATTGGCGACGATGGCATGACCCCGTTCCAGCGTTCGATTTGCGCGGCTCTACGTGAGCTGAGCGACAGCGGCACCCAAATATTCCTGATGCACGGCAACCGCGATTTCCTGATCGGCAAGGCGTTCTGCAAAGCAGCAGGCGCGACCTTGCTCAAGGACCCCAGCGTCGTGCAGATGTATGGCGAGCCCGTGCTGTTGATGCACGGCGACAGCCTGTGTACCCGCGACCTCGGCTATATGAAGCTGCGGCGCATCCTGCGTAACCCCGTCGTGCTGTTTATCCTGCGTCACCTGCCCTTGCGCACCCGCCATAGACTGGCGCGCAAGCTGCGCAGTGAAAGCCGTGCCCAGACGCGCATGAAGGCCAACGACATTGTCGATGTGACGCCCGAGGAAGTGCCACGGGTGATGCAGGCCTTCGGCGTACGGACCCTGGTCCACGGCCACACCCACCGCCCGGCCATCCACAAATTGCAGATTGGCGAACAGGCGGCCAAGCGCATCGTGCTCGGGGATTGGGACAAGCAGGGATGGGCGTTGCAGGTGGATGAGCAAGGGTTTCAACTGGCGGCGTTTGACTTCGTCAATCCGCAGTTAGCGTTGCCGGGCGCATAACCCCAGGCACAACACCGATCAACATGTGGGAGCTGGCTTGCCAGCTCCCACATGTTGATTGCATTGCCCTGCAAGATCAGTGACCTGACGCCGCCGGCCCCGCCTTCGCCATAAACGGCGGCCTGGCCAGCCACACCAGCAGGATCAAGCCCATGAACATCCACCCCAGCAGCGTGAAGTAATCCACGGTGGACATCATGTACGCCTGGCTGGTGAGGATCTGGTCCAGTTGCGCATAGGCCTTGTGGCCGGCGCCGCCCAGGGTGTCCAGTGCATCGCGGGTGGCCGAGTCGTACACACTCATGCTCTCGTTCATGTAGGCATGGTGCTGGTCCGCCCGGCGAATCCAGATCCAGGTGGTCAGCGATGCGGCAAAGCTGCCACCCAGGGTCCGCAGGAAGGTCGCCAGGCCAGCGCCGTCGGCGATCTGGTGCGGTGGCAGGTCGGACATCAGGATGCTCAAGGTCGGCATGAAGAACAGCGCCACACCGATGCCCATGAATAGCTGCACCATGGCGATGTGCTGGAAGTCCACTTCATGGGTGAAGCTGGCGCGCATAAAGCAACTCAGGCCCATCGCCAGGAATGCCAGGCCGGCCAGCAGGCGCAGGTCTAACCTGTGCGCATACTTGCCGACAAACGGCGACATCAACACCGGCAGGATGCCGATCGGCGCCACCGCCAGCCCGGCCCAGGTGGCGGTGTAGCCCATCTGTGTCTGCAGCCATTGCGGCAGGATCAGGTTGATCCCGAAGAACCCGGCGTAGCCCAGCACCAGCACAATGGTGCCAATACGAAAGTTGCGGTGGGCAAACAGGCGCAGGTTGACCACCGGGTGTTTGTCGGTCATTTCCCAGATCACGAACACCGCCAGGGCGATCACCGAGATCGCCGTACCGATGAGGATGAAATTGGACTCGAACCAGTCCAGGTCATTGCCCTTGTCGAGGATGATCTGCAAGGCACCGACCCCGACGATCAGGCTTAGCAGCCCGACATAGTCCATCGGCTGGTGGCTGGTGACCACCGGGCGTTTCTTGAGCTGCGCACGCACCACCATCACCGCAAAAATCCCGATGGGCACGTTGATAAAGAAGATCCACGGCCAGCTGTAGCTGTCGGTAATCCAGCCGCCGAGGATGGGCCCGGCAATCGGCGCGACCACCGTGACCATCGCCAGCAATGCCAGGGCCATGCCGCGCCTGGCCGGTGGGTACACCGCGATCAGCAGGGTCTGGGTCATCGGGTACAACGGGCCCGCCACCAGGCCTTGCAGGACCCGGAAGCCGATCAGCTCGGGCATCGAAGTGGAGACACCGCACAGGAACGAGGCCAGCACAAACAACAGGGTGGCCCATAAAAACAGCTTCACCTCGCCAAAACGCCGGCTCAACCAGCCGGTCAGCGGCAGCGCGATGGCATTGCTCACGGCAAATGAGGTGATGACCCAGGTGCCCTGCTCCGAACTCACCCCCAGGTTGCCGGAGATGGTCGGCAACGCCACGTTGGCGATGGTGGTGTCGAGCACCTGCATAAAGGTCGCCAGGGACAGGCCAATGGTGGCCATCAGCAAGCTGGGCGGCGTGAAGGAGGCGTTATGGCTCATCAGCGTTGTGCTGCCTTGGGCGCGGCCACGCTGTTGTCATGGATCAACCGGGTGATCATCGCGTCGGCCTCGGCCAACTGGCGGTCATACACCGGGGTACTGAACGATGCTTTTTGCGGCGGCTGTTGCGCCAGCACCGGGCCGCTTTGGTCGTGCAAGTTGACGTTCACCAGGGTCGACAAGCCCACCCGCAACGGGTGCTGGGCCAACTCCTGGGCATTGATATGAATACGCACCGGCACCCGTTGCACGATCTTGATCCAGTTACCGGTGGCGTTCTGCGCCGGCAGCAGGGCAAAGGCGCTACCGGTGCCAGCACCGAGGCTGTCGATGGTGCCGCTGTACTTCACATCGCTGCCATAGAGGTCGGTCTCGATATCCACTGGCTGGCCGATCCGCATATTGCGCAGTTGGGTTTCCTTGAAGTTGGCATCGATCCACAGTTGGTCCAGGGGAATCACTGCCATCAACGCAGTCCCTGGCTCAACCCGCTGGCCCAGTTGCACAGTGCGCTTGGCCACGTAGCCGGTGACCGGTGCAATCAGGGTGCTGCGCGCATAGGCCAGGTAGGCCTGGCGCAGTTGCGCGGCAGCGGCCTGCACATCCGGGTGGGACGAAATCACCGTGTCATCCACCAACGCGGTGGAGGTATTGAGCTGCTGTTGCAGGTTGGCCAGTGAGTTGCTCGCCGCGCTCAGGGCATCGCGGGCATGGGACAGTTCTTCCAGGGAAATCGCCCCACCCTGTGCCAGGATTCGGCGGCGGTTGAAGTTGTCCTGGGCGGTTTGCACCTGGGCTTTTTGCGCCAGCACCTGGGCCTTCATGCCATCCACATTGCTGTACAGGCCGCGCACCTGGCGCACCGTGCGCGCCAGGTTGGCCTGGGCGCTTTGCAGGCCGACGGCTGCGTCGTTGGGGTCGAAGTTGATCAGCACCTGGCCTTCATGGACCAGGTCGCCATCGTCGGCACCAATGCTGACCACGGTGCCGGTGACCAACGGGGTGATTTCCACCACGTTGCCGTTGACGTAGGCATCGTCGGTGCTCTCGCTCCAGCGGCCATACAGCGTGTACCAACCCCACACGCCCACGACGCCGAGCACGACGAGCAGCGCCAGGCCCAGCAACAGGACTTTGCGTTTGCGCGGGTTGCTGTCGTTGGGTTGGGGTTCAGCGGTGTTGTTTGTTTGGGCAGTCGCCATGACCAGTACCTCGGGTTAATCAGTACGCCCTACGCGCTGGAGCGTGATGGGATCACCTGCCGCGATAAGGATTTTTTTGAGGATGTGTTCCAGGGTCTGCAACTCGCCGGGCTCCAGCGCGCCGGCCAGTTGGTTAAGGGCCTGGGCGCCGATGTGCGGCAGCCTGTCCGCCAGGCGTTGGCCGGCGGCAGTGAGCACCAGTTGCACCTGGCGTCGGTCCTGTTCGGAACGCTTACGCGCCAGCAGGTCTTTTTGCTCCAGGCGGTCGAGCATGCGGGTCATCGAGCCGCTGTCCAGGGACAGGTGGCGGCACAGTTCCGCCGGGGTGTCGACGCCAAACTGGGCCATGATGATCAACACCTTGAACTGCGCGGCGGTGATGCCGTGGGGTTCCATATGGGTGTCGATGATGCGGTCCTTGAGAATCGCGGCGCGGCCCAGCAACAGGCCTAGATGGCAGTTATGAAAGTTTTCCGGGGTGAAGTGTGCCATCGAAAGTCACCTTATTACTGCCTAGGCAGCCAATATGTGACGAAATATTACTGCTTAGGCAGCGAATGTCAAACAAATAGTTAGGTTGCTTGGTAACTGGCCGGCAGTGCCAATAGCGATGTCACCTTTATCGCGAACTACCTGTAACAAACTAAGGATCGTCTGATTTTTCCTACACCCGGCTGTCCCTAGAGTGCCGGGATGAGATTAAAGAACTACCTCCATCAGATCAGCCCGGTCCTGTCCACACCCCATGCTGCGCGGCGTCTGCTGCGCATTTTTGCGTTGGTGCTGCTGGTGGGTATCCTCGGTGGCGTGTACAGCTTCCTGTGGTTCACGTTCAACAATGAAGTGTCCCAACGGCGCAGCTATATGAGCAGCGCCATCGCCGAGGCACACACCTTTTTCACCACCCGTGAAGCCCTGCTGGAGAGCCTGAGCCTGTCGGCCACGCGCAAGACCAAGCAGAACCTGCCCGTGTCGAATGAAGAGATCCGCCTGCTGCTGGGGCAGACCCCAGGCAAGCAGTGGAGCATCTGGCTGACCCAACGCATGCGCGACTATTTGCAAGCCAAGCGGCTCAACCTGCTCTATGTCAGCACCGAGGGCCAGGTGCTGCGCCTGTATAACGCCACGGCGGTGCCCGCCGACTTCCCCCGGGCCATGCTGGACCGGTTGCACACCCTCAGGCTTGAGAACACCTTGCAGGAACTCTGGCTGACCCACGCGTTCGACGGGCACTCGCAGTTGTACATTTTTATCCGCCTGGACGAACGAGACGTGAACTCCGGCTGGCTCGGCCTGGAAATGGATGACCGCGAAGTGTCCAGCGCCCTGGATGACCACAGTGCCGGCGAGTTCACCATGTTCAACTCCCAGGGCATGGCGCTGTTTAGCAACAGCCAGAAACCGCCACCGGGGCAGCACCTGCCGCAACTGCACCAGCAGGATTTTTTCGGCTTTGTCGGCCCGGGCTGGTTGCCCGAGCAGTTGGTGCTGCGCAAACAATTGAAATCCTCGGACTGGCAGCTCACCTACTCCATCGACCTGCGGGCGGTGTTGCAGGCTCTGTGGCCGCAAATGGCCGGCGCCCTGTTGTTCTGCCTGCTGAGCATCAGCCTGGTCTGCCTGTTGACCCGGCGCCTGGAGCTGCGCGTCATCACCCCGGCGCTCCACCGCATCCAGGCCCTGGTGGAAAGCGAGCTGTTCAGCCGCGACGTGATCCAGACCGCCCCCGTGGCCCTGTGCGTACTGCGCCGCA
The DNA here is from genome assembly GCF_002699915.1 of Pseudomonas sp. ICMP 8385. Taxonomy (NCBI): domain Bacteria; kingdom Pseudomonadati; phylum Pseudomonadota; class Gammaproteobacteria; order Pseudomonadales; family Pseudomonadaceae; genus Pseudomonas; species Pseudomonas sp. ICMP 8385. Next base: position 69,005 of record NZ_LKBY01000098.1, on the reverse strand, counting down.
CCGATGGCCAGGTGGTGCTGAAAAACACCCTCGCCCAACACTGGCTGGGCCACTGTGCCGAGGAACTGGGGCCCGGCTGGATTCGCGACGCGTTCCACCCCACCGTCCCTCGCCTGAGCGACTACTTTGAAACCGCCGATGGCCGCCACCTGTACCTGAGCAGCGCGCCCACCCGCTATAAAGGCGAAGACGTGTTGCTGTGCGCCTTCAGCGACATCAGCGCGCGCACGCAAATCGAAGCGGCGCTGGAGCAGGCACGCCAATCGGCGGATGCCGCCAACCAAGCCAAGACCTTGTTCCTGGCAACCATGAGCCACGAAATCCGCACGCCGCTGTATGGCGTCCTGGGCACCCTGGAATTACTCGCCCGCACCCAGCTGGATGCCCAGCAGAAGAACTACCTGCACGCCATCGAAGGCTCTTCGGCCACCCTGCTGCAACTGATCTGCGATGTGCTGGATGTGTCGAAGATCGAGGCCGGGCAACTGGCCCTGGAGTTGAGTGAGTTCTGCTTGCCGACCCTGGTGCAAGAGGTGGTGCAGGGGTACGCGGCGGCGGCGCAGCGCAAAGGCTTGCTGTTGTATGCCTGCCTCGACCCGCAATTGCCGCAGTGGCTGATCGGCGATGTCAGCCGCGTACGCCAGATCCTCAACAACCTGCTGAGCAACGCGGTCAAGTTCACCGACTCCGGGCGCGTGGTGCTGCGGGTCAAGCCGTTGAGCCGCGACGGTGAACGTGTGTGCCTGCAGTGGCAAGTCTCGGACACCGGCAAAGGCATTGCCCATGAAGACCAGCCGTCTATTTTCGAGCCGTTCTACCAGACCGAAGGCAACCACCAGGTAGTGGCCGGCACCGGCCTTGGCCTGGCGATCTGCCTGCGCCTGACCCACTTGATGAATGGCACCCTGCGCATGGTCAGCGAGCCTGGCCTGGGCAGCAGTTTTTCCCTGATCATGCCGCTGGAACAGCCGTCCGCCAGCAGCACGGCACCGCAGGCCCAGCCGCTGTTGGCGCCAGAGGTCGTGTATGTGGTCTCGCCCATCCGTGAGCTGGCCGAGAGTATCAGCGGCTGGTTACGCCGCTGGGGCGCCCGGGCGCAGGTCGGCCTGCCGCCCGGCACCGAACCGACGGCAACTTGCGTGTTGCTCGAACTGCACCCCGGCGCCATCGCCGAGCCGCTGACCGCCCAATGGCATGGCCCACAGGTCCTGGCCAGCGCCGATGGCTGGAAGGTCAACCTCAATGACCTGCATGCGATCCACCGGGCCGTTCACCAGGCCCAGGGTGGCCAGGCGGCGCAGCCCCAGGCGCTGGCTGAGCTGCGTGACTTGTCGCCGCTGCACCTGCACATCCTGGTCGCCGAAGACAACGTCATCAATCAGTTGATCCTGCGCGACCAGCTTGAAGAACTGGGCTGCACCGTGGAACTCGCCAGCAATGGCGAGGAGGCCCTGTCACGCTGGCACGACGACGCATTCGATATCGTCCTGACCGACGTCAACATGCCGGTTCTCAACGGTTACGAACTGGCCGAAACCCTCCGGCGCCGGGGCTGCACCGTCCCGATCATCGGCGCCACCGCCAATGCCCTGCGCGGTGAAGACACCCTCTGCCTGGCCGCCGGCATGAATCACTGCCTGGTCAAACCCTTTACCCTGCGAGCCCTGTTCAATGCCCTGGCTCCCTACGGACGAGTTCCCCATGAAGCGCTGTAGCATTTTGATTGTCGAAGACCACCCCTTCCAGCACCTGTTCCTGCAGAACCTGTTCAACCAATTGGGCGACTTTGACCTGACGTACGCGAGCGACGGAGAGCAGGCACTGGCCTGCCTGGGACAACAGGATTTTGACCTGGTGCTCACCGACCTGCTGATGCCGGGCATGGACGGCGTGCAATTTATCCAGGGCCTGGCCGCCCACCCTTCGCGACCGGCCCTGGCGATCATGAGCGCCGCCTCGCGGCGCATGCTGATGGGCGCCAGCCTGGTGGCGAGCAACCTGCAGGTGAAAGTGCTCGGGCTGATTTCCAAGCCGGTGAATGCCGCCGCCCTGCGCTGCCTGACTGACCAACTGAAGCTGCTGCGCCACACCGCACCGGCGCAAACCCAGCCTGGTATCGACCGCCAGGCGATTCTGGCCGCACTGGATAACGGCCAGTTGCAAGCCTGGTTCCAACCCAAGAAAGCCCTGAGCAATGGCCGCATCGTCGCCGCCGAAGCCCTGGTGCGCTGGGATCACCCCGAGTACGGCACGCTGCTGCCCGGCCTGTTCCTGCCGGCGCTGATCGCCTGCGGCCTGGAAGAACGCCTGCTGTGGCGCGTGCTGGAACAGGCGATGGCGGCCCAGGCCGTCTGGCGCCAGGAAGGCTATGACATCCCGGTGTCGATCAACCTGCCCACGCACCTGCTCAACAGCCACGACCTGCCCGACCGCATCCTGGCCTTCGTCCTCGAACACCAAGGCTTGCCCGGGCGGATTTGCTTTGAGTTGATGGAGTGTTCGGTGCCCGACGACATCAGCAATTTCTACGCCGGGACCTGCCGCCTGCGGATCAAGGGGTTCGGCCTGTCCCAGGATGATTTCGGCAAGGGCTACAGCTCTTATATGAACCTGGTGTCGGCACCGTTCACCGAGCTGAAAATCGACCGCGCGCTGGTGCAAGGCTGCAACGCCAATGAGGAATTGGCCCAGGCGCTCACCAGTATCGTCAGCCTGGGCCGCCAATTGGGCTTGACGGTCGTGGCAGAAGGCGTAGAAACCGCACAAGAACTTGCGCTGTTGCGTAAAATCAACTGCACTCAGGTCCAAGGCTTCCTGATCTCCCACGCCGTGCCTTCGGACCAGTTCCAGCACTTGCTGAGCCATGACGGCCCGGCAAACGCTTATTGGCCTTCGCCAGGGTGTTGACGAACGTCGCTCGCTATCGAGGTCATTGTGTTTAAAAGCTGTGCCCCTACTGCCGTAAAGGCGCCGTAATGCATCATCCCAACGCCTTCCTGGAAAAACTGGCCAGCAGCTCGCTGCGCCGCAATAAAGGCTTACTGGTACTCGGCGCCCTGGCGCTGTTGCTGCTGGGCATCAGTTTCCTGGGGGTGCAGCGCATGGTCGATGAACAGCGCGATACCTTGCAGTTCCACTTTGCCCGCCTGATGGAGAACATCCACGAGCAGGAAGTGTTCCTGGGCGCCATCTCCCGGGAAAGCAGCAAGGGACAGTTGAACCCCAAAGGCATACTGCCCCCCTATCTGCAACAGCCGTTGCCCGAAGAGGGGCCGAATATCTACCTGGGCCGGGGGTTGCGGTTTTCCCTGCCCTATAGCGTGAAAATCAACCCGGACAAGATTGCCGCCAGCCAACACCCCAAAATATTCGCCCTGGGCGCTTACCTGGCCGCCTACTACAGCGCGTTCTGGGCGGCCTCGCACTATCACTCGCCCCAGGTGTTCCTGATCAATGGCCCGGATAACTTCGACCTGACCGTGCCCGCCACCGGCCGGACGCGCGGTGGCGAACAGGTGCAGATGACGACGCTGGTGGACATCATCACCCGCTTGAAAGAACGCCAGCGCCTGCCAAACCCGTCGCAATCGGCTCATCAGGTGCACTGGGAATCTTACCAGCCGCCTCCCGGCCCCCCGCAAACCCCTGTCCTGCTGGCCTATGTCAATATCAACCTGGCCCCCACCGCAATGGCCGTCGAAGGCGCCAACAACTGGGCGGTGGTGGCCTCGCTGTTGAGCCTGTCCCAGGTCAATAACATCGAGCGCTTGCTGCAGTGGTCGATCTACGATCGGGTCACTTTGATCAGCCCCGCCGGCGCGGTCTTGACCGGGGCCGTCCAACCCGGCCAAGTGCTGGACGAAGGCGTCAATGTCACCCGCGACGGCCTGGTGTTCAAGCTGGTCAGCCCCGGCGCACAACACTGGACGGCGATCTACGTGATCACGCTGCAACGGTTCCTGGACTACGCCTTCTGGCCATTGCTGGGCCTGGTGGCCCTGGTGCTGGCGATGCTGGGCTGCAGCCGGGCCTTCAATCGCTGGTACAAGGCCCGTGTGGTGCTGCCGGCCCATCAGGCCCACGCCAGCATCGCTGAAAGCGAGGCCTTCAGCCGGGCCGTCATTGACACCGCGCCGACCGGCCTGTGGGTCATCCGCCGCAGCGATCACCACAGGCTGGTGCAAAACCAGCATGCCCGGCAATGGCACGACACCCGGCAACTGATCGACCTGCTGCAACAGCAACCGCCGACCGCACCGGGCCAGGCCGACCTTGAGATCGACGGGCGTCACCTGCATGTCGCCTTCGTGCCCACTCGCTACCAGGGCCAGGATGCCTGGCTGTGTACGGCACATGATGTGACCCGGCATATCGAGGACGCCGCCGCCCTGGAAGACGCGCGCCAGGCCGCCGACTCGGCGAACCAGGCCAAGAGCCGCTTCCTGGCGACCATGAGCCATGAAATCCGCACCCCGCTGTATGGCGTACTGGGGACCCTGGAACTGCTCGGCCTCACCCCGCTCGCCCCGCGCCAGCAGGATTACCTGCACACCATCCAGCGCTCCTCGACCACCTTGTTCCAACTGATCAGCGATGTGCTGGATGTGTCGAAGATCGAGTCCGGGCAGATGACCCTCGAACTCCAGGACTTCTGCCCGCTGGAACTGACCGAAGACAGCGTACGCACCTACAGCGCGTTCGCCCGCAGCAAAGGCTTGCAGCTCTATGCCTGCATCGATGCACAACTGCCGGCCCGGCTGCGCGGCGACCCGTTGCGGCTTCGCCAGATCCTCAACAACCTGCTGAGCAACGCGATCAAGTTCACCGATAACGGCCGCGTGGTCCTGCGGGTACGGGTGCTGGGCAGCGCAGACGGCCATGTGCGCCTGCAATGGCAGGTCAGCGACTCCGGCGTGGGCATTTCCCCAGCCCAGCAACCGCAACTGTTCGACCCGTTCTACCAGGCCGACGATGCCACCAGCCAGGCCGGGGCCGGTCTGGGCCTGGCGATTTGCAAATGGTTGTGCGAGTTGATGCACGGCCAATTGAACGTGGTCAGCGAGCCCGGCCTGGGCAGCAGCTTTACCTTGCAAGTCGAGCTGCAAACGCTGCCGGGCACCTTGGCCGACTGCCCCACATTCAGCCCCGGTACACCCGCCGTCTATATCCGCGGGCAGGTGCTCGAACAGGCGCAGCACCTGCTGGGCTGGTTCGAGCGCCTGGGCCTGGACAGCCGCCTCGCCATGGCGGACACGCCGCCTTCCACGGCGCTGCTGGTGGACCTGTCGCCCCTGCCCGGCTGCCCGCCCTGGCCCGGCCAACGGGTCATCGCCCTGCCGGGCGGGCCGAACCCGCCACAGATGTGCGGTGCCGATTGGGTCGTCGATGCTGACGATCTGCGCGCGATTGCCTGGGCGGTCTACCTGGCACAGTACGGCGCCGACGCGGACAACCGCCCGGCCCTGCCGGCCAAAGCCCGCCCGCTGAACTTGCAGGTGCTGGTGGCCGAAGACAACCTGATCAACTCGGCGATCATCAAGGAACAGCTGGAGGCCCTGGGCTGTGCAGTGGTGCTGGCCGCCAACGGCGAACAGGCGCTGGCGCAGTGGTTGCCCGGGCGCTTCGACCTGGTGCTGACCGATGTGAATATGCCGGTGATGAACGGCTACCAACTGGCCAAGGCTTTGCGTCAACAGGATGCAACCTTGCCGATTATCGGCGTGACCGCCAACGCGCTGCGCGAAGAAGGCGAGCGCTGCGCCGACGCCGGTATGAATGCCTGGGTGGTCAAGCCGCTGAACCTGGCAACCTTGCGCGCCCAGCTGGAAAAGCACTGCAAGGTCGCCATGCCCGCCCTGGTCGATACGCCACAGCTGTCGCCGAAAATGCGCGAGCTGTTTGTCAGCACCTTGCGCCAGGATGTCCACACCACGCTGGCGGCACTCGAACGCAACGATGCCAACGGCGTGGCGCAGCACCTGCACAGCATGGCCGGCGCCTTGGGCGCCGCGCAGGCCGGCGACATGGCCATGGCCTTTGTCGAGCTGGAATGCCGCCTGACCGGCCTGGCCATGACCCCGGCCCTGGCCCTGGAAGTCCGGCAAAACCTGGCTCGGTTGACGACCTTGCTCGACGCCCTTGAATCCTCTCACTTTGGATAATCCCCCCATGGAAACCCTCAATGTTGTTATCGCAGACGATCATCCCATCGTGCTGGTCGGGGTACGGGAACTGATCGAGCGCGATGCACGCTTTCGCGTGGTGGGCGAGGCCTTGTGCTCGAACACCCTGGTCAGCCTGCTGGAAAGCACCGCCGTGGACCTGGTGATCACTGATTTCAATATGCCCGCCGACTCGCCCTACGGCGACGGCCTCAAGCTGGTGGAATACCTGACGCGGCACTTCCCGACGGTACGTGTGCTGGTGCTGACGATGATCTCCAACCCCCTGATCCTGACGCGCCTGCAGGAACTCGGGGTGCTGGCCGTGATTCAGAAAAACCAGATGTACGAGGAGATCCAGACCGTGCTCAAGGCCATCGGCCGGGGCAACCCGGTTCGCCATACCGGGCCGCAATCCACCTCGGTGATGGACTCGGGCGCCGACCTGGATCAGCGCTTTACCCGGTTATCGCCCAAAGAGCATGAGATTCTGCGTTTATTTGTGGCCGGGCAAAGCGTCAATGAAATTGCCCGCGGGCTGAACCGAAGTGCCAAAACCATCAGTACGCAAAAAATATCGGCCATGCGCAAGTTGGAAGTCAGCAGCGATCAGTCGCTGCTGGCCTACTGTATTGAACGCAAACTTTTTAACTAACAAAAAACACAACTAACAAAACTGGCTGCACTGCTCAAAACTGCGCTTCTAAGGATCGTCTGATTCCTCTCTTAGGGCCGGCTCTATATCGTGCTCCTGCACTTCATAGAACCTCTTAACCCTAATAATGGAATTGAGCATGAAAAAGTTTTCCCTCGCACTTCTGACTCTTTCGATGTTTGCCGCCACTGGCGCCGCCTATGCCGCTGGGGAGGCTCCTGCCCCTGTCAAAGCCGGCAGCGGTACCATTAACTTCACCGGCGTTATTAACAACGACGCCTGCTCCGTTGAAGGTGCGGGCCTGAACAAGAATATTTCAGTGGCAATGGGTGAAGTGTCCATCAAAGATATGGGCACTGCCTCCGCACCGATCGGCAGCGGCAAGTTGAGTGCTGAAAACTTCGATATGAAGATCAACTGCAACGCCGGCACCAAAGTATCGCTGATCTTTGAACCGACCAGAGGCGAAGGCACAGGCCTCGTAGCCGGCACTAAAGTCTTGAGCGTGATCGGTGGCCTGGGCGCTGCCAAGAACGTCGGTATTGCCCTGCTCGATGCCAATGGCGGCCTCATCGACCTGAGCTCGCCAGCCACCGCCAAGATCGAGAGCAACCTGCAAGATAGCAACGCGACCCTGAAGTTCTCGGCCGCCTACGTCACCACTGCCGCACTGGACAAAGTCGTTGCCGGTCAAGCGGATGCCACCCTGCCGTTCACCCTGCAATACGAATAAGCCTTCGGGAAACCCATGCCTTGGCGCGGGGCTTTAAAGCCCCGCCCTTTCTTCCCAACCAGCGGTCATCATTATGTTTTCTTTCTCCTCTCGGGCCTTGTGCCTCAGCCTGCTTGGCCTGTTTGCCATCAGCCAGGCCCACGCCAGCATTTCCCTGAGCGCCACCCGCCTGGTGTTCGACGGCAAGCACAAGGAAGCCGGTATTACCGTGCGCAATAGCGGCGACACCGTGCTGATCCAGTCCTGGATCGACACCAACAGCACCGACGCCAACCCCGTGCCTTTTGCAGTAACCCCGCCATTGGCACGGGTCAGTGGCCAGGAGCAGCAGTTGCTGCGGGTGATCTACGAAGGCCTGGGCATGCCGACCGACAAAGAGTCGGTGGTGTGGCTCAATGTCCAGGAAATCCCCCAGGCCTCGGCCACCCCAAACACCCTGCAGCTTGCGGTCCGCCAGCGCATCAAGGTGTTCTTCCGCCCTGCCGGGCTCCCGTCCGATGCCTACCTGGCGCCCACCGCGTTGTCTTGGCGGCTGCAAGAGCGTGCCGGTAAAACGCTGCTGCGCGTTCACAACCCGGGGCTTTATCACGTTTCGATCGCGGATATAACGCTTGAGTCTGGACAACTGAAAGATAAGCCGTTCGACTCCGCGATGATTGCACCGGGCGAACAAAAAGAGTTCGTACTTAAACAACTGGATCACACCCATACCGCCACGTTGTTATTTAGCAGTATCAACGATTATGGCGCACAAGATCGTTATACCGTGCAACTGTCCAACACTGCCGACTCCCAAGCCAGCCCGAATACAGAGTCGCCTTAATGTAGCTGCCGGACGTGCAGACGTATTGCTCCCGTATTTCTCTTCGCTCCGTTAGTTCGTATCGGAGGTGATATAGGTTTCCTACATGTTTTTACTTATGCGCAGCAGATTCAATCTTGGCGGGAACCACCGTGGACGGCTGACCCCGTGGGCGCCGCTGTTTATTGTCATCACCGCCAGCACAACCTGCCTGGCCGAAGGCAACGAGCAGGAATCCGTTGAGCAGTTCAATACCTCATTCCTGCAGGGCGCACCGTCCTCCGTCGACCTGCAACTGCTACTGGCCGCCAACAGCGTACTGCCCGGCAACTACCGGGTTGACCTCTACAGCAACGAAACCCTGGTGGGGCGCCGCGATATCGACTTTCGCCGCAACCCCGCCAACGGCCAGGTCGAGCCCTGCCTGACCCTGGACATGCTGCAACAACTGGGCATTGATATGGCCAAGTTGCAAGCCACTGACAAGCTCAGCGCCGCTGGCCCACAAGCGTGCTACGACCTGCCCGCCCTGATTGAACACGCCAGCGTGCGCTACGACGTGGCGCGCCTGCGCCTGCTGGTCAGTGTGCCGCAACAGGCCATGGAGCGTGGCCGCCGTGGGTATGTGGACCCGGCATTATGGGACGACGGCGTTTCGGCAGCGTTTATCAACTATCAGTTGAGCAGCAACCGCAACCACACCGCCTACACCACCACGCTGTCCAATAACCTGGGCCTGCGCAACGGTATCAACCTGGGCGCCTGGCGGCTGCGCAACGAATCGAACTTCAACAGCAGCACCGGCCGGCCCAACACGTTCACAAGCAACCGCAGTTACCTGCAACATGACGTGACCGCCTTGAAGGGCCAATTCAGTGCCGGCGATATTTTCTCCGATGCCGACCTGTTCGACAGCGTGCGCTATCGCGGGCTGAAACTGGCCTCTGACGAAGGCATGCGCGCCGACAGTGAGCGCGGCTATGCGCCGATCATCCGTGGCGTGGCGCAGACCAGCGCGACCGTGGAGATCCGCCAGAACAACTACATCCTGTACACCGCCAACGTGCCGCCGGGGCCGTTCGAGATCAGCGATATCTACCCCAGCGGTTCCAACGGAGACCTGGAAGTGACAATCATCGAGGCCGATGGCCGGCGCCGGGTGACGCTGCAGGCGTTTTCCAGCCTGCCGATCATGGTTCGCCAGGGCCAACTGAAATACAGCGTCTCGGCCGGCCAGTTCAACAGCAACAGCGACGACCAGGCGTCACCACAATTTGTCAGCAGCACCCTGGCCTACGGCATCAGCAGCAACCTGTCGGGCATCGCCGGGGTGCAGGCCACGGAAAACTTCCAGGCGCTGTCCCTGGGCGCAGGCCGCAATACCCCGATTGGCGCAGTGTCGGTGGATGTGACGCACTCATCCAGCCGTACCGTGGGCGAAAAAGTACGGGGTAATAGCCTGCGGGCGTTGTATGCCAAGACCTTCACCGGCACCGACACCAGCTTCACCCTGGCCGCCTACCGTTACTCCACCGAAGGCTATCGGACCCTGACCGACCACGTTGAAGCACTCAGCACCGAGGGACTCAAGCGCACCGGCAACTCGAAAACCCGTACCGACCTGACCATCAACCAGAGCCTGGGCCGCAACCAGCAATACGGTAACCTGTATATGAACGCCAGCGACCAGCGTTATTGGGGGCGTGGCGGCTCCCAGAGCGTGTCGGCGGGTTACAGCAACTACTGGGGCCAATTGAGCTACAACCTGGCGGCCACCTACTCCAAGGATGTCGGCAATTACGGCCCGGCGAACAATGACACCCTGGTCAACCTGTCGCTGTCGTTCCCACTGGGCTCGGCCCCGCGCGCGCCGCGTGCGTTTGTCTCGGCCAGTACGCAAAAGAACAGCAACAGCACCCAAGTGGGGGTCAGCGGTTATCTGTCGGAAAACAGCGACACCTACTATTCGGTGCAAGGTGGCAACAGCAGCACCGGCGGTAGCACGGGATCGGCCAACTTCAGCACCCGCACGTCAATCATGGACATCAGCACAGGTTTGGGCCAAGGCCGCGGCTACAACGCGCAAAACCTCAACCTGGCCGGCTCGATCGTGGCCCACGCAGGCGGGATCAACCTGGGGCAAACCGTGGGCGAGACCTTTGCCCTGGCCCAGGTGCCGGATGTGGCTGGGGTCAAGATTGGCAGCTACAACGGAGCCAGAACCGCCAGCAACGGTTTTGCAGTGGTCGCCAACGCCCAGCCCTATCGGGTGAACTGGATCAGCCTGGACACCCGCGACCTGGGCGCGGATATCGAGATTAATAACGCCACCCAGCAAGTGGTGCCACGCCGTGGTGCGGTGGTACTGGCGCGCTACCTCAGCAAGACCGGGCGCCGGGTGCAGTTTGCGCTGTTCGATGCCCAGCACCAGCCGATGCCGTTTGGCGCGGCCATCGAGGATATGGCGGGCCAGCAGATCGCGATTGCAGACCCCAGCGGCAAGGCGCTGGCGTTGATGGAGCAGGATGCGGGCAACCTGGTCATCAAGTGGAACGGGCAGCAATGCCAGGCGCCCTATGTGCTGGGCGAACGTGACAAGGCGCTGAACTTCGAGCGGGTGTCGCTGGTGTGCCAGCCCTAGGCCATAAGATCACGCAAAACAATAGGGGGTGGGTTTGTGTGGGAGCGGGCTTACCCGCGATCGCGGTGTGTCAGCCAACTCATCGGGCACTGATCCACCGCTATCGCGGGCAAGCCCGCTCCTACACAAGCCAGCTCCACTGTTTGATTGGCGTTTGACCGTCAGAAATCCCGTTTGTAGAAGATATCCAATGAACTGGCCACGCCGCTGGCCACTTCCAGGTACACCCGCTTGCTCAGCAGGTAACGCAAGGCGATGGTGCTGGCCGGCTCGAACACCCCGACCCCGTAGCGCAGGCTGAGTTTTTCGGTGATCTTGCCGCTGGCCACCACCGCCGTGCTGGTGCCGCTGCCCTGGGTGTCCAGTTCAAAGTCCTGGATGCCGAGGTTCTTGGCAATGTCCGAGGTCACGCCGGCACTGCCCATCAACCCCAGGCCCAGCGCCGCTTGCGCCAGCATGTTGTTGTCTTCGCCGGTGGTGCTCAATGGGCGACCCAGTACCAGGTAAGACAGCGCCTGCTCCTGGCTCATGGCCGGTTCCGAGAAGATCTGCGTGGTCGGCTGCTCGGCACTGCCGCTCAAGCGGATACCGGCGATCACGTCGTCGGTCTTGCGGATGGCTTCGATATCCAGGTACGGCTGGTCCAGTGGCCCGGCGAACAGCAGGCGCGCACGGCGCACATCCAGCCTCTGGCCGTAGGCGCGGTAGCGCCCGTCGTTGAGCCACAGCTCGCCACGGGTGTCCAGGTTGTCGCCGATATGCACTCGGCCCTGGACCTTGGCGGTCAGGCCGAAGCCGGCAAAGTTGAGCTGCTCCTCGCCCACCACCACGTTGATATCCATGGCCATGGCCATTGGCGGCTTGCCCTCTTCGGTCTGGCTGCCGACGATCACCGTGTCGTCCGAAACCTTGACCGTCGACGGCGGCAGTTCGCGCACGGTGATATCACCGCGCGGGATGTGCACATTGCCAGCAATCGCCAACTTGTCGTCTTTGAGCGTGATCTTCAGGTCAGGCGCCACTTCCAGTTCGGCGTAGGGTTCGACCGTGACCGGCAGTTGCGAGCCTTGCAGACTGAGGTCCACGACCAAGGCCCGGCCCCAGTCGATCTGCCCCTTGAGGCTGCCCTGCCCGGCCTTGCCACTGCGCCAGCCGCCGTTGAGCTGCACGCTTTCGCCGGCGATCAGGGCCTGCACGTTCAGGCCTTCAAGGCTGATGGGCAGTTCAGGCCCGGAAATCTCGCCGGCGATCAGGTTGATGCTGCCGTTGACCTGCGGCGCCAACAACCCGCCGGAGATCCGCCCGTTGCCATTGAGCTTGCCATTGAGTTTTTCCACCATCGGCACAAACGGCCGCGCGACCGCCAGGTCCAGGCCGGTGAGGCTGAAATTGCCGGAGATCGGCTTGTTTTTCGCCAACGGGTTGATTTGCGCCTGCAACAGCAACTCGCCGAGCTTGCCGCCACGGAAATTCAGCTGGGTATCGATGCGCGTGGGGTTGAGCGTGGTTTCCAGCTTGAGGGCGTCGTAGGGGAAATCCAGCCACTGGTCCTTGTCCTTGACCCGCAGCGTGCCGCCACTGGCATCCACCGCGATCAGGCCTTTAGGGCCGCTGGCCGGCAGGTCGAGCTGGATATCGGCGTTGAGCTTGCCCTGCCAGGCAAAATCCTTGGGCAGCCATTGCGCCAGGCTGTCGATGGGGAACTGCTTGAGGTGGTAACGCAACTTGGGATCGGGCATCAGCCGCTGGTCTTCGCCACACAGGCTGGCGGGCCCGGAGACCCAGCAATGGGCGGCGAACGTCAGCTTGCCGTCGGCCATGCGCTCGATTTTTGCCGGGGCTTGCAGTTTCCAGTCCTGGCCACCGGCCTGCACATCGCCACTGGCCAGGCGCCCGCGCCAGTTACCCTTGTCGAGATTGCCGTCCAGGGCCAGGGCCAGCTTGACCAGGGGGCCCATCAGGTCCAGTTGGAGGTTCTGGCTTTTGATATTGCCCTGGGCGCTGGCGGTCAGGGTGCCGAGCTGGGTGTCTCCGGCCTGGATGCCTGTGCCCTTGAGGTCGATCTTCGCGCGTTGGGCGTTGTCCAGCGTTGCGTCCAGGCTCAGGGCTTGCAGGCGATTGTCTTCAAACACCAGTTGCTGGCCCTTGAGGTCGAGCTTGCCCTGGGGCGCCTTCAACGTGCCGGCCACATCGAGCCGGCCATTGACCTGCCCACGCAGCTGCGGCCACAGCTGGGCCAGGCGTGCGAGCTTGATGTCGATCTGCCCGGCCAAGCGCTGTTGCAGGCTGGCGCTGCCGTTGATGCGGTTGTCGCCCAGGCGGATATCCAGGTTGGCCAGGGTCCACTGCTCGCCCGCGCCTTCGGCCTTGGCCGCCAGCACCGCCGTTTGGCCACGCAAGCGGCCCTTGAGGTCGAGGTCGGCGTTGAGCTTGAGTTGCTCGTTCTTGAACTCGCCCTTGCTGCGCAGCGGCCCGGCCAGGGTGCCGGGCAATTCTGCGACCCAGTACGCCGGGTTCAATGCCGACAGGTCCAGCGCCGTATCCCAGGCGATGCCCTCGGCAAATTGCAGGTTCAGGTGGCCTTCGGCCTTGCCTTGGCCGGCAGTCAATTTCAGCTCGGGCAGGAACACTTGCTTGAGGTCGCCACTGAACGGCGTGACCAGGCTGAACTTGCCGGCCGGGCCATCGAGGTCGGCCTTGAGATTGCCCAAGTAGTTGCCGTCCTTGTAGGAAACCTCACCATTGAAGGTGCGCAACACCACTTGCGGCTCGTCAACCAGCGGATACAGGCGATGCCAGGGGAAGTCCAGCCAGTCGATTTTCGCCTCGGCGCTCAAACCCTGCTGCCAATCCAGTTGGGCACTGAGCTTGAGGCTTTGCTTGTCCCCGGCATTCAGGTCCAGGCCGGCGAGCTGCGCGCCCTTGGCATCGACCCGGCCTTGCAGCAGCAGGTCAACCGGGCCTTTTTCCGCCGGTAAAACGGCTTTGCCCAGCAACTGATAACCCTTGCCCAGGTCACCCTTGGCCGTCAGGTCCAGTTGATTGAGTTGCAAGGTATCCGGCAAGTCGGCGGCAGGCTTGAAGCCATCGGCGGTGATACGCAGTTGCGCCGGCAGGTTCTCGAGCAAAGGTTGCAGCTCGCCACTGAGTTTGGCGGGCAGGTAGCCGCTGCTGTCGGCGTCGAGCTTGAGGGTCTTGAGCAAGTCACCGGTAACATTCAGCGCCATCGTCCACGGCGCGCCACCCGGGGCATAGGGCAGGCTCAGGCTGCCGCTCGCCGTCAGCGGCCAATCGCCCGTGGGTTGCAGCACGCCGTTGAGGTCCAGCACCAGGCCGTCGCGTTGCAGATGTACCGCGTCGATCTTCATGCCCTTAGCGGTCCAGTGCGCGGCCAGTTGCAGGCCCTGGAGCTCTTCGCTGCCGTTGAACAGCAGGCTGGCGACGCGCACGTCGCCCAGTTCGATGGCCACGGGCAGGTTCAAGTCCGGCAGGGTGATCGGGCCGCTGCTGTCCTCGGTGCTGGGCGGGAACTGCAGGCTCACCTGCTCCACGTCCAGTTGCCGGATGCACAGGGTCATGCGCAGCAGGCACGCCGGCGACCAGTCGAACTTAGGTGCTTTGAGCTCCACGCGGCTGCTGTCTTGTTGCCACAGCAAATGGTCGGCGCTCCACTCCCCGCCCAAACGGCCCTGGAAGTTGTCCACGCTCAAGCCCGGCACCTGGCCCAGGGCCCAGCGACTGCCGACTTGCGTACCCAGTACGCTCCAGACGGCCAGCAGCACCAAGGCGACGAGCGCCACCCCACTCAAACCCGCTATTTTCAAACCACGCTTCACAGCTCAGGCCCCATGGAAAAGTGCAAACGAATGCCGCCCGGGTCTTCCAGGGCATGGGCCAGGTCAAGGCGGATCGGGCCGACCGGCGACACCCAGCGCACGCCAACACCGACCCCGGTTTTCAGGCTCGGCAATTCCAGGGAGTTAAAAGAGTTGCCCTGGTCGACAAAGGTCGCAATCCGCCATTTTTCGGCGATGGAATATTGATACTCGGCGCTCAGGGCCACCATGTAGCGGCCACCGATGCGGTCACCCTTGTTGTTTTCCGGGGACAGGGTCTGGTACTCGTAGCCACGCACGCTCTGGTCGCCACCGGCAAAGAAGCGCAGGGACGGCGGCACCGACTTGTAGCCATTGGTGGCGCTGCCGCCAAACTGCGCGCGGCCAAGGAAACGGTGCTTGTCCCACACGGTGGTCAAGCCCTTGATCATCGCGGTGCCGTACAGCAGGTTGGTGTCCGAGCCCACCCCCTCCTTGGCCACCTTGGTATCGAACTGCAGGCGATAGCCGTTATGGGGGTCGATGCGGTTGTCGCTGCGCAGGTAGGAATAACTGAGAC
Source organism: Pseudomonas sp. ICMP 8385 (assembly GCF_002699915.1). Taxonomy (NCBI): domain Bacteria; kingdom Pseudomonadati; phylum Pseudomonadota; class Gammaproteobacteria; order Pseudomonadales; family Pseudomonadaceae; genus Pseudomonas; species Pseudomonas sp. ICMP 8385. Next base: position 53,618 of record NZ_LKBY01000098.1, on the reverse strand, counting down.
CGGGCATCAGCAAATTACTCAAGCCGGAGTCATCCCCCAGGCGATATTCTTCGCGCTGCCATTTGAGCGAGATCACCCGTGTCCAGCCGCTGGGCAACTTGCTGTGCCATTCCGGGCCGAGGGTGAGCAGCTTGCTGAGGGTGTCGGTGTTGGCCAGTTCTTCGTTCTGGTAGCCCCCGGCAAAACGCAGCTTGTCGGTCAGCGGCGGGTCGAGGGGAATGTCGTACCACAGGCCGACGTTCTGCCGGGGCGCCGACAACTCGGCCTCCCAGCCATAGCTGTGGCCCTGGGGGTTGACCCAGTGTCGCGTCCAGTTAGCCTTGCCACGCGGGCCGACGTCGGTGGAAAACCCCAGGCCCAGGCCCATGGTCCGGGGCTTGCGGGTCTCCAGCTGGACCGCCACCGGGATCACATCATTGGCCGCCGCAGCCGGGGCGGCATCCACCCGGATGCCTTCAAAAAAGCCGCTGGCTTGCAGGGCCTGGTTCAATTCGGCAATCAGTTCGGAATCGTAGGGGGTGCCACTCTTGAACGGCACCATGCGCTGCAACAGTTCTTCATCAAACGGGGTATCGCCGGCAAAGTTGACTTTGCCGAGGGTGTAGCGCGGGCCGCTGTCGTAGACCAGCTCGATATCGGCCACGCCCGCCTGGGGGTCGACGGAAAGCTTCTGACTCGTGAAACGGCCACTGAAATAGCCGAAGCGCGAGGCCTGGTTCTGGATCAGGCGCTTGGCGTCTTCGTAATGACCATGGTTGAGGATGGCGCCGGACTTGAGGTCCTGGCTGTCGGGTACACGGAAGGATTTAAGCTCCGCCGCCGGGCCGTCGACCCGGATCGTGACATTGCGCAAATGCACGGGCTCGCCGGGGTCGATGCTGAGGATCAGGCGCGGGTTCTTGCCGGCCTTTACCTCACTGGCAATCTGCGGCTGATAAAAGCCCAGTGCCTGGGCGGCCTTGCGCGCCTGCTCCTCGGCGCCACGGCTAAAGCGCAGCAAGGCCTCTTCATCACGCTCGCCAACCCCGCCGATATAACCTTCGATATTGGCCTTCAGCGCGTCGTTTGAAGGCTTGACCCGCACGTCCAGTTCGCTTTGTGCCAAGGCGCCGCAACTTGTGAACAGCAGAATCAAGCCGCTGGTAACTCTATTTGGAAACTTCATAGGCGCGGATGCTACACGAGCTGGGGAGCACCTTAGAACCTGGAATTGTCTGAATAATTCTCCGTTAAGCCGTTGCAGGTTGTAACACCTGGGGATTGGGGTGAAAAAACACATGTTCCAGGATGGGGCCTACCGCCACCTCTCCCACTTCCTCATAGCCCTGGCGCTTGTAGAACGCCAGGTACAGCGGATTGCCGGTGTCCAGCACCACCCCGTGTGAATGAGGGTCTTCGGCGCACCAGTTATGCACGGCTGCCAGCAGTTGCTCGCCGTAATGCTTGCCCTGGAATTGCGGGTGGATGCCCAGCAGCGGCAACACATGCACCGACTCGGACGGCAGGCATGCCAGCACGGCCTGATGGTATTCGAGGTAACGCCGGGTGCCCTTGAACCCGGTACTCAGCCACATGCGCAATTGCCAGGCCCAGCTTTCGGTGATGCCCAGGCGTCGTTGCGGCGGGGCAATCAGGGCGATGCCGATCAGGCGGTCATTGACCAGCAGGCCGATGGCCGGCAGATCCTGGAGAAAGTGCTGCTTGACCAGCTCGCGCACGGTGGCCCTGACCCGCTGCTCATAGCCGGAGCGTTCAGCTTCAAACAGGTAGGCAAAGGTCGGCTCATGGCGATAGGCGTGGTACAGCAGCGAGCGTGCTTCGCGGGAATAGCCGCTGTCGAGCAGGTGCACCTGGGCAGTGGTGGTCGAGGTGTCGGGCATCAGTCGTATCTCCCCTGGGCGCCACTCAAAAAGGTCGCGCTCTTGTTATTACGAGCCCGGGGCAACGCAGTCGTTCCCCGCCACTGGCTCCTTGAGAGACATTAGCAGTGCATCTGTCCTACCGCCACGCTGGCCCCCGTCCGACTTGTCGGCTAGCATCGCCCTTTTGCCAGACTGGACTGCCGACCATGAAAATCGTCTCCTTCAATATCAACGGGCTGCGCGCCCGCCCTCATCAGCTGGCGGCCCTGATCGACAAACATCAACCGGACGTGATCGGCCTGCAGGAAACCAAGGTCCACGACGACCAGTTCCCGCTCGCCGAAGTCCAGGCCCTGGGTTACCACGTGTACTACCACGGGCAGAAAGGCCACTACGGCGTCGCCCTGCTCTCGCGCCAGGAGCCGCTGGCCCTGCACAAGGGTTTTGCCAGCGACGAAGAGGATGCCCAGCGCCGCTTTATCTGGGGCACCTTTGCCGATGAACACGGCAACCCGATCACCATCATGAACGGCTATTTCCCACAGGGCGAAAGCCGCGACCACCCAACCAAGTTCCCGGCCAAGCAGCGCTTCTACGAAGACCTGCAACAGTTGCTGGAAACCCAGTTCAGCAATGACCAGGCGCTGGTGGTGATGGGCGATGTGAATATTTCCCCCGAGGATTGTGACATCGGCATCGGTGCCGACAACGCCAAGCGCTGGCTGAAGACCGGCAAGTGCAGCTTCCTGCCGGAAGAGCGCGAATGGATGGCGCGCCTGAAGAACTGGGGCCTGACCGACAGCTTCCGCCACCTGAACCCGGACGTGGCGGATCGCTTCAGCTGGTTCGATTACCGCAGCCGCGGTTTTGAGGACGAGCCCAAGCGTGGCCTGCGCATCGACCTGATCATGACCTCCAATGGCTTATTGCCACGGGTCAAGGATGCGGGTGTGGACTACGAGTTGCGCGGCCTGGAAAAACCTTCGGATCATGCGCCGATCTGGCTGGAACTGAGCTGATCTTTGCGGCCACACCCTAAAATGTAGGAGCTGGCAAGCCAGCTCCTACATTTGGATAGGCGGGGTGTCAGTCATATTTTTGAAACCTTACTGTCTTAATCTGCCCGCACTTCCTTTGGCTTGAGAAGGTGCCAGCATGATGCTGCGCGTTTTGTACCTGCTGACACTTTGCAGCGTTTTTCCTCTTGTGGTTTCTGCAACGCCCCTGCCCTTCCCCGAACAGGGCCCGGCCTTGCGCATCCAGGGTTCCAACACCATTGGCGCGGCGCTGGGCCCGGCGCTGGTCAAGGGCTTGATGGAGCAACAGGGCCTGAAGGCCGTGCACAATGAGCCGGCCAGCCGCCCCAACGAACAGCGCCTCGTCGGCACCAGCCCCCAAGGCAAACGGGTCCTGATAGAAATCGCCGCCCACGGCTCCAGCACCGGCTTTGCCGCGCTGAAAAACGCCGAGGCCGACCTGGCCGCCGCGTCGCGCCCGATCAAGGACCGCGAACTGGTAGACCTCGAACCCCTGGGCGACCTGAAAAGCCCCGGCGCCGAACAGGTGATCGCCATCGATGGCCTGGCGATCATCCTGCACCCCTATAACCCGCTACAGGTGTTGAGCACCGAACAACTGGCGAAGATTTTCAGCGGCGAGATCAGCACCTGGGAAGCCTTGGGCGGCCGCGGCGGGCAGATCCGCTTGTATGCCCGTGATGATCAATCCGGCACCTACGACACCTTCAAGGAACTGGTGCTCAGCCGTCGCGGCAAAACCCTCGACAGCGCGGCCAAGCGCTTTGAGTCCAGCGAGCAATTGTCCGATGCGGTCAGCCACGACCCTCAGGGCATTGGTTTTATCGGCCTGCCCTATGTGCGCCAGGCCAAGGCCGTCGCGATCAGTGACGGGGACTCCCAGGCCATGTTGCCGCAGAGCAGCCTGATCGCCACCGAGGACTACCCGCTGTCGCGCCGCTTGTTTTTCTACCTGCCACCCACTAACACCAACCCTTGGGCCGAAGTGCTGGTGGACTTTGCCCAAAGCGCCCAAGGCCAGGCCATCGTGGCCGCCAATGGGTTTATCGCCCAGCAGATCAAGGCCATCACCGTGCAACCACGGGCGCCGATGCCCGCCGACTACCAGGCCATCGCCCGCGAGGCGCAACGCCTGAGCGTGAACTTTCGCTTTGAGGAAGGCAGCGCCAGCCTGGACAACAAGGCGCGCCAGGATCTGGCGCGGGTGGTGGCTTATATAAGCCGCCACGATAAACGGGACAAACGGGTCACCCTGGTGGGCTTTGGTGACGCCAAGAATGACCCGCAACGCGCCGACCTGCTGTCGAAGCTGCGGGCGATGGCGGTGCGCCGGGAATTGGTCAAGAGTGGCGTGGTGCTGCGCGATATCCGCGGTTTTGGCGCGCAGATGCCGGTGGCGGCGAACACCGTGGATGAGGGGCGGATCAAGAATCGCCGGGTGGAGGTCTGGGTTTACTGAAGCCTGCCACCGCTATCGCGTGCAAGCCCGCTCCCACAGAGGTCAGTGTGGGAGCGGGCTTGTACGCGATACAGGCGATGCGGTCCTACTGACCGCTGCGCATCATTTCCCGAGGCACATATTTGCCAATCTCGAACTTGCCAATGGCCGCGCGGTGCACTTCGTCCGGGCCGTCGGCCAGGCGCAGGGTGCGTTGCATGGCGTACATATAGGCCAGCGGGAAGTCATTGGACACCCCGGCACCGCCGTGGATCTGGATGGCCCGGTCAATCACCTTCAGGGCCACATTCGGCGCCACCACCTTGATCTGGGCAATTTCACTTTTCGCCACTTTGTTGCCGACCGTGTCCATCATATAGGCCGCCTTCAGGGTCAGCAGGCGCGCCATGTCGATTTCCATCCGCGAGTCGGCGATCTTGTCGATATTGCCCCCCAGGCGCGCCAGTGGCTTGCCAAAGGCGGTGCGGCTGACGGCACGCTTGCACATCAACTCCAGGGCCCGCTCGGCCATGCCGATGGAGCGCATGCAGTGGTGGATACGCCCCGGGCCAAGGCGACCCTGGGCAATTTCAAAGCCACGGCCTTCACCCAGCAGGACGTTTTCGTACGGCACACGCACGTTATCGAACAGCACTTCGGCATGCCCATGGGGCGCGTCGTCGTAGCCAAACACCGGCAACGGCCGGACGATTTTCACCCCGGGCGCATCCACCGGCACCAGGATCATCGAGTGCTGCTGGTGGCGCGGCGCATCCGGGTTGCTCAGGCCCATGAAAATCAGGATCTTGCAGCGCGGGTCGCACGCGCCGGAGGTCCACCACTTCTTACCGTTGATCACCCACTCGTCACCCTGGCGCTCGGCGCGCGCAGCCATGTTGGTGGCGTCGGAAGACGCCACGTCCGGCTCGGTCATGGCGAACGCCGAGCGGATCTCGCCGCGCAGCAGCGGCTCCAGCCAGCGTTGTTTCTGTTCTTCGTTGGCGTAGCGCACCAGCACTTCCATATTGCCGGTGTCGGGTGCCGAGCAATTGAACGGCTCCGGGCCCAGCAGGGAGCGGCCCATGATTTCGGCAAGCGGCGCGTATTCCAGGTTGGTCAGGCCGGCCCCCAGCCCGGATTCCGGCAGGAACAGGTTCCACAGGCCTTCGGCCTTAGCGCGGGCCTTGAGCTCTTCCATAATGGCCGTGGGCTGCCAGCGGTCACCTTCGCTGACCTGGCGCTCAAACACCGGCTCGGCGGGGTAAACGTAAGCCTCCATAAACGCGGTGACGCGTTCACGCAGTTCCTGAACCTTGGGCGAATAGGCAAAATCCATGAGCAGCTCCCTTCGTGGAGAGGTTGTTTAGGTCATGCAATCGATGCTAGAACAGCGTTGATAATTTACCTAGCCTATTCTCGGCGTGTATTAACATTCATCACCGATATATGATCGGCGCATGAAAACCTAACAAGAAGAGCGCAACGCAATGAATCTGAGCAAGGTCGACCTCAATCTTTTCATCGTCTTTGACGCGATCTACACCGAAGCCAACCTGACCCGTGCCGGGCAGATCGTCGGCATTACCCAGCCGGCCGTGTCAAACGCCCTGGCACGCCTGCGCGAGACCTTCAACGACCCGCTGTTCGTGCGCACCGCCCAGGGCATGGTGCCGACCCCCATGGCCCAGAACATCATTGGCCCGGTGCGCAACGCCTTGTCGCTGCTGCGGGTGTCGGTGCAGGAAAGCCGGATCTTCAACCCGTTGCAGGCGGCCAAGACCTACCGCATCAGCATGACCGACCTCACAGAGGCGGTGATCCTGCCGCCGCTGTTCCAGCGCCTGCGCCGCCTGGCGCCGACGGTGATCATCGAGAGTTTCCTGTCCAAACGGCGGGAAACCACCAAGGAACTGGCCGCCGGGCGCCTGGATTTTGCCGTGGACGCGCCGCTCAACACCGACCCGCAAGTGCGCCACGTCAAGCTGATGGAAGACCGCTACGTGTGTGCCATGCGTAAGGGCCACCCGCTGGCGGGCAAGGAAAAGCTCAGCCTGGATGACTACCTGGCGCTGACCCACATCCATATTTCCAGCCGGCGCAATGGCCTGGGCCACGTCGACCTGGCCCTGGGCAAGATGGGGATCCAGCGCAAGATCGCCTTGCGCTCGCAGCATTACCTGATGGCCTCCCAGGTGTTGCAGCAGACCGATATGGTGATGACAGTGCCCGAGCGCTTTGCCAGGCGTAACGAGCTGCATTCGTTCAACCTGCCGGTCAATGATGTGCCGTCGGTGGAAACCCACTTGTACTGGCATGAAAGCACCGACCAGGACCCGGCCAACCGCTGGATGCGCGAGCAGATGATCGAGTTGTGCCAACAGGTGACGGCGCGCGAGAAGAAGTTGGATAACCCATAGGGGGGGATTTGCTTGACGTTTACGTCAAGCAGCCATTAGCGTAGCGCCAAGACCCTCCTTGAGCGCCATCATGAGCACCACCTACAGCATCTCCGACCTGGCCCGCGAGTTGGACATCACCACCCGGGCCATTCGTTTCTATGAAGAGCAAGGCCTCTTGAGCCCCGAACGCCGGGGCCAGGAACGTATCTATTCGCCCCGGGACAAAGTCAGCCTGAAGCTGATCCTGCGTGGCAAGCGCATCGGCTTTTCCCTGGCCGAATGCCGCGAACTGATCGAACTCTACGACCCCAGCAGCGGCAATCAGAAGCAACTGCACAGCATGCTGGCGAAGATCAGCGAACGCCGCGAGCAACTGGAACAGCAGTTGCTGGACATCGAACAGATGAAGCTGGAACTGGACACCGCCGAAGAACGTTGCACCCAGGCCCTGGAACAGACGATCCAGAGCCAGGTCGGCCAACCCCAATAAAAAGGTAGCTCCCATGTCTCTCCCCTCTTTTGTGCGCCTGATCGAAGTCGGCCCGCGCGACGGCCTGCAAAACGAAGCACAGCCCATCAGCGTGGCCGACAAGGTACAACTGGTGGACGCCCTCAGTGCGGCCGGCCTGGGTTATATCGAAGTCGGCAGCTTTGTCTCGCCCAAGTGGGTGCCGCAGATGGCCGGCTCCGCCGAGGTGTTTGCGCAGATCCAGCGCAAGCCGGGCGTGATCTATGGCGCCCTGGCGCCGAACCTGCGGGGCTTCGAGGACGCGCTGGCGGCCGGGGTCAAGGAGGTCGCGGTGTTTGCGGCGGCGTCCGAGGCGTTCTCCCAGCGCAATATCAATTGCTCCATCAGCGAGAGCCTGGAGCGCTTTGCCCCGATCATGGCGGCGGCGCAACAGCAGGACATCCGTGTGCGCGGCTATGTGTCGTGCGTGCTGGGCTGCCCTTATGAAGGCCAGGTCGCGCCAGCGCAAGTCGCAGCGGTGGCCCGCGAGCTGTATGCCATGGGCTGTTATGAGGTGTCCCTGGGCGACACCATCGGCACCGGCACCGCAGGCGCTACGCGGCGCATGTTCGAGGTGGTGGGCAAGGACGTGCCCCGGGCCAAGCTTGCCGGGCACTTCCATGACACCTATGGCCAGGCCATCGCCAATATCTATGCCAGCCTGCTGGAAGGTATCGCGGTGTTCGACAGCTCTATCGCGGGCCTTGGCGGCTGCCCCTATGCCAAGGGCGCCAGCGGTAACGTGGCCACCGAGGATGTGCTGTACCTGCTCAATGGCCTGGGCATCGAGACCGGTATCGACCTGGATACGTTGCTGGTGGCGGGGCAACAGATCTGCACAGTCCTGGGCCGCCCCACCGGTTCACGCGTGGCCAAGGCCCGTAGTGCCAGTTGAGTACTGTGCCCGTGACGATGTGTTACCTCGCGGCTACACATCGGGTAACACGGGAACATATTTTGTCGCATTTTCTGAAGTAAATTTCCCACTCAAAAATCAAGTTATTGATTTTAAAGGTATTTTAAAAGTTGGCACGGCTTCTGCTATCTCTATGGCATAACAAGAATAAAAAGCACCAAACCTAATAAAAATAAGACGTACCGACTCTGACATAACAAAAACAACACGGCAGAGACGCAGCTAACAGATTTTTTTGGAGAAGATGTGCTTCGCAGGGTACGGCGCAAGCCGCCACTCGCAACCGGGCAGAGAACAATAAAACTACCCCAAGGTAGCTACCCACTGGTTGGATCGCGTGCGAAGAAGCAGATCAGCGCTCAAAAAAATACGTTTGCTCTTGACCCCGGATGGGGGTCGCCAAAAACAGCGGTAAAGGGCCACGGTTGCCAAAAACAACAATAGACCGCCCCTCAATAATAAAAAAAGAGCACGTAACAACAAATTAAAGGGGAGCTTCGGCTCCCCTTTGTGCTGTCTGGGTAAAATGAATTGTGTGAATCACCTGCCATCCCCTGTGGGAGCGGGCTTGTGTGGGAGCGGGCTTGCCCGCGATAGCGGTGGGTCAACTGATGAATAGTTGGCTGACACTCCGTCATCGCGGGCAAGCCCGCTCCCACATTTTTGATCGGCGCCAGATCTTAATCTTCGCTACGCAGTTGCTCGATCGTGATCTCCCGCATCCGAAACTTCTGGATCTTCCCCGTCACCGTCATCGGAAACTCTTCGACAAAGCGGAAATACTTCGGTGTCTTGAAGTGTGCAATGCGCCCCTTGCACCAGGTTTGCAGCTCCAGCGCGTTGGCCACGTGCCCCGGGTGGAACTTGATCCAGGCCACGATCTCTTCGCCGTAACGCTCATCGGGAATGCCGATGATCTGCACATCGGCCACCGCCGGGTGGGTGAAGAAGAACTCCTCCAGCTCCCGTGGGTACACGTTCTCGCCACCACGAATGATCATGTCCTTGTTGCGCCCGGCGATGCACACATAGCCCTGCTCATCCATGCTCGCCAGGTCGCCGGTGTGCATCCAGCCAGCGGCGTCGATGGCCTCGCGGGTGCCTTCGGGGTTGTTCCAGTAGCCAAGCATCACGCTGTAGCCACGGGTGCACAACTCGCCGATCTGCCCGCGCGGCACGGTGTTGCCGGCCTCGTCGATGATTTTGCTTTCCAGTTGCGGCTGGGTGCGCCCAACCGTGGTCACGCGCCGCTCCAGGTCGTCATCCGCGCCGGTCTGTAGCGACACTGGACTGGTCTCGGTCATGCCGTAGGCAATCTGCACTTCACTCATATGCAGGTCGCTGATCACCCGGCGCATCACCTCGATCGGGCAGGTGGAACCGGCCATGATCCCGGTGCGCAGGGTCGACAGGTCGAACGTGCTGCGTTGCGGATGATCGAGCACCGCGATAAACATCGTCGGTACGCCGTACAGGCCGGTAGCGCGTTCTTCGGCCACGGCGGTCAGGGTCAGCAGCGGGTCGAAGCCGTCATTGGGATAGATCATGGTGGTGCCATGGGTGATGCAGCCCAGGTTGCCCATGACCATGCCAAAGCAATGGTAGAGCGGCACCGGGATCACCAGGCGATCCTGCGCGGTCAGGCCCAGGCTTTCGCCGACCATATAGCCGTTGTTGAGGATGTTGTGGTGACTGAGGGTGGCGCCCTTGGGAAAGCCCGTGGTGCCAGAGGTGTACTGGATGTTGACGGCTTGATCGAAGTGCAGGCTGGCCTCGCGGCTGTGCAGGTGTTCGGCGGGAATACCCGCGCCGAGGGCCGATAATTGCGACCAGGGCAGGAACCCCGAGGGCGGTCGCGCATCCAGGCTGATCACCCCGCGCAGCTCGGGTAATAGCTCGCAGTGCAATTGGCCGATGCCCTGCTCCGCCAGTTCCGGCACCAGCGCCTGTAGCATCCCGTGATAGTCAGAGGACTTGAACGCGCCGGCACAGATCAACCACTGGCAACCCGATTGCTTGAGCACGTATTCCAGTTCGCTGCTGCGGTAGGCCGGGTTGATGTTGACCAGGATCACCCCAAGCTTGGCGCTGGCCACCTGGCTGATGCACCACTCGGCACAGTTCGGCGCCCAGATGCCGAGGCGATCCCCGGCCTGCAGCCCCAGGGCCAACAGAGCGCGGGCATGCAGGTCCACGGCTGCGGCCAATTGCTGCCAGGTGTAGCGCAGCTGCTGATGGCGCACCACCAGGGCCTCGCCCTCCGGGTGCTGCGCCACGGTGCGGTCAAATGCCTGGCCAATGGTCATGGCCAGCAGGGCCTTGTCCTGTGGGCCACGGCTGTAGCTCTGATTCGGTTGATCCATGACGACCCCTATTGTCTTTTTTGTAGGTGGACGGTGCGCCGGTCAGGCGCGAGCTTGACGTTAACGTAAGCTACGATTGACAGTCATGCAACGCAAGTTTACGTTAACGTAAAGGTGACCGCCCAATGGCGTCGCCAGCCCCACAACAATAATGTTTATAGGTGCCCTCCCATGAGTTACCCGACCCTGAACTTCGCCCTCGGTGAAACCATCGACATGCTGCGCGACCAGGTGCAGGCCTTCGTGGCCAAGGAGCTGGCGCCACGGGCGGCGCAGATCGATATCGACAACCTGTTCCCCGTGGATATGTGGCGCAAGTTCGGCGACATGGGCCTGCTGGGCATCACCGTGGCGGAAGAATACGGCGGTGCCGGCCTGGGTTACCTGGCCCACGTGGTGGCCATGGAAGAAATCAGCCGCGGCTCGGCCTCGGTGGCCTTGTCCTACGGCGCGCACTCCAACCTGTGCGTCAACCAGATCAACCGCAACGGCAGCCACGAGCAGAAACTCAAGTACCTGCCCAAGCTGATCAGCGGCGAACACATTGGCGCCCTGGCCATGAGCGAGCCGAATGCCGGTTCTGATGTGGTGTCGATGAAGCTACGCGCCGACAAGCGTGGCAGCGTGTACGTGCTCAATGGCAGCAAGACCTGGATCACCAACGGCCCCGATGCCCACACCTATGTGATCTACGCCAAGACCGACCTGGAAAAAGGCGCCCATGGCATCACCGCGTTTATCGTCGAGCGCGACTCGAAAGGCTTCAGCCGCAGCAACAAGTTCGACAAGCTGGGCATGCGCGGCTCCAACACCTGCGAGCTGTTTTTCGATGACGTCGAAGTGCCCGAAGAAAACATCCTCGGCACGCTCAATGGCGGGGTCAAAGTGCTGATGAGCGGCCTGGACTACGAACGCGTGGTGCTTTCCGGTGGCCCCACCGGGATCATGCAGGCCTGCATGGACCTGATCGTGCCGTATATCCACGACCGCAAGCAGTTCGGCCAGAGTATCGGTGAGTTCCAGCTGATCCAGGGCAAGGTCGCCGACATGTACACCCAGCTCAACGCCAGCCGCGCCTACCTGTATGCGGTGGCCCAGGCCTGCGAGCGCGGCGAAACCACGCGCAAGGACGCCGCCGGGGTGATCCTGTACAGCGCCGAACGCGCGACGCAGATGGCCCTCGATGCGATCCAGATTCTCGGCGGCAATGGCTACATCAATGAATTCCCCGCTGGCCGTCTGTTACGTGATGCCAAGCTGTATGAAATCGGCGCGGGCACCAGTGAGATCCGGCGCATGTTGATTGGTCGCGAACTGTTTAACGAAACCCGCTGAGGGAGTGCACCATGGCCACCCTGCACACCCAACTCAACCCGCGCTCGGCAGAGTTTGCCGCCAACAGCGCGGCGATGCTCAAACAGGTCGATGCCTTGCACACCCTGCTCGCCCAGGTCCAGCAAGGCGGCGGCAGCAAGGCTCAGGAGCGTCATACCTCCCGTGGCAAGCTGCTGCCACGCGAGCGCATCAACCGCCTGCTCGACCCGGGCTCGGCGTTCCTCGAACTCAGCCAACTGGCGGCGTATCAGGTCTACGGTGAAGACGTACCCGCTGCTGGCGTGATCGCCGGGATCGGCCGGGTTGAAGGCGTGGAATGCATGATCGTCGCCAACGACGCCACGGTAAAAGGCGGCTCCTATTACCCGCTGACCGTGAAAAAACACCTGCGCGCCCAGACCATCGCCGAACAGAACCGCCTGCCGTGCATCTACCTGGTGGATTCCGGCGGCGCCAACCTGCCGCGCCAGGACGAGGTGTTTCCCGACCGCGAGCACTTTGGGCGGATCTTCTTCAACCAGGCCAATATGAGCGCCCAGGGCATCCCGCAGATCGCCGTGGTCATGGGCTCCTGCACCGCCGGCGGTGCCTATGTGCCGGCGATGGCCGATGAAGCGATCATGGTGCGCCAACAGGCGACCATCTTCCTCGCCGGCCCGCCCCTGGTGAAGGCCGCCACCGGCGAAGTGGTCAGCGCCGAAGACCTGGGCGGTGCCGATGTGCACTGCAAGATCTCCGGGGTGGCCGACCATTACGCCGACAGCGACGAACACGCCCTGGCCCTGGCCCGCCGCAGCGTCGCCAACCTCAACTGGCACAAACAGGGGCAGTTGCAGCAGCGCACGCCGGTCGCGCCGTTGTATGCCAGCGACGAGTTGTACGGGGTGATCCCGGCCGACGCCAAGCAACCCTTCGATGTGCGTGAAGTGATTGCGCGGCTGGTGGACGGCTCGGTCTTCGATGAATTCAAGGCGCTGTTCGGCACCACGCTGGTCTGCGGCTTTACCCATTTGCATGGCTACCCCATCGCGATCCTCGCCAACAACGGCATCCTGTTTGCCGAAGCGGCGCAAAAAGGCGCGCACTTTATCGAACTGGCCTGCCAGCGCGGGATTCCCCTGCTGTTCTTGCAGAATATCACTGGCTTTATGGTCGGCCAGAAGTACGAAGCCGGCGGCATCGCCAAGCACGGCGCCAAGCTGGTCACGGCCGTGGCCTGCGCCAAGGTGCCGAAATTCACGGTGATCATCGGCGGTAGCTTTGGTGCCGGTAACTACGGGATGTGTGGGCGCGCCTATGATCCGCGCTTTTTGTGGATGTGGCCCAACGCACGCATTGGCGTGATGGGCGCCGAGCAGGCGGCCGGTGTACTGGTGCAGGTCAAGCGCGAACAGGCCGAGCGCAGTGGCCAGGGGTTCAGCGCCGAGGACGAAGCGCAGATCAAGCAGCCGATCCTCGACCAGTACGAAACCCAGGGCCACCCCTATTACTCCAGCGCTCGCCTGTGGGATGACGGCGTCATCGACCCCTTGCAGACCCGCGACGTGCTGGCCCTGGCCTTGTCCGCCGCGCTGAATGCCCCCATCGAGCCGAGCCGCTTCGGCGTGTTCCGCATGTAATTGGAGCTGCACCCATGAGCGATTTCAACACCGTTGAACTGGTCAACGACCCCCGGGGCTTTGCCACCCTGTGGTTGAGCCGGGAAGAGAAGAACAACGCATTCAACGCCGAGATGATCCGTGAGCTGATCATTGCCCTGGACCAGGTGCAGGCCGATGCCGCCTTGCGTTTTCTACTGGTCCGCGGGCGCGGCAAGCATTTCAGCGCCGGCGCGGACCTGGCCTGGATGCAACAGTCGGCCGAGCTGGACTACCACACCAACCTCGACGACGCCCGCGAGCTGGCAGAGCTGATGTACAACCTGGCCAAGTTGAAGATCCCCACACTGGCGGTGGTCCAGGGCGCGGCCTATGGCGGCGCCCTGGGCCTGATCAGTTGCTGCGACATGGCCATTGGCGCCGATGATGCGCAGTTCTGCCTGTCGGAAGTGCGCATCGGCCTCGCACCGGCGGTGATCAGCCCGTTTGTGGTGCAGGCGATTGGCGAGCGCGCGGCACGCCGCTATGCCTTGACCGCAGAACGCTTCGACGGTCAGCAGGCCCAGGCCATCGGGCTGTTGGCGCAAAGCTACCCTCTCGATACGCTGGAGCAGCAGGTCGAGCAATGGACCGCCAACCTGCTGCTCAACAGCCCGGCCGCCATGCGCGCCAGCAAGGATTTGCTGCGCGAAGTGGGTAACGGCACGCTGACCCCGGCGCTGCGCCGTTACTGCGAAAACGCCATCTCCCGTATCCGCGTCAGCGCCGAAGGCCAGGAAGGCCTGCGCGCATTTTTGCAAAAGCGTACGCCCAGTTGGCAGTCCCAGGAGCCGCGTTCATGAGTTTGCCGTTGATTACCTGCGTGCTGGTGGCCAACCGGGGCGAAATCGCCTGCCGGGTCATGCGCACGGCCAAGGCATTGGGCATGACCACCGTTGCCGTACACAGCGCCACGGACCGCAATGCGCGCCATAGCCGCGAAGCCGATATCCGCGTGGACCTGGGCGGCAGCAAGGCCGCCGACAGTTACCTGCAGATCGACAAACTGATCGCCGCCGCCAAGGCCAGCGGCGCCCAGGCGATTCACCCGGGCTATGGCTTTCTTTCCGAGAACCCAGGATTTGCCCGGGCGATTGAAGAGGCCGGGCTGATTTTCCTCGGCCCACCCGCCTCGGCCATTGATGCCATGGGCAGCAAATCCGCCGCCAAGGCGTTGATGGAAACCGCCGGTGTGCCGCTGGTGCCGGGTTACCACGGCGCCGAGCAGGACCTGGAAACCTTCCGCCAGGCCGCCGCGCGCATTGGCTACCCGGTGCTGCTCAAGGCCACCGCTGGCGGCGGCGGCAAGGGCATGAAAGTGGTCGAGGACGAAAGCCAGCTGGCCGAAGCCCTGGCCTCGGCCCAGCGTGAGGCGCTGTCATCGTTTGGCAATGCGCAGATGCTGGTGGAGAAATACCTGATCCAGCCGCGCCACGTGGAAATCCAGGTGTTTGCCGACCAGCACGGCCATTGCCTGTACCTCAATGAACGCGACTGCTCAATCCAGCGTCGCCACCAAAAAGTCGTCGAGGAAGCACCCGCCCCCGGCCTCAGCCCTGCCCTACGCCAGGCCATGGGTGAGGCAGCGGTGCGTGCCGCCCAGGCGATTGGCTATGTCGGCGCCGGCACCGTGGAGTTCCTGCTGGATGCACGCGGTGAGTTCTTCTTCATGGAGATGAACACCCGCTTGCAGGTGGAACACCCGGTGACCGAGGCCATCACCGGCCTGGACCTGGTGGCGTGGCAGATTCGCGTGGCGCAAGGCGAACCGCTGCCGATGACCCAGGAGCAGGTGCCGTTGCGCGGCCACGCCATTGAAGTGCGGCTGTATGCCGAAGACCCGGCCAATGACTTCTTGCCGGCCACCGGGCATCTGGCGCTGTACCGCGAGTCGGCGCCAGGCCCGGGACGCCGGGTGGACAGTGGCGTCGAGCAAGGCGACGACATCTCGCCCTTCTACGACCCGATGCTCGGCAAGCTGATTGCCTGGGGCGAGGACCGCGAACAGGCACGCCTGCGCCTGTTGAGCATGCTCGACGAATTTGCGGTCGGCGGCTTGAAGACCAACCTGGGCTTTTTGCGGCGCATCATCGGCCACCCGGCGTTCGCCGCGGCGCAGTTGGATACCGGGTTTATCCCGCGCTATCAGGAGCAACTGCTGCCTGTTGCAAGCGCGTTGAGCGATGCATTCTGGCAGGCGGCTGGCCATGGGTTTATGCAAAGCCAACTGCCTCGGTTGCGGGACGACGACCCCGCCTCGCCGTGGGCTGCGACACAGGGGTTTCGTGCAGGCCTGCCTGCCGAGACATCACTGCACCTGAGCTGCGACGGTCAGGACCGCCTGGTGACACTGCAAACCACCACTGCGCCACAACTGCGCGACGAACAGCTGTTGATCGAAGACGCCGGCATACGCCGCTCGCACCTGGCCGTGCGCCAGGGGCCGACGCTGTTCCTGCGCTGGCAAGGCGAAATGCGCAGCGTGACGCTGTTTGATCCGATCGCCGCCGTCGAGGCCGGGCAAGCCCATCAGGGCGGCCTTACGGCGCCTATGAACGGCAGCATCGTGCGGGTGCTGGTGGAGGTCGGCCAGACGGTCGAGGCCGGCACGCAACTGGTGGTGCTCGAAGCGATGAAGATGGAGCACAGCATCCGCGCGCCCCATGCAGGTGTGGTCAAGGCGCTGTATTGCCAGGAAGGCGAAATGGTCGGCGAAGGCAGCGCCTTGGTGGAGCTGGAGGCCCAGGCCTAGAACTTCACCGTGGCCTGTACCACGACGCCGATGATCCGGCAGTCATCGGTCAGCAGCGCCTTTGGATAGGTCGGGTTGAGCGGCACCAGGTAACGCTGGCCGCTTTCTTCGATCAACTTACGAAAGGTCGCCTGGCTGCTGCCGGCCCATTGGGCCACCACCAGGTGGCCGGGTTCGGCGTCGAGGGCCGGGTCCACCAGGATCATCATCCCGTCGGCGATGCTCGGCCCACTGGGCGCGGTCATTGCGTCGCCGCTCACCTGTAGCCAGAACGCCTCGCCGCTGGCGTCGTAGTCACTCGCCTCAAAACGCCCAGGGCCATAGGCTGGCCGCGCTTCGTGCACCCGGCAGGGTTGCTTCCAGTCACTCACGGGGTAGCGAAAATACGGATTGTATTTAACGGCCGACGCGGTGTCGTCTGCCGGGCCGTCACCCCTTTCGCGGATCACCAGCGCCGCTTCCAGGTAACCCAGGCCCAGCTCTTCGAGCACCCGGTTCATATCGGCAAGGCTCGGCACCCGGCGCTTGCCCAGCCAATGGCCAATGCCGCCCTGGGACATGCCCAGGCGCGCGGCCAGTTGATTCTGCGTGACCTTGCGGGCCTTCATGTTGGCTTTGACCAACGCTATCCATTTATCCATGGGGCAGACAATACCGGGTGGATTCACGGCGACAATAAACAGTTTGTAGTAATCAATCAAATGACATAAATACAGATCGTATTATTATCAGTCCCACCTGTTCACCCTCCCACCCAGAGCACCGACCTCATGACCACAACCCCGGATCACCTGCCTGGCACACCTGATAACGACGAAATAAAGTTTTTGCAGGGCAGCGATGCAGCCCGACGCGCACTGGACTACTACTTGAAAGAAGAGACAACCCCCGCCTCGGACGAGGTGGCCTTTTTTGAAGCCAACCCCACTGTCAGCAGTGAAGAAGCCCTGGTCCATGCTTCGGACCTGCTGCGCAGCGCCGCCGCCATTGCGTATGAACTGGCGAACAACAAGCTGGGGGGCACCCGGGACCTGGCGTTTTCGGTGGTGTATCTGATTGATATGGCCAAGGCCATGCTGGAGCGTCCACTGCACCTGGCAGGCGGGAAAACCCCGTGACCCGGTAGGTATGCAGGAACAGCGAGAAAAATATTTCTATCTGGACGATAAAAACATTTGACTTGCAAATGATAATGATTATTATTGCATGCAGCTGGTCGCGAGATCAGTCGATAGACCAAGAGACCTTAGGTCGGACTCTTGGAATATCTCCTCATCAGGCTAATCACGGTTTTTGACCCGGCTCTTTGGCCGGGTCTTTTTTTTGCCAGTTATTCTGGCGTGGCTTCAGGCTAATGAAGACTGTGTGTTGCTTGATGGCGCGCATGGTAGCAAAAGACCATCGCCGAAAGAAAGCCGAGAAAGCGCTCTGGCCCGGTTCTTTCCAAATTAGCACTTGAGAATCAATCTCATAGACTCTAAGCTGCTGCGGCGTCATGGACGACGCCCCCTCCTTTTTCGCAATCATTTGCGTCCAGACTTTACCCCGCGCCTGTGTAAACTGCCTGTCACAACTCTCATACTCAGGCAAGCAGACTATGACCGTGGCCTTGACCTCCATCAAAATCAGCACCGACTTCGACAGCGGCAATATCCAGGTGCTCGACACCAGCGATGCCCATCAGTTACTGCTGGCAATCAAGCCGGATACCCGCAGCCAGCACTTCCAATGGTTCCACTTCAAGGCCGAAGGGATGCACGTAGGTCATACCCATACCTTCCGCCTGAGCAACGCTGGCCAGTCTTCCTACAAACATGCCTGGAGTGGCTACAACGCCGTGGCGTCCTATGACCATATCAACTGGTTCCGGGTCCCCACGCGCTTTGATGGCGAAACCTTGCACATCGAACTGCAGACCGAGCAAAAACATGCCTGGCTCGCCTACTTCGAGCCCTACAGCCGCGAGCGTCACGCCTGGCTGATCGACCAGGCGCTGAACCGTGCCGGTACGCAATTGCTGGCCACCGGCAAGAGTGTCGAAGGCCGTGATATTCCCCTGCTGCGCCGTGGCAAGGGGGGCGCTGGGCGGCGCAAGGTCTGGATCATTGCGCAACAGCACCCGGGCGAGCACATGGCCGAGTGGTTTATGGAAGGCATCATCGAACGCCTGCAACAGGACGGCGATGCCGAACTGAAAAAACTCCTGGCCGCCGCCGACCTGTACCTGGTGCCGAACATGAACCCGGATGGCGCATTCCACGGCCACTTGCGCACCAACGCCATGGGCCAGGACCTCAACCGCGCCTGGCAGAGCGCCAGCCAGGAACAGAGCCCGGAAGTGCTGTTCGTCCAGCAGCAAATGGAGAAATACGGCGTCGACCTGTTCCTGGATATCCACGGCGACGAGGAAATCCCCTACGTGTTCACCGCCGGCTGTGAAGGCAACCCTGGCTACACGCCGCGTATCGAGGGCCTGGAAAAACACTTTCGCAGCCACTTGAGCGAGCTGACCCGCGACTTCCAGACCACCCATGGCTACACCCGCGACTTGCCGGGCCAGGCCAATATGACCCTGGCCTGCAACAGCGTGGGCGAGAAATTCGACTGCCTGTCCCTGACCCTGGAAATGCCGTTCAAGGACAACGACGATGCCCCCGACCCACATACCGGCTGGTCCGGCAAACGCTCCCGGCAACTGGGCAAGGACGTGCTGAGCACCGTGGCGGATATGGTCAGCGTACTGCGCTGAACCTGCCCCAATAAGCGCCGCTAACCCTAAGCCTCGGACTGCGCCGCCACCCGCACGCAGTCCTGCGGCCCAAGCACCCGGCCATCCGCCGCCTGCACGTGCAAAGCCTGCAGCGGTTGCCCGTGCTCCCGGTCCAACAGCACCGAATGGGCCTCGCCTTCGGCGTAGAAAAACCCCTCGCCCCATTGCCGCAAGCCAATGATCACGGCAAACAACCCCCTGCCCTTTTCCGTCAACACGTACTCTTGGTAAGCGCTGCCATCCGAGGCCGGGACGATCTCGAAAACCCCATGGCCGACCAGGCTGCGCAGGCGTGCCGACAGAATGTTCCTGGCCATCCCCAGGCTGCGCTGGAACTCGCCAAAACGGCGGATACCGTCGAACGCATCCCGAATGATCAACAGCGCCCAACCATCGCCAATCGCCTCCAGGGAGCGCGCCACTGGGCATTCGGCACTTTCAAAACGGGTGAGTTTGACCATGGCTGATGCCTGCCTGACTGAATAATGTAGTTGCAATATAAAACTGGAATACCTACCGTACAACCAGTTTCATTTTAAAACCATAATCAGAGCCCAGCATGCCTCAATCCTCTTTAAGCGGCGCCGTGGTGCTGCTATTCGCCATGGCCTGTGGCTTGTCGGTGGCGAATGTCTATTACGCCCAGCCCCTGCTCGATGCCATGGCCACGACATTCGCCATGGCCCCTGCCACTGTCGGCATCGTGATCAGCCTGACCCAGGTCGGCTATGGCGTCGGTTTGTTACTGCTGGTGCCGTTGGGCGATCTGCTCAACCGGCGGCACTTGATCGTCGGCCAGTTACTGCTGTCCACTGGCGCGGTGTTGCTGGTGGCCCTCTCTAACAGCCGCGTTGGGTTTCTGGCCGGCCTGCTGCTGACGGGCCTGCTCGCTGTGGTGGCCCAGGTGCTGGTGGCCTATGCCGCCAACCTGGCGCGGCCCGAGCAACGGGGGCATGTGGTGGGCCTGGTGACCAGTGGCATCGTGGTCGGCCTGCTGCTGGCGCGCACGGTGTCCGGGATCATGGCGGACCTGGCCGGCTGGCGCTCGGTGTACCTGTTGTCGGCTGGCTTGACCTTGCTGATGGCGCTGTTGCTCTGGCGCGTCTTGCCCACTACCGAACAACCCCGGGCGCCAGGCACCTATCGCCAGTTGCTCGGCTCGGTGTTCAACCTGTTGCGCGAAGAAAAAGTGCTGCGCGATCGTGCCGTGCTGGCGTGCCTGGTTTTTGCCGCTGGCACCGTGCTCTGGACCCCGCTGGTGTTGCCCCTGAGCACCCCGCCCCTGTCGTTGTCCCACACCCAGATCGGCCTGTTCGGCCTCGCCGGTGCCGTCGGCGCGCTGGGCGCGGCCCATGCCGGGCGCCTGGCGGACCGAGGCTGGGCGCAGTGGACCAGCGGCATGGCCCTGGCGTTGATGCTGCTGTCCTGGCTGCCCATCGCCTTCACCCAGTCGTCGTTGTGGGCGCTGTTGCTCGGGGTGATTGCCTTCGACCTCGGCCTGCAAGCTGTGCATGTCACCAGCCAAAGCCTGATCTACAGCGTGCGCCCCCAAGCCCAGAGCCGACTGGTGGCCGGCTACATGCTGTTCTACTCGGCGGGCAGCGCCCTGGGCTCGCTCGGCGCCACCTTGATGTACGCTTGGGGCGGCTGGCTCGGCGTTTGTGCCCTGGGCGCCGCCATCAACCTACTGGCCCTGGTGTACTGGCGGGCGACCCTGGCGGCGCAGCCCTTGTCACGGCCAGTCCAACCCAGGAACAACGCCGCCGCCAAATGCAGCAACAGCCCATAGGGGATGCAGGCCTTTTGCTCAGGAATCCCAGATCGCGCCATAAGCCGCAATCCCCCGCGCCTCCATTTCCTCCACCACCCGGCGCGTCAACGCCTGGTTGGCGATACAGATCACCGCTTCGGCCCCCACATCCTGCACCGCGGCGTAGGCCAGTTGCACCAGGTCAGGCTTGCCCCGTACATCGGTATCCCAGATCACGGCATGGGGTTGTGCACGGAGGATTTCTGCGACCAATTCCTCGCCATAGGTCTTGGCCGGGCTGCGGGTGGACCATACCAACTGGATCGGCACCTGCCTCGCCAACAAGTGCGGCATCACCGGGCCAATACCGCTGCCGGTGGCGATATACACCACCGACCTGAACAAGGTCTCGACATGGGCCACCCCCGCTGTGGTGATGCCCTTGACCCACACATGGGACGGCCTCTGCTCGATAAAACGCCCCGTCCAGTCCCCGGCCCTGGAAATGATCAGGCGAAAGCCCGGCTGGCCCGGGGCCGGGATATTGGCAAATGAATGCCACTCCAGCAGCGGCTGCAGGCTGATGGCCGTAGACGAGCCGGCAAAGGGCGTGGTGT
This sequence comes from Pseudomonas sp. ICMP 8385, assembly GCF_002699915.1. Lineage (NCBI taxonomy): Bacteria > Pseudomonadati > Pseudomonadota > Gammaproteobacteria > Pseudomonadales > Pseudomonadaceae > Pseudomonas > Pseudomonas sp. ICMP 8385. The sequence goes on along the minus strand of NZ_LKBY01000098.1, from coordinate 32,234 downwards.
GCCGCAATGTGCTGATCACGGCATGGCCGGAAGGCCGCTGATGACTGACCGCCACTTTGCGCAACCGCAACCAAGGCAGGGCAATACTGAAGGTCAGCACCAGTAGCACCCACAACGCCGCCGCAGGGGCCTCGGCCAGCAGGGCCTGCACCCAGAACAGCAGCAAGGCCCCCCACCCCGCAAACCGGTGCACACGCTCAAAGCCATTGTGAAAGCGACGGCGGATCCCCGGCTGCGCCATGAGCACCATCAGCAGCAACAAGCCCAACAGTGCCGCACTGACCAGCAACCACGGCGCCGAAACACTCTGCGGCTGTTGCAGATATCGCCAGCCCTGGCTGCCGACCAGCACGGCGAACCACAGCGTCGCCGCCAGCGCACCGCCGCTGTGCAGCCCGCCCAGGTGATAGACCTTGGCGGCGTGGCGGCGCACATACAGTGGCCAGCTCACCGGAATGCGCGTCGCCAGCCAGAACAGCCCATTGATCACATACTGCTGGCGCACCAGGATTGCCAGGGACAGGTTGATCATCACCAGCATCGACACCTGCGGCACGTCGATCTCGGGCAGTTCCAAGCCGCAGAGCGCATACCAGCCATTGCCCAGCAGCACCAACACCACCAGCCGGTTGTAATGGGAAAATATCGGCAAGCCACACCAGCGCCGCCACCCGCCCGGTCGGGCGGGCACCACTGTCGCCATCCACCTCTCAATCATGCTCGCTCACCGGCTTTCAGGGCCAGCCGGCGCCCCTCCTCGCTGTCGCGGGCCCATTGCAACAGCAAGGCCTTGTCGAGCTTGCCGCGCGCCGTCAGTGGCAAGTGGTCCAGGGCAAAAATCACGGCGGGTACACAGTAGTAGGCCAGCCGTTGCGCACAGGACTGCCTGGCGGCCGGAATGTCCACCGTGGCGGGTGTCACAAACGCCACCAGGTGCTGGCTGTCGAGTTTCAGCGCCACCGCCCGGCTACAAGCGCCACTGGCCTCCAGCGTGCTGGCCACCGCGTCCAACTCCACGCGAAACCCGCGGACCTTGACCTGGTCGTCGACCCGCCCCAGATGCTCCAGGGCCCCCTCGTCCGTCCAGCGCCCCAGGTCCCGCGTGCGAAACATCATCCGCCCCGTCGCCAGGAACGGGTCGGGACGATAGCGCTGCGCGGTCAACAGTGGGTCCTGCAGATAGCCCGCCGTCACCCCGTCGCCCCCGGCCCACATCTCCCCCACTTCCCCCGGCGCGCAGGCCTGGCCGTGTTCATCCAGCACATACACCGTGTTGTTGGGCGTCGGTTTACCGATGGTCAATGGTGCCCCTGGTACATGCCGATGCAGGGTATTGACGATGGTGGTTTCGGTGGGCCCGCACCCGTTGTAGAAGGTGCAATGGGCCGCCCAGCGATCCGCCAGGGCCTGCGGGCATGGCTCCCCCGCTACCGCCACCACCTCAAGCGTGGGGCACCGCTGAGGGTCCAGGGTGGCGAGTATCGATGGGGTGGCGATCAGCACCTGGCACTGGCGGGCCGTTTCGCCGATGTCTTGCTGGCGGATATGCAACGTCGCCCCATGGGCCAGGCAGCCGAGGATTTCCCAGGCGGCCATGTCAAACGCGATATTAAGGATTTGCCCGACCTGCATGCCCGGCTTGATTCCCAGGTTGCCCGGTGCCGTCAGCACAAGATTGCAGACATTGCGGTGGGTCACCCGTACGCCATTGGGCCGCCCTGTCGTCCCGGAGGTAAACAGTACAAAGCACAGGCTGGCAGGGTCCGGCGCGGCAACGTTCAGCGCGCACGCCTGCGCCACCCACGACTGCTGCGCCAGGAACTCATCCAGGCACACACAAGGCTGGCCCGCTGCCAGCGGCAGGCGATCCTTGAACCCCGACAAGGTCAGTACCACCGTACTCGACAACGCCCCAAGGATCATCGCCAACTGCGCCGGCGGGGTGATCCTGGCATCTTGCGGTACGTAGGCCGCGCCAATCTTCAGCACCGCAAGCATCCCCACCAGCATGGGGATCGATCGCTCGACAAACAGCGCCACCGTGTCGCCCGCCACCACCCCCTGCTCGATCAGGTGCCGGGCCAGCCGGTCGGCCTGGCGGCTCAACTGCTCATAGCTGATGCTCTGGCCCCGCCAGAGCGCGGCGATCCCATGGGGGGTTGCCGCTGCATGCGCCTCGAACGCCTGGTGTATACACGCGTACGGCAGTGGCCGTGCCGGCCCGCATCCCCAGGCTTCAAGGGTATTACGCTGGATAATGGGCAAATGGCCCAGTGCCTTGGTGCAAGCAAATCCGCTATCCGCTGTTGTCGCCGATATCATGGGTCAACTCCTCATCTGGCCCCTGCCTCACAGTGTTCGGGCAGGCAGAGGGCTGGACTGAGGACAATTCACGACATTACAGGGCCACGAGAGCCCACAAACGATAGAGACCAAGACTCTCTATAACGCTTACTTTTCCTACAGATGGAACAACCTTTGCCGGTAGGCGTTTCCCTCAACACCGCCCCATCGCCTGCCAGGCCGGGGCAGTTGCAACAAGTCAGCTCGCTGGCGCTCAAGCCGCTATCATGAGCCCCTTTGCCCCTGTCGAGTGACCTAAGCTGTTCATGGATACCCTTGCCCAACTCAAGGCTGGCCAACTGGCTGGCATCAAGCGCCTGGACCTGTCCTGCGGCCTGACGCAGTTCCCCCGGGAAATCTTCGACCTGGCCGACTCCCTGGAAATCCTCAACCTCAGTGGCAATGCCCTGAGCAGCCTGCCGGACGACCTGCACCGCCTGCCCCACTTGCGCGTGCTGTTTTGCTCGGACAACAACTTCACCGAACTGCCGGCGTGCCTGGGCCAATGCCCGCAGTTGAGCATGGTCGGCTTCAAGGCCAACCAGATCGAACAGGTGCCCGCCGCCGCACTCCCGCTCTCGTTGCGCTGGCTGATCCTCACCGATAACCGCATCCGCCAGTTGCCGGACGCACTCGGTGAGCGGCCACTGCTGCAAAAACTGATGCTGGCCGGCAACCGCCTGGAGCAATTGCCGGCCAGCCTGGCCCAGTGCCATAACCTCGAACTGCTGCGCATCGCCTCCAACCGCCTGACGCAATTACCGCACTGGCTGCTGACACTGCCGCGCCTGACCTGGCTGGCCTATGCCGGCAACCCGGTGGAAAGCGCGGTGGACGTGGCAACTGATGACGCGACGCCGAATATTCCCTGGGCCGAGCTGGAGCTGGCCGACGTGCTGGGCGAAGGCGCTTCAGGCGTGATTCACAAGGCGCTGCGCAAACCGTCGAACGAGCCGGTCGCGGTCAAACTCTACAAGGGCACCATCACCAGCGACGGTTCACCGCTGCACGAAATGCAGGCCTGTATTGCCGCCGGGCTGCACCCCAACCTGATCAAGGTGCAAGGCCGCGTGGTCGGCCACCCCGCTGACCAGGCCGCCCTGGTGATGGACCTGATCGACCCGAGCTACCGCAACCTCGCCGGCCTGCCCAGCTTGGCGTCCTGCACCCGGGACATCTACGAGCCTGCCACCCGTTTCAGCCTGGAAGTGGCATTGCGCATGGCGCGCGGCATCGCCTCCGTAGCGGCGCATCTGCACCGGCACGGCATTACCCATGGCGACCTGTATGGGCACAATATCCTGTGGAATGCCCAAGGCGATTGCCTGCTCGGGGACTTTGGCGCGGCATCTTTCCACGCCACGGCAGACACCTTGGAAACCAGGGCATTGCAGCGCATTGAAGTGCGGGCGTTCGGGGTGTTGCTGGGGGAGTTGCTGGAGCGGATTGACGCAGGCCTGAGCGATGCACAGCGCCAGGTGCTGGAGGCGCTGCGTGACAGTTGCTGCCAGCCGCAGGTGCTGGCGCGACCGGCGTTCCAAGAGATCGAGACACTGCTGTCCTCACTCTGAAACGCCGTGCAAATGTGGGAGCGGGCTTGCCCGCGATTGCGGTGTATCAGATGGCACATCAGCTGGCTGACCCACTGCTATCGCGGGCAAGCCCGCTCCCACACGAGTCTGCGCCCATAATTCCAGGCCGGGTTTAGCCCGCCAGGCCGACGAACATATCCTGCACATCATCATGGTTGTCCAGGCCTTCCAGGAAGGCTTCGACTTCGGCCATCTGCTCGTCGCTCAAGCCGCTGACCGGGTTTTTCGCAAGGTAGCCCAACTTCGCCGACAACACGGTAAACCCCTGCTCCGGCAAGGCTTTCTGCACTGCGTCGAGGTCGGTGGTCTCGGTGATGAACAGGGTCGTGCCCTCTTCTTCACCGTCTTCAAAGTCCTGGGCGCCGGCTTCGATGGCGGCCATTTCCGGGTCGGCGTCCGGGGTATCCGGCGAGGCCTCGATCAGCCCCACGTGGTTGAAGTCCCAGGCCACCGAGCCCGAAGCCCCCAGTTGCCCCTTGCGGAACGCCACGCGGATTTCCGCCACGGTGCGGTTGATGTTGTCGGTCACGCATTCAACGATCAACGGCACCTGGTGCGGGGCAAACCCTTCATAGGTCACGCGATGGTACTGCACGGTCTCGCCCAGCAGGCCCGCGCCTTTCTTGATCGCGCGTTCCAGGGTTTCCTTGGGCATCGAGGCCTTCTTGGCCTGCTCGACCACCAGACGCAGGTGGGCGTTGGTCGCGGTGTCCGCACCGTTACGGGCGGCAATGGTGATCTCTTTCACCAGCTTGCCGAAGATTTTGCCCTTGGCATTGGATGCCGCTTCTTTATGTTTAACCTTCCACTGTGCGCCCATGACTCACTCTCTTGATATCCGTGGCGCCGAGACGTCTACTGGCCGGCGCTTTGGCCGCAGAGTTTATAGGGCAAGCCCCCATCGTTCCACCAAAAAACCGGCCAGCGTTGCAGGCGCCTCAGGTGCGCAGGGGTTTGATCGCCACAGTGCGATCCGGCACAAAGTCGCCCACTTGCGCCAATACCGCAGGCCGGGCGTTCCAATAGGGCATCAGCACCAGCGCGGAAAACAACGCGGCGCCGGCGAACACGATAAACACCGTTACCGTGTCGAAGTAGCCCGGCAACAGGCCACCGAGGATCGCCCCCACCGAACCGCAACCATTGACGAAGCCCGCCGCCGTGGCGCCGGCCTTGGCCGTGCCGAAGTCGATCGCCGCGGTGCTGCTGATCATCGAGTCCGGCCCGTACAGGGTCAGGCCCATGACAAACAGCAAGGCCATCACCAGCATCACACTGCCGGTATGCAACGCCCCCATAAACAGTGCCAGGGACACGGTCAACGCCAACAAGCTGAGGACGCAAGCCGGCATGCGTCGGGCGCCAAACAGTTTGTCGGACGCCAGGCCAATCATGATCGGCCCCAGCAACCCCGCCAGCTCGAACGCCGTCGGCACAATGGCCGCGCCGACCTTGCCCACCGAGGGCATCTGCTCATAGACAATCACCGGGCCCCACAACAGGATCGCGTAACGCGCCGGTTTCAACAGGAAGTACGCCAGGCCCAGGGTCAGCACCGTGCGGTTGCGCAAGATTGCGCGCAACGGCTCAAGGATGCTGATTTTCTTCGCCGCCGCCTGCTCTTGCGCACTCATTGCCGGTTCGGGCTCTACTTCCGGCAGGCCGACGTCCTGTGGCGTATTGCGTTGGAAGACGAAGAACAGCACCGCCACCACCGCCACCACGGCGGCACTGGAGATAAATGCCGCATGCCAGCTGCCGATCAGGGTATAGGCCCACCAGCCGGCAAACGGCGAGGCCACCAGGCCGCCAAACGCATAGCACGAGCTCCACAACCCCAGCACCCGCCCGCGCTGTTGCGCCGGGAAGAAACTGCCAAGGTTCTTGCACAGCCCCGACCAGCCGGTGGACTGCGCCAGCCCCTGGATCAACATGCACGTGACAAAGATCGGCAAGGTGGCAAACGTGCCCATGACCAGGGCGGCGGCCGCCGAAATCACCAGCCCGCCCAACACCACAACCCGTGGGCCGAAACGATCGGCGAGCATGCCCCAGGTGAACTGGCCGACGGCATAGGCCGCCAGGTACAGGCCATCCAGGTTGGCCATCATCATCTTGTCCAGCGGGAAGCTCGGATCGTCGACGATCCCCAACTTGGCCACGGAAAACGCTTTGCGGGTGAAATAGAAGGCGGCATAGGCCAGCCAGGTGATGGCGAAAATCTGCACGCGCCAACGCTTGATGCTACCCATAGGGATATTCATGGTGGTTCTGACCTCAGGTGTGAGTGTGCCGGCAGAGTCGAGAAGCAATTGCCTGTGTTGTTATTGTTTTGCACTGCAGTACCGGGTCGCAGGGCGCCGGGTACTGGTCAGATGAGTCCTGCAAGGTTGCGCGCAAGGGCCCATGGTCGCCGAAGTTGTAGGACTCAACCTGCGGCGACTGGGGGCTATCAAAGCAATGGCTGACTAATAGGTAAAATCGATTTATCGTATTTCAAATATAAGCTCAGCTTGTAAGAGGTCGTGCCATGCCGGTATCCCATGCCCAACTCAAAGCCTTCCACGCCGTGGCCGTCCACGGCAGCTTTACCCTGGCGGCCGAACGGCTGTTCCTCACCCAGCCGGCCATTTCCGACCAGGTGCGCAAGCTTGAAGAGCGTTTTGGCGTGCTGCTGTTCCATCGCAACAAGCGCTCGGTGCGCCTGACCGACCTGGGGGAGCGCCTGCTGAGTATCACCCAGCGCCTGTTTGTCATCGCCGCCGAAGCCCACGAGCTGCTGCAAGACTCCAAGGCCTTGCAAACCGGCAGCCTGACCCTGGCGGTGGACGCGCCGGTGCATGTGCTGCCGCAAATCGCCCGGTTCTGCCAACGCTATCCGGGGATCACGGTGAAGATCGAGACCGGCAACACCGATGATGCACTGTACCGCCTGTACAACTATCAAGCCGACCTGGCGCTGGTGGGGCGCGATGTCGATGATGAGCGCCTGCTCTCGATCCCCCTGCGCGATGACCCGATGCTGGCGTTCGTCGCACGCAACCACCCGTGGGCCGGGCGCGAGTCCATCGACCTGGCGGACCTGGACGACACGCCCCTGGTCCTGCGCGAAACCGGCTCGGTGACCCGGCAGACCCTGGAGCGCGAGATGCACCAGGCCGGGCTGCGCATCCGCCCGGCGATCCAGGTGGAAGGCCGCGAGGCCGCCCGTGAAGCGGTGGTGGTGGGGATTGGCGTGGGGGTGGTGTCGGCGTCGGAATTCGGTGCGGATTCGCGGGTGTATGCCATGCCCATCCGCGACTGCACCCAGCGCATGAAGGAAACGCTGGTGTGCCTCAAGGAGCAGAGCTCGCGGCGGGTGGTGGCGACTTTTCTGGAGATTGTCCGCGAGAGCCTGCGCGAAGATCAGCTTGAGGCCAGCTCGAAAAACGCCTGAATCAAGCGCAATTCCCGGCGCCGCTCCATGCAGCCAAGCCTATGGTGGTTCAGCAGCCCATCGCCACGGATGGGAATCGCGTGCACCCGGGGATCGCGGCTGACTTCCACCGAGGACACCACGCCCACCCCCAGCTCGGCGGCCACCGCCTCCGTCACCGCTTCGCGGCTGTCCAGCTCCAGCAACACCCTGGGCTGCACGCCGGCCTTGGCACAGGCGTCGTCAAAGGTGCGGCGGGTGATGGAACTGGGCTCGCGCAGCACCATGATCACCTGGTCCAACTGCTCCAGGCGGATACCCGCCGGGTCCGCCAGCCACGGATGGCCAGCCGGTACCAAGGCGCAGATACGGGATTCGCTCAAGGGTTGCAGGTGCACGCCCTTGCGCGGCTCGACTTCGGTCAACACGGCCACATCCGCATGCTCGGACAGCAGCGCCGCCAGGGTTTCCTGGGCATTGCCCAGGCGCAGGTTGACGGTAATCCCCGGGTAACGGGCACGCAGCTTGGCCAGCATCGGCATGACCATATGCGGGCCATCCGCCGCCACTTCCAGGCGCCCGGTGAGCAGTTGGCGGTTGGCTTCGAGCAGGGTCTGCGCTTCATCCACCAGGCCGAAGATACTGCGGGTAATGGCCGCCAGCTTGATGCCCTCCTCCGTCAACTCCACCCGCCGCGCGGTACGCCGCAGCAGGGTGATCTGGTAGTGCTCTTCCAACGCCTTGATATGCCCGGTCACGGCTGGCTGGCTGATAAACAGGCGCGCGGCGGCACGGGTAAAACTGCCGTCCCGGGCCACGGCATCAAATGCACGGAGTTGGAAAAGATTCATAGCTATCGGCCTCACTGATGGCTGACATAACAACAAACAATTTGATTGATGACAAGGCAAACTGCAATTTATGTCCCGTAGCTTCATCCCACTGCTTTGCGAGGACATGAGAATGAGTACTGCCGCGCCGATCCTGCTCACACCTGGGCCCCTGACCACCTCTGCCCGCACCCGCCAGGCGATGATGGTTGACTGGGGTTCGTGGGATGACCGCTTCAACCAACTGACCGCCAGCCTCTGCGAGCAACTGCTGGCCATCATCAACGGTGGTGACAGCCATCACTGCGTACCGTTGCAGGGCAGCGGCACCTTTGCCGTCGAGGCCGCCATCGGCACCCTGGTGCCCCGGGATGGCAAGGTGCTGGTGCTGATCAACGGTGCCTACGGCAAGCGCCTGGCAAAAATCTGCGAAGTGCTGGGCCGCCCGTTCAGCACCTTTGAAACCGCTGAAGACCAGCCTACCACCGCCGCCGATGTCGAGCGCCTGTTACAGGCCGACAGCCGCATCACCCATGTCGCGCTGATCCACTGCGAAACCAGCACCGGCATCCTCAACCCGCTGCCGGAGATCGCCCAGGTTATCCAACGCCACGGCAAGCACCTGATCATCGATGCCATGAGCTCGTTTGGCGCACTGCCCGTCGACGCCACCCAAGTGCCCTTCGATGCCCTGATCGCCGCCTCCGGCAAATGCCTGGAAGGCGTGCCGGGCATGGGGTTTGTCTTTGTCAAAAAACAGGCGCTGGCCGCCGCCCAGGGCAACAGCCATTCCCTGGCCATGGATCTGTTCGACCAGCACGCCTACATGGCCAAGACCGGCCAATGGCGCTTTACCCCACCGACCCATGTGGTGGCCGCGCTGCATGAAGCGCTGCTGCAATACAACGAAGAAGGCGGCTTGCCGGCCCGTTACCAGCGCTATGCCGCCAACTGCCAGACACTGCTGGACGGCATGGCCGACCTGGGCCTGCGCAGCTTCCTGCCGGCCGCGATCCAGGCGCCGATCATCATCACCTTCCACGCACCGAAAGATCCGCGCTACCAGTTCAAGGACTTCTACGAGCGGGTCAAGGCCAAGGGTTTCATTCTGTATCCGGGCAAGTTGACCCAGGTGGAGACCTTCCGCGTCGGCTGCATCGGTCACGTCAACCAGGCCGAGATGCAGGCGGCAGTGGCGGCGATCGGCCAGGCGCTGCAAGAGATGGAAGTGCTCGAAATCTGATTCCCCTCGGCGATGGGGCCTTCAGAGCCGCTATCGCCGGCAAGCCGGTTCCTACACATTATTTACAGGATTTGCACCATGAACTATCAGAACCCCAACACCCTGCAGGCCGCCATCCTTGACTGGGCCGGCACCGTGGTCGACTTCGGCTCCTTTGCCCCCACGCAGATTTTTGTCGAGGCGTTTGCCGAGTTCGACGTGCAGGTCTCCATCGAAGAAGCCCGTGGCCCGATGGGCATGGGCAAGTGGGACCATATCCGCACCCTGTGTGATCAGCCGCAAGTGGCCGAGCGCTATCGCAAAGCCTTCGGCCGCACGCCGACCGACGCTGACGTGACCGCCATCTACGAGCGCTTCATGCCCTTGCAGATCGAGAAGATCGCCGAACACTCGGCGCTGATTCCCGGCGCCCTGGCGACCATCGCCGCGTTGCGTGCGCAAGGGATCAAGATCGGCTCCTGCTCCGGCTACCCCAAGCCAGTGATGGACAAGGTGGTCGAACTGGCCGCCACCAACGGCTATATCGCCGACCACGTGGTGGCCACCGATGAAGTGCCCAATGGCCGCCCATGGCCGGCCCAGGCCCTGGCCAACGTGATCGCCCTGGGCATTGACGACGTGGCGGCCTGCGTGAAGATCGACGACACCGTGCCGGGCATCCTCGAAGGCCGCCGCGCCGGGATGTGGACCGTGGCGCTGACCTGCTCGGGCAACGCCCTGGGCCTGACCTACGAGCAGTTCCGCGCCCTGGACCCGGCGACGCTGGCCAGCGAGCGCCAGCGTATCGAAACGCTGTTTGCCGGCTCACGCCCGCACTACCTGATCGACACCATCACCGACCTGCCCGGCGTGATCGCCGACATCAATCAGCGCCTGGCCCGTGGTGAAATGCCACAAAGCGCCTGATCGAGATCAATACTTCGCCCCTCACTCGGGCAAACCTTGCGCAACAGGTTTAGGCTGAAGGGACTCCGTCGCCAAAGAACGGAGGTTTGCCCCTGATGAGTGAGGAAAGACGCGATGCCGTGGAAAAACAGTGAGTCCCGTTACAGTACGATGTCCATTGCCCTGCACTGGCTGATGTTGGTGCTGCTGGTGGCGGTCTACGTCACCATTGAATTTCGCGGGATTTTCCCCAAGGGCAGTGGCGGGCGCACCCTGATCAAAGAACTGCATTTCATGTTCGGCCTGACCGTGTTTGTGCTGGTCTGGCTGCGTCTGTTTGCCCGTAGCCTGGGCGTGGCACCGAAAATCCTGCCGGCGCCGCCGCAGTGGCAAGCCCTGCTGGCGACCCTGATGCACGTGGCGCTGTATGTGTTCATGATCGGCATGCCGATTTTCGGCTGGCTGATTGTCAGTGCCGAGGGGCATTCAGTGTGGTTCTACGGGATCGAGTTGCCACCCCTGATCGGTGAGAACAAGGACCTGGCCAAGCAGATCGAAGGCTGGCATGTACTGGGCGGCACCATCGGCTACTGGCTGATTGGCCTGCATGCGGCGGCGGGGCTGTATCACCACTACTTTATGCGCGACAACACCGTGTTGCGCATGTTGCCCAAGCGTTAATCCACAAAACCCCGGCGGCCCTGCAAGCCGCCGGTGTGCACAAAGACCAGGCGAGTGCCGGGGGCCAAGCGTCCGGCCTCGATCTGCTGCTTGAGCGCCAGCAGCGCCTTGCCGGTATAGAGCGGCTCCAGGGGCAAGCCACTGGCCTGCTGCGTGGCGTCGATGAAGGCCAGCAATGGCGGATCGACTTTCGCAAAACCGCCACGACTGGCGTCCAACAGTTCATACCCGCCCTGCACGATGGCCCGCACGTTCTGCACGACACCGTGGTCATCCGGCACCGCCATGGCCCCGTAAACAGGATGCGCTCCCGCCTCCGCCAGCACCAAACCCGCCAGGGTGGTACCGGTGCCGGCTGCCAGCCACCAGGCGTCATAGTCGGCCCACCCCAGGGCGGGCAACTGCCTGCGCACCTGCTCGACCAACACCCCACAGCCCAACGCCCCCGTCACCGCGCCGCCGCCTTCGGGCACGGGATGCAGGTGCGGGTATCGCTCGCGCCAGGGCAACCAGAAGTCCGGCTCATGCCGCGCGCGGTAACCGCCATAACCCAACCAGTGCAGTTGCATGCCGAAGGCTTGCAGGTCGAGGACCGTCGGGGTGTCTTGCGGGTGCCCGCGCAGCAGGCCGACGGTGGCAAAGCCAAAGCGTTTGCCGGCCGCCGCCAGGGCATGCAGATGATTGGAGTAGGCGCCGCCCAGGCTGATGATGCCGCTGGCACCCGCCTGTTGCGCCTGGGCCAGGTGCCCGCTGAGCTTGAACCACTTGTTGCCGCTGATCAGCGGGTCGATACGGTCCAGGCGCAGCACGGCCACCTCGACCCCGTTCAGCCAATCCAGCTGCAAGGGTTCAAGGGGCGCGTGGGGAAGCCAATCGAAAGGACCCATCAGGGCATGTCTGCATGAAAAAAGGGGCGCTAGTCTAACACCGCCCCGGCGCGCCCCTTACAACTCGGCGGCGAGGCGCGAGCCTTGGTTGATGGCGCGCTTGGCATCCAGCTCGGCGGCCACATCGGCACCGCCGATCAGGTGCACGTGCTGGCCCGCGGCGACCAGGCCCTCTTGCAGTTCGCGCAGCGGGTCTTGCCCGGCGCAGATGACGATGTTGTCCACCGCCAGCACTTGGGGCTCGCCCTCGGCACCAATACGGATATGCAGGCCCTCGTCGTCGATCTTCAGGTACTCAACGCTATTGAGCATCTGCACCTGCTTGTTCTTCAGGCCGGTACGGTGGATCCAGCCAGTGGTCTTGCCCAGGCCGTCGCCGACCTTGGAAGCCTTGCGCTGCAACAGGTACACCTCACGCGCCGGCGCATGGCGCTCGGGCTTGATCCCGGCCACGCCGCCACGGGCTTGCAGATGGGTGTCGATACCCCACTCCTTCCAGAACGCTTCGCGGTCCAGGCTGGTGGACACGCCCTGGTGCACGAGAAACTCCGAGACGTCGAAGCCGATCCCACCGGCGCCAATCACCGCAACGCGCTTGCCCACCGGTTTGCGTGCCAGGAGCACGTCCAGGTAGCTGAGCACCTTGGCGTTCTGCACGCCTGGAATGGCCGGGGTCCGCGGCGCGATACCGGTGGCGAGGATGATCTCGTCATAACCGCCGGCCACCAGTTGCGCCACATCCACCCGGGTGTTGAGGCACAGCTCGACATGGGTGGTTTGCAACTTGCGCTTGAAGTAACGCAGGGTTTCAAAAAACTCTTCCTTGCCCGGCACGCGCTTGGCCACATTGAACTGGCCGCCGATCTCGCTGGCCGAATCGAACAGGGTCACCTGGTGACCGCGCTCCGCCGCCACGGTGGCAGCCGCCAGGCCGGCGGGGCCGGCGCCGACCACGGCGATTTTCTTGATCTGCTTGACCGGCAGGTAATTAAGCTCGGTCTCGTAGCAGGCACGCGGGTTGACCAGGCAAGTGGTCAATTTGCCGCTGAAGGTGTGGTCCAGGCAGGCCTGGTTGCAGCCGATGCAGGTATTGATCTCGTCGGCACGGCCAGCGGCAGCCTTGTTGACGAACTCCGGGTCGGCGAGGAACGGCCGGGCCATGGACACCATGTCGGCATCGCCTTCGGCGAGGATCTGCTCGGCCACTTGCGGGGTGTTGATGCGGTTGGTGGTGATCAACGGGATCTGCACCGCGCCGCGCAGCTTGGCCGTAACTTTACTGAACGCGCCACGCGGCACCTTGGTGGCGATGGTCGGGATGCGCGCTTCGTGCCAGCCAATGCCGGTGTTGATAAGCGTCGCACCCGCCTGCTCGATGGCCTTGGCCAACTGCACGATCTCTTCCCAGGTGCTGCCGCCTTCCACCAGGTCGAGCATCGACAGGCGGAAGATAATGATGAAGTTAGGCCCCACGGCTTCGCGCACCCGGCGCACGATTTCCACCGGCAGGCGCATGCGGTTTTCGTAGGCGCCGCCCCAGCGGTCGGTGCGCTGGTTGGTGTGGGCGGCGAGGAACTGGTTAATGAAATAACCTTCCGATCCCATGATTTCCACGCCGTCGTACTCAGCGACCTGGGCCAGTCGCGAGCAGGTAACAAAGTCGCTGATCTGCTTTTCGATGCCGTCCTCGTCCAGCTCCTTGGGCTTGAACGGGTTGATCGGCGCCTGGATCGCGCTGGGTGCGACCTGCTTGGGGCTGTAGGCGTAACGCCCGGCATGCAGGATTTGCATGCAGATCTTGCCGCCCGCCTCGTGCACCGCCTGGGTGACGATCTTGTGCTTGAGCGCCTCGGCCTCGGTGGTCAGCTTGGCCGCCCCGGCATACACCCCGCCTTCATCGTTCGGGCCAATCCCGCCGGTGACCATCAGGCCCACGCCGCCACGGGCGCGTTCGGCAAAATACGCGGCCATGCGCTCGAAACCGCCGGGCTTTTCTTCCAGGCCAGTGTGCATCGAACCCATCAGGGTGCGGTTGCGCAAGGTGGTAAAACCCAGGTCCAACGGGGCCAGCAAATGCGGGTAGGCAGCAGCGCTCATGGTACAGCTCCACAACGGATCATCACGGGACGTGACAGGCTCGAATGGCCGGCCATCGGTTTATGTCCCACAGACTAAGAGCCATACCCCTAGCGCTCAATGACTGAAACTGACAAGTTATTGATCCAAATGCGCAGCGCCCCTTGGCAAGTGTGACGACGGGCCCTACCCTAGGGTCGAACCCTGCACACGGCCTGTTGTCTGTTCCCCCATGCGTAAATTACTTGCCTTGACCCTCACCATGGCCCTGGTCGCCGCCGTTTCCGCCTATCTGGTCTGGACCCAGGAGCGCCCCGTGGGGCATTACCTGTCGGACCTGCGGATCAACCTGGCCGTGAACCAGGGCACTCCCGCCGATCACGGCAACCTGCTGGGCATCCAGCCGGAACTGTTCCCCGCCGACTACCAGAGCCTGGAGCGCCTGCACCTCAAACTCTCGGCCTACCTGCGCAATGCCCGGGACCTGGGCCTGCTCAACGACAAAACCATCGTGGTCCTGCCGGAACATGTCGGCACCTGGTTGATGATCAGTGGTGAAAAAAACCAGCTGTATCAGGCCACCACCTTTAAAGAGGCGATGAACTGGCTGTCGGTGAGCAACCCGTTGCCGTTCCTGCGCGCACTGATCAGTGCCCAGGGCGACAACCGCCTGGACGATGCCTACCTGCGTATGAAAGCGCCGGCCATGGCCCGTGATTACCAGGTGCTGTTTGGCGGCCTGGCCAAGGAGTTCGGGGTGACCCTGGTCGCCGGCTCCATCGCCCTGCCCAACCCAAGCATCAGCCAGGGTCAACTGCAGGTCGGCCATGGCGCGCTGTACAACACTAGCCTGGTGTTCGACCGCGATGGCCTGCCCCTGGGTCAACCCCAGCGCCAGCTCTACCCGATCTTCGATGAGCGCGGTTTTATTGCCCCGGGCGACGAAAACGCGATCAGCGTGATCGACACCCCGGCCGGGCGCCTGGGCATTCTGATTGGCAGCGACAGCTGGTACCCCGACAACTACCGCAAGCTCAACGAACAAGGCGCGCAAGTGGTGGCGGTGCCGGCACTGGTGATTGGCCGCGACACCTGGGACAAGCCGTGGCGCGGCTTCAAAAGTGTGTCCACGCCCCCGGAAGTCAGCCTCAAGCCCGAAGAGCTCAGCGAAGGCGAAGCCTGGCATCGCCTGAGCCTGATCAGCCAGGTGCCCATCAGCCTCGCGGGTGCGGGCATGAGCGTATTCATGCGCGGGCAATTCTGGGACCAGGGCACCAGCGGCCAGAGCTTTCTCAGTGCCCAGGGCCAAGTCTTCGCCGACAGCAACGCGCGTGGTGCGCGCCTGCTGAACGTGTGGCTGTAAGCCCATGAAACCGGCACCGATGCGCCTCGGGGACTTATCGGTGGGCATCGTGCACACCCTGGCCGACGCCATCCTCAGCCATGGCCTGGACCCACAGCCGCTGCTGTTGCAGTACGGCCTGGACCCAGCGCGCTTGAGTGAGCCCGGCGCGCGCCTGTCGATCCCACGCTATATGCGCCTGGGCCATGCGGCCATCCAACTGACCGGCGACCCCGGCCTGGGCCTGCGCATGGGCCAATTGAGCCGCATGAATCAACTGGGCCTGGCCGGCGTCACCGCCGCCCAGGCGCCCAACGTGCGTGAAGCGGCGCGTACCCTGACGCGCTTCGAGGCCCTGTACGGCGCCAACTACCGTGGCCAGTCGAGCTTTCATGAAGACGCCCGGGGCGCCTGGCTGCGTTTCTATTCCATCAGCCCGTACAACGCCTATAACCGCTTTGTGGTGGACTCGATCCTGGCTGGCTGGCTGCAGCAGATGGCGACCTTGTGCCAGCAGCCGGTGTTGGCCGAGCGTATCGAAATCGAATTCGCCGCCCCGGACTACAGCGCCCGCTACAGCGTACTGGGCGACTGCCCGATCCAGTTCGGCGCCGAACTCAATCAACTGCGCCTGAGCCAGCACAGCCTGGGCCTGCGCAACCCGCAACACTGCCCCAGTACCTGGCACATGCTGTTGCAGGTGTGTGAACGAGAACTGGAACAACTGACCCGCACCCGCAGCCTGCGCGAGCGCATCACACGGTTGCTGGGGCCGATGCTCAATGGCGGCCGGGAACCCGACCTGGAAGAAGTGGCGGCGCGCCTGAAGCTGCCGACCTGGACCTTGCGCCGTAAACTGGCCGAGGAAGGCACGCAATATCGCGCCATACTCAACGACACCCGCCGCGACCTGGCCATGACCTACATTCGCGATACGGAACTGGCGTTTGGGGAAATTGCCTATTTGCTCGGTTTTGCCTCAGCGCAAGCCTTCCAGCGGGCCTTCAAGCGCTGGAACAGCCAGACCCCAGGGGAATTTCGCCGCAGCCAGCGGCATTTCGCCTGACGCCGGCCTACAGCTCGGTGGCGTCGTCGGCCGGGTCCAGAGGGTCCAGTTCAAAGGCCTGGAGTTCCAGCAGTTCTTCCTGGTAATCGTCCATCGTCGACTCCTTATTTGAGGTGAGTGGCTGCATAGTGACCCGCATCACCAGCCTAAAGTGCCTTCATGACGGAAAAATGTATGCGTCAAGATGTGTTCCTGCACCTAAGGAGTAAACGTAGTAGCGCCGTGGGAATTTATGGCGGTGACGGCAGCGCTGGGATCGCCTCGGTCGGGGCCGGCAAGGCGGGTGGGGCTAGCACCGGCACGGCAGGTTGCTCTGGAGCAATCGGCGCGGCATCAGGAGGAGGTGCCAGTGGCTGCGAAGCCTCGGGTTCGGCTACCGGGGCTGCCGGTGCCACAGGCTCTGCTGCCTTCGGCTCCGGCACGCCCAATTCTGCCTTGGGCGCTTCAGGCAGCGGTGCTGCAGGTTTCTCCTGGGGTAGAAACACATCGACCAAGGCAAAGTAGCGGTCATAGAACTTCGGCGAAGTCACTGTCTCGCTGGCCACCTTGACCATCGAGTCGTCGGTGGAGCCGATCGGCATCGACACCGAGCCAAGCACCCCCACCCCCAGGCTGGCGGAGTTGTTGACCTTCTTCAGCGCGTAGCGATCCTGCAGGGCGTTGGCAAACATCGTCGCATGATGCTCACCGCTGCCGTCTTCGGCACACACCACGTTGAAACTGATCTGCAGATGGGTCTCACCGGTCTGCTGGAAGCTTTTGTTACCACTGACCAGCTTCGGGTCGCTGCTGGTGATGATGTAGCCCTGGCTGAGCAACGCCCGGCGTGCCGCTTCGCAGGCCGCGACATCGCTGACCGGGTAATTGCGCGAAAACGTACCGGAGTCGTCGAAATTCTCATGTTCGTAGATAGCGGTCTTGGGCGACGAGCAGCCCGTGGCGCCTGCCAGCACCAGCGCAAGCACAAGGCCACGCAAGTGAAATGAAGTTGACATTGATCATCCTGGGGAAAACGGTCAGGGCGGTATTGTGCAACAGATCACCGGGTGCGCGCGCGGATTCCTGTCGGTAAAACGTCACCGGCCGGCTCGACGCGCGGCGCAGGAAAAAGCCTGGCGCTCATATGATCGATAAACACCCGCAGTTTGGCCGAGGCATGCCGGCTCGACGGCCAGAGCATCCAGAAACTGCCGCGATGCTCCAGGTAATCGTCCAGCACCCGCTGCAAGCGGCCCTGCTCGACGGATTCGCGGACCATGAAGTCCGGCAGGCAGGCGATCCCCAGGCCTTCGTGCACCACATGCTTTAGCGACTCGATGGTCGTGCTGACCAGCGGTGCGCGCAGCAACGGCTCGGGCTCACCCGGTAAATGGCGCAACGGCCAGCTCTCCAGCTTGCCGGTGGCGCAGAACTTGTGACGTAGGCAGGCATGATGGTTGAGCTCCGCAGGACAGGCTGGTATGCCGTGTAGGGCGAAATACTGTGGCGATCCCACCAGCACCAATCGATAGTGCCCCAGCAGCCGCGCCGACAGCCGCGAATCCTCAGGCTTGCCGGTGCGCACCACGGCGTCGAAGCCTTCCTCGATCACATCCACCATGCGGTCGGAAAAATCCACGTCCAACTCAATCTCTGGATAGGCCCGCATAAACTCGGTCAGCACCGGCATCAACAGGCCCCTGACTTGCGGCAAGCTGATGCGCAATTTGCCACGGGGGGTGGCCGCCGCTTCGGTCAACTCCCGTTCGGTCGCTTCAACCTCGGCCAGGATCCGCCGCGAACGCTCAAGGAACAGCGCACCCTCGGCCGTCAGCGTGATACTGCGGGTGCTGCGATGAAACAACCGCACCCCCAGGCGCTGCTCCATACGCGCAATGCTTTTGCCCACGGCCGAGGACGACACACCCAGCAAGCGAGCGGCCTGGGTAAAGCTGCGGGTCTCCGCGACCTGCACAAACACCGACATACTGCCCAGGCTGTCCATTGTCCCTTCCTGCTGATTACGGACACGAGTGTCCGATAAGTTCGGAACCTTAGCCTATTTTTCCGAGCGGTTCAGCCCCCTACTCTGCCCCGATGTCCTGATGCCTTGAATACGGAGCCGAGCCCCATGAATGACTGCAGTACACCGCAATGCCTGCCCAGCCAGCGCGAACGATTGCCCCTGGCGGGTTTGCTGGCGCTGGCCACCGCTGGCTTCATCACCATCCTCACCGAGGCGATGCCCGCAGGCCTGCTGCCCCAGATGAGTACTGGCCTGGGCGTTTCCGAAGCGCTGGTGGGCCAGCTTGTCACGCTGTATGCCCTGGGCTCATTGCTGGCCGCCAT
The DNA here is from genome assembly GCF_002699915.1 of Pseudomonas sp. ICMP 8385. Classification (NCBI taxonomy): domain Bacteria; kingdom Pseudomonadati; phylum Pseudomonadota; class Gammaproteobacteria; order Pseudomonadales; family Pseudomonadaceae; genus Pseudomonas; species Pseudomonas sp. ICMP 8385. The sequence continues at coordinate 13,546 of NZ_LKBY01000098.1, read as the reverse complement.
CCCGCTGACCATCGCCACCCGTGGTTGGCGCCGCCGCCCCTTGCTGCTGATGGCCATTGGTGGTTTTGCGCTGGTCAACAGTGTCACGGCGCTATCAAGCGTGTATTGGCTGACCCTGGTCGCACGGTTGTTGGCCGGGGTGTTCGCGGGCCTGCTCTGGGCACTGTTGGCGGGGTATGCCAGCCGCATGGTGGCGCCGCACCTGCAGGGCCGGGCGATTGCCGTGGCGATGCTGGGCGCGCCGCTGGCGCTGTCCCTCGGGGTGCCCGCCGGGACCTTCCTTGGCACGGCGGTAGGCTGGCGCTTGAGCTTTGCGATCATGAGCGGGCTGACCGTGCTGCTACTGGTGTGGGTCCGCTGGCAGGTGCCGGATTTTGCCGGGCAACGTGCGCAGCAGCGCCTGGGCTTGCGCCAGGTATTGCACTTGCCGGGGGTGCGCCCGGTGCTCTGGGTGACCTTTACCTACGTGCTGGCGCATAACATTCTGTACACCTATATCGCGCCGTTCCTGATGCCCGCCGGGCTTGGCGCCGACATTGACCAGGTGCTGCTGGTATTTGGCCTGGCCGCGCTGATGGGCATCTGGATCGTCGGCCTGTTGATCGACCGCCTGCTGCAGGGCTTGCTGGTGCTCAGTTGCGCGCTGTTTGCCGCTGCGGCATTGGCCCTGGGGCTGTGGGTCGCCGCTACCGAGGTCGTCTACCTGTCAGTCGCCGTCTGGGGCCTGGCATTTGGCGGCCTGCCCGCCTTGCTGCAAACCGCGCTGGCCAAGGCGGCCGGTGACTCGGCGGATGCCGCCCAGTCGATGCTGGTGACGGTGTGGAACCTGGGGATTGCCGGCGGTGGCCTACTGGGCGGCGTGTTGCTTCAAGGGTGGGGCGTGGTGTCCTTTCCCTGGACCGTTGCCGGCCTGGCCATGCTGGCGTTGATCACGACCCTACAGCTTCGCCGCACCTGACCCACAGGCAAAAAAAGACCCCGGTTTTCAGGCCGGGGTCTTTTTTTGAGGCGGTATCACACGATCAGAAACGCTTGATATCAGCCTTGGCTTCCAGTTCCTTGCGGAACGCTGCGAAGTCTTGCTGGCCGACCCGCGAGGCGAGGAAGCGACGATATTGCTCCTTCTCTTCATCGCTTGGTGCGGCACCTTCGTTGACGCTGTTCAAGCGCACGATCATCAGGCTGCCATCCGGCAGGGTCACGTCGGTAAAGGTCGGTTTGTCCTTCGCCGCCGGCTTGGCCATGCGGAACAGGGCCTGCAGCACGGCAGGCTCAACGCCTTCCTGGCCACGGGTGGCGGCTTCGGTGACTTTCCAGGCCTGGCCATCAACGGCCTTGTCCAGCGCCAGCTTGCCATCGCGCAGGTTGGCGATCAGCTCGTCAGCGTGGGCCTTCGCCGCAGCGCTTGCACGCTCCTTGGTCAACTGGGCACGGATGGCAGTCGCCACGCTGTCCAGTGGCAGTTGCTCCGGCTTGCGGTGCTCCTTGGCGCGCAGGACCACGATGGTTTCCGGATCCAGCTCGATGGCAGTGCTGTTGGCACCCTCATCCAGCACTTCAGGGCTGAAAGCCGCCTGGATCACCGCACGATTGGCCGTGATGCCTTCGCCACCTTCACGGCCAAACGGCGCCGAGGTGTGCACGGTCAGTTTCAGGTCCGACGCCGGCTGGGCCAGGTCGGAAGCCTCAAATGCCGCATCTTCCAGTTGCTTGGTCGCCTCGACGAAGCGCTGCTCCACTTGCTGGGTCTTCAGCTCGCGGGTCAGCTTGTCTTTGAGGCTGGCGAACGAAGGCACTTCTGGCGCCTCAACACCCAACAGCTTGATCAGGTGCCAGCCGAAGCTGGAGCGTACCGGTGCCGAGACCTGATCCTTGTTCAAGGCATACAGGGCGGTTTCAAACTCAGGATCGTAGACGCCAGGGCCTGCAAAACCCAGGTCGCCGCCATTGTTGGCCGAACCTGGATCCTGGGAGAACTCCTTGGCCAGGGCCTCGAAGCTTTCGCCCTTGGCCAGGCGCGCCTGGACGTCTTCGATCTTGGCCTTGGCCTGCGCCTCGGTCACCTTGTCGTTGACTTCGATCAGGATATGCGCGGCACGACGCTGTTCAGCGAGGTTGGCGGTTTCTTTCTCGTACAGGGCCTGCAGTTCATCGTCCTTGACCGTTACCTGGTCAAAGAACGAAGCCTTCTTCAGCTCCAGATAGTCGATGACGACCTGGTCCGGGGTCATGAACTCCTTAGCGCGCTGGTCGTAGTATGCCTTGACCTCGTCGTCGGTGAGCTTCACCGCTGCCGGGTCGGCCTTGATGCTGACGGTGGCAAAATCACGGGTCTGTTTATCCAGACGCGCGAAGTTCAGCACTTCCTGGTCGGTGACGAAACCGCTGCCGGCAATGCCTAAACGCAACTGCTCGATCAGCATTTGCTGCGTCATCATCTGGCGGAATTGCATGCGGCTGTAGCCCGCCTGACGAATCGCCTGGTCGAAACGCTCAGCGTTGAACTTGCCCTCTACCTGGAATTCCGGCATTTGCAGGAGCATTTGGTCCAGGGCCGCTTCCGAGAAGGAGAACTTCGAGTCGGCCGCGCCTTGCAGCAACAGCTTGCGGTCGATCAGGCCCTTGAGGGCCGCTTCGCGCAGCATTTTTTCATCCAGCAAGGACGCGTCGAAGTCCTTGCCCAGTTGTTGCATCAGTTGCCGACGTTGCGAGTCGACAGCCTGGCTCAGCTCGTTTTGACTGATTTCTTCACCATTGACCTTGGCCGCGTCCTGGCTGTTGGTCGTCGCCTGGAAAATGGCCTCGATACCGGTGAAAGCCATCAATACAACGATGAGCCCGATAATGGTCTTGGCAATCCAGCCTTGTGAATTGTCCCTGATATTCTGCAGCATGCGTCCCCCAGAAACGGTTGAACTTCAAAATTAGGCAACCGTGGAGCGTGGGTAGAATCCGGATAGAAGAAAGGCGCATCCGAGGATGCGCCTTCTCGTAACTGGCGGAACGGACGGGTGTTGAACCCGCCCCCCGGCGTCGCGACCCAATGGATACCTGGGTCAGTTGCCGCTCCGCTGCCAGGCCAGACCTGCGTCCAGCCCGGATAGGCAAAGGCTTGAGCGAAGCTTAGTTAACGGCTTCTTTCAGGGCTTTACCGGCTTTGAAACCTGGTTTCTTGGCAGCAGCGATTTGCAGTGCTTTGCCAGTCTGTGGGTTACGGCCAGTGCGAGCTGGACGATCGGTCACAGAGAAAGTACCGAAACCTACCAGTACCACGGAGTCGCCGGCCTTGAGAGCGCCAGTGACGGATTCGATTACTGCGTCCAGCGCACGGCCAGCAGCGGCTTTCGGGATATCAGCAGATGCGGCGATAGCATCAATCAGTTCCGACTTGTTCACTCTAAGTCCCCTTATATCTATTGAGTATGATTCTAAGTTTTTTGGTGAAAGCAAAAACCAGTGCTGAATGGCCTACAGACACTTAAGAGCCGCTTTATAACAAGGGCTCTAAAAAGCTGTCAAGGAAGCCACCCGGCTTAAACGTATTAATGCGTGCTAATTCTTTCCTTAGAGTCTGTCTCGCGTTTTTCGTCCTTCGCGACTATCTCGGGAGCCACATCCGGCAAGGGCTCCGGCGCGTATTGCAGCGCAATTTGCAGGACCTCGTCAATCCATTTAACCGGTTTAATCTGCAGATCCTGCTTAATGTTGTCAGGAATTTCCTTCAAGTCGCGGACATTCTCTTCCGGAATGATCACGATCTTTATGCCACCACGGTGGGCGGCCAGCAGTTTTTCCTTGAGGCCACCAATGGCCAATACCTGGCCACGCAGGGTGATCTCCCCGGTCATGGCGACATCGGCACGCACCGGGATGCCGGTCAGGGCCGAAACCAGGGCCGTACACATGCCTACGCCAGCGCTGGGGCCGTCTTTGGGGGTAGCCCCTTCCGGCATATGGATGTGGGTGTCGTGCTTCTGGTGGAAGTCCTGGGGGATCCCCAGGCTGCGGGCGCGACTGCGCACTACGGTCTGCGCGGCCGTGATGGACTCGACCATCACATCCCCCAGGGAACCGGTCTTGATCAGTTGCCCCTTGCCCGGAATCACCGCGGCCTCGATCGTCAGCAATTCGCCGCCCACCTGGGTCCACGCCAGGCCAGTCACCTGCCCGACCTGATCCTGCTGCTCGGCCAGGCCGTAGCGGAATTTACGCACGCCCAGGAAGTGTTCCAGGTCATCGGCCGTGACCTTCACCGAGAAGCGTTTTTCCAGGGCATGTTCCTTGACCGCCTTGCGGCAGATCTTCGCCAACTGGCGCTCAAGGCCCCGTACACCGGCCTCGCGGGTGTAGTAACGAATGATGTCGCGGATCGCCTCGACCTCGAATTCGATCTCGCCCTTCTTCAGGCCATTGGCCGCAATCTGCTTGGGCGCGAGGTATTTGACGGCGATATTGATCTTTTCGTCTTCGGTGTAGCCCGGCAGACGAATCACCTCCATCCGGTCCAGCAGGGCGGGTGGAATGTTCATGGAGTTGGAGGTGCACAGGAACATTACATCGGACAGGTCGTAGTCGACTTCCAGGTAATGGTCGTTGAAATTGTGGTTCTGCTCGGGGTCGAGCACTTCCAGCAGGGCCGATGCCGGATCGCCACGCATGTCGCTGCCCATTTTGTCGATTTCATCGAGCAGGAACAGCGGGTTTCGCACGCCAACCTTTGTCATCTTTTGAATCAATCTTCCTGGCATCGAGCCGATATAAGTCCGGCGATGACCACGGATTTCCGCTTCATCACGCACGCCACCCAAGGCCATGCGCACGAATTTACGGTTGGTGGCATTGGCGATCGACTCGGCCAACGAGGTTTTACCCACGCCAGGAGGACCGACCAGGCACAACACCGGGCCACGGATCTTCTTCACGCGCTTCTGCACGGCGAGGTATTCGAGGATACGTTCCTTGACCTCTTCCAGGCCGTAGTGGTCGGCGTCGAGGATATCTTCGGCACGCGCCAGGTCCAGGCGCACCTTGGTCTGGGCCTTCCACGGCACCTGCACCAGCCAGTCGATGTAGGAACGAACCACGGTGGCTTCGGCCGACATCGGCGACATTTGCTTGAGTTTGTTCAGCTCGGCAGTGGCTTTGGTCAGCGCGTCTTTAGGTAAGCCTGCGGCATCGATGCGCTTTTTCAGCTCTTCGATTTCATTGTGGCCTTCTTCGCTGTCGCCGAGTTCTTTCTGAATGGCCTTCATCTGCTCATTCAGGTAGTACTCGCGCTGGCTGCGCTCCATCTGTTTCTTGACGCGACCGCGAATGCGCTTCTCGACCTGCAACAGGTCAATCTCGGCATCCAGCAGGGCCAGGACGTGCTCGACCCGGGTCGACAGGTCGATGATTTCGAGGATGTCCTGCTTCTGCTCGATCTTCAGCGCCATGTGCGCGGCCATGGTGTCGACCAGGCGGCTTGGCTCATCGATGCTGTTGAGGGAGGACAGGACTTCAGCCGGGACTTTCTTGCCCAGTTGCACGTATTGCTCGAACTGGGACAGTAGGCTGCGTACAAACACTTCGGACTCGCGCTCCGGCGCATCGACTTCGTCGATCAACGCCACTTCTGCACGCAGGTGGCCATCCACCTCCATGAAGCGCTCGACCGCACCGCGCTGCTCGCCTTCGACCAGCACCTTGACGGTGCCATCCGGCAGTTTGAGCAATTGCAGGACGGTTGCAACGGTGCCGACGCGATACAGGGCGTCTTCGCCTGGATCGTCGTCAGCCGGATTTCTCTGGGCCAACAGCAGGATCTGCTTGTCGCCCGTCATCGCGGCCTCGAGGGCTTCGATAGACTTCTCGCGCCCCACGAACAGCGGGATAACCATGTGCGGATACACAACCACATCGCGCAATGGCAGGAGAGGCAATTCAATGGTTGTCTTCATGATTTCGCCTCTATGACAGATGAAAGTAAGCTTGAAGCCAAGATGGGGGCTGCGTGCAAAAAAAACAAGCTCAATGCTGGCAGTTACACACAGTAAAAATTTCCATGAAAAACAAAGGGGCCCCTAGAGGCCCCTTGTCTGTACCGAAACGGCGAAACGCTTACGCGTCTGGCGCAGCCTTGGCCGCCGGCTCACTGTTTTCGTAGATATACAGTGGCTTGGACTTACCTTCGATAACGCTTTCGTCGATCACCACTTTACTCACCTCGGACTGCGAGGGGATTTCGTACATGGTGTCGAGCAATACGCCTTCGAGAATCGAACGCAAACCGCGTGCACCGGTCTTGCGCTCCAGTGCCCGCTTGGCCACCGATTTGAGCGCGTCAGAACGGAACTCAAGGTCCACGCCTTCCATCTCGAACAGCTTGGCGTATTGCTTGGTCAGGGCGTTTTTCGGCTCGGTGAGGATCTGAATCAGCGCAGCCTCATCCAGCTCGTCCAACGTGGCCAGGACCGGCAGACGGCCAACGAATTCCGGGATCAGACCGAACTTGACCAGATCGTCAGGCTCGACTTCACGCAGGGACTCGCCCACCTTCTTGCCTTCTTCCTTGCTGCGCACTTCTGCACTGAAACCGATGCCGCCACGGGTGGAACGGTTTTGAATAACCTTTTCCAGGCCGGAGAACGCACCGCCACAGATAAACAGGATGTTACGCGTATCAACCTGCAGGAATTCCTGCTGCGGGTGCTTACGGCCGCCTTGAGGCGGTACGGAAGCGACCGTGCCTTCAATCAGCTTGAGCAGGGCTTGCTGCACGCCTTCACCGGAAACATCCCGGGTGATCGACGGGTTGTCGGACTTGCGCGAAATCTTGTCGATTTCATCGATATAGACAATACCCATCTGGGCCTTCTCTACGTCGTAGTCGCACTTCTGCAGCAGTTTCTGAATGATGTTCTCGACATCTTCACCTACGTAACCCGCCTCGGTGAGGGTGGTGGCGTCGGCGATGGTAAACGGAACGTTCAGCAGGCGAGCGAGGGTTTCTGCAAGCAGGGTTTTACCCGAGCCTGTAGGACCGATCAGCAAGATGTTGCTCTTGCCGAGTTCGACTTCGTCGCCTTTCTTGTCACGCTGGTTCAAGCGCTTGTAGTGGTTGTACACCGCTACGGCCAGAACCTTCTTTGCACGCTCTTGACCAATCACGTACTGGTCAAGGATGCCGCTGATTTCTTTAGGCGAAGGCAATTTATGCGCGCTGCTCTCGGCCTGTGCCTCCTGCACCTCCTCACGGATGATGTCATTGCACAGGTCGACGCACTCGTCGCAGATAAAGACCGAGGGGCCGGCAATCAATTTGCGCACTTCATGCTGGCTTTTGCCACAGAAGGAGCAATAGAGCAGCTTGCCGTTGTCCTCGCCGTTGCGGGTGTCAGTCATTCGTTCGATCCAAATCCGATAGGCTTGCAACACAAGATGAAGGCTTATGCGGGCTTTTTCAAGCCCGCCGGTGGTCGGACATGCCGACCAGCCCTATTTTGAGCTGCTTATATTAAGCGGGGCGCTTGTCGATCACGGCGTCGATCAGCCCGTATTCACGCGCGGCTTCGGCACTCATGAAGTTGTCACGGTTGGTATCGCGCTCGATTTCTTCCAGGGTGTGCCCGCTGTGCTTGGCCATCAGCGTGTTGAGACGCTCGCGGATAAACAGGATTTCCTTGGCGTGGATCTCGATGTCCGACGCCTGGCCCTGGAAACCGCCCAGTGGCTGGTGAATCATCACACGCGAGTTGGGCAGGCAGAAACGCTTGCCTTCGGCACCCGCCGTCAGCAGGAATGCCCCCATGCTGCAGGCCTGGCCGATGCACGTGGTGGATACGTTCGGCTTGATGAACTGCATGGTGTCGTAGATCGACATGCCCGCCGTCACCGAACCGCCTGGGGAGTTGATGTAGAGATGGATGTCCTTGTCCGGGTTTTCCGCTTCAAGGAACAGCAGTTGCGCACAGATCAGGTTGGCCATGTAGTCCTCTACCGGACCAACCAGAAAGATCACTCGCTCCTTGAGCAGGCGCGAGTAGATGTCATAGGCGCGTTCGCCACGAGCAGATTGCTCGACAACCATCGGGACCAGGCCGCCTGCGGCCTGGATATCAGAGTTCTGCTGAATATACGAATTACGGAACATGCTCTGCAGTTACTCCCAAATAGTCATGTCTTGAATACGCATAAGCCAGCGCGAGGCTGGCTTATGGGTGTATTTTCAAACGAGTTGGACAATCAGTCGGCTTGTGCTGCTTCTGCCGGCTTGACTGCTTCTTCGTAAGAGACCGCTTTGTCGGTCACCTTAGCCTTCTGCAGAACAGTATCTACAACTTGCTCTTCCAGCACAACCGAACGGACTTCGTTCAGTTGCTGGTCATTCTTGTAGTACCAAGCCACGACCTGCTCAGGCTCCTGGTAGGCCGAAGCCATTTCCTGGATCATTTCGCGAACGCGGTCTTCGTCTGGCTTGAGGTCGAATTGCTTGACCACTTCCGCGACGATCAGGCCCAGCACGACGCGGCGCTTGGCTTGCTCTTCAAACAGCTCGGCCGGCAGTTGATCAGGCTTGATGTTGCCACCGAACTGCTGGACAGCTTGTACGCGCAGGCGATCCACTTCGTTGGACAGCAGGGCCTTAGGCACTTCGATCGGGTTGGCGGCCAGCAGACCGTCCATGACCTGGTTCTTGACCTTGGACTTGATGGCCTGGCGCAGCTCACGCTCCATGTTCTTGCGAACTTCGGTGCGGAAACCTTCGATACCGGTTTCCTTGATACCGAACTGGGCGAAGAACTCTTCGTTCAGCTCTGGCAGCTTAGGCTCGGAAACGCTGTTGACGGTCACGGTGAACTCGGCGGCTTTGCCAGCCAGGTCCAGGTTCTGGTAGTCCGCCGGGAACGTCAGGCTCAGAACGCGCTCTTCGCCGGCCTTAGCGCCAACCAGACCGTCTTCAAAACCCGGGATCATGCGGTTGGAGCCCAGTACCAACTGGGTGCCCTTGGCCGAACCACCGGCGAAGACTTCGCCGTCAACCTTGCCCACGAAATCGATATTCAGCTGGTCTTCGTTCTGGGCAGCGCGATCGGCCACTTCAAAACGGGTGTTCTGCTTGCGCAGGATTTCCAGCATATTGTCCAAGTCGGCATCAGCCACTTCGGCGCTCAGGCGCTCGATTTCGATACCGTCGAAGCCTGCCACGGTGAACTCTGGGAACACCTCGAATACGGCAACGTATTCCAGGTCCTTGCCCGCTTCCAGGGACTTGGGCTCGATCGAAGGCGAGCCTGCCGGGTTCAGCTTTTGCTCGACAACGGCTTCGTAGAAGGAAGCCTGGATCACATCACCTACAGCATCTTGACGTGCGTCAGCACCAAAACGGCGCTTGATTTCGCTCATCGGCACTTTGCCTGGACGGAAACCAGCGATCTTGGCCTTCTGGGCAGTCTGCTGCAGACGCTTGTTGACCGCGGTCTCGATGCGCTCGGCCGGCACGGTGATGCTCATGCGGCGCTCGATAGCAGTAGTATTTTCAACAGAAACTTGCATGGATATTCCTCGTTGCACAGACGTTAGCCGGCCGTTTCCGACCCAAGAATCAAGGGCATGCATTCTAGTGGGTCAAACTCAAGAAGTCACCCTACTGAAAACGGGTTAAAAAACAGCAGGCAATTTACAGGTACGAATGCACGAATGCTCCTCGCCCCAGTGACAAATACAGCCCATCACGCCAGGGCCCTGTGCCGCCCCTTCTATATATAGAAGACACCAGCAACCTCCTCCCTGGCAGCCAACCCTGCACGCAAGGCCGGCGGGTAGTTCAGCATCATCGAGAAACAAAAATACGACGAAACGCCCTACCCCTGCGACCCGGAGCCGCAAACCGCTAAAACAAAAAAGGCGCCAGACTGTTAAATCTGGCGCCTTTCGGAATATGGGGTGGACGAAGGGGATCGAACCCTCGACAACGGGAGTCACAATCCCGTGCTCTACCAACTGAGCTACGCCCACCATATTGCGTGACAAAGAAGCCAATCGCCTTCTCTGTTAAGCACCAACCCAGCCCATGGCAAGGGTGACGCTGTATTTGGTGCGGATGAAGAGACTCGAACTCTTACGCCTCGCGGCGCTGGAACCTAAATCCAGTGTGTCTACCAATTCCACCACATCCGCGGCTTGAAGCTTTTAAAACAAAGGCGCCAGACCGTTAAATCTGGCGCCTTTTCAAATATGGGGTGGACGAAGGGGATCGAACCCTCGACAACGGGAGTCACAATCCCGTGCTCTACCAACTGAGCTACGCCCACCATCTTGCGCTACTTGTGCCAAAGCTGCCTAATGGCGCACCCGGCAGGACTCGAACCTGCGACCATCCGCTTAGAAGGCGGATGCTCTATCCAGCTGAGCTACGGGCGCCTGATTAATCTGTACTCTTGGAGGACTACAAACTAAATGCTTCCAGCCTTACACAATAAAACAGCCATTGCGCTCGACCTTCTTAACCAGTGCTAGGCTGTGCCCGACAAGTGCGACGAATAGTATAGACGCCCCCAGGGGCCGTCAAATCTTTTTTGAAAAAAATTCATTTTATTTAAGGGGTTAGGGGAATTTACAGACCAAGCGCCTTTGCCCTCACGTCCTGGCGTGCGAGAATGCGCGCACTTTTCCTCCCCCTCTCGATGGTTAATCACGCGTAATGACTGCACAACTTATCGACGGCAAATCAATCGCCGCCAGCCTGCGCCAGCAGATCGCCAAACGTGTCGCCGAGCGTCGCAAGCTTGGGCTGCGCACGCCGGGGCTCGCGGTGATCCTGGTCGGCAGCGATCCCGCCTCCCAGGTTTATGTCTCGCACAAGCGTAAAGACTGTGAAGAGGTCGGCTTTATTTCCAAGGCCTACGACTTGCCTTGCGACACCACCCAACAGGCCCTGACCGACCTGATCGACGGCCTCAACGACGACCCGAACATCGACGGCATCCTCCTGCAATTGCCACTGCCGGAGCATCTGGATGCCTCCCTGCTGCTGGAGCGTATCCGCCCCGACAAAGACGTCGACGGTTTCCACCCTTACAACGTCGGTCGCCTGGCCCAGCGCATTCCCCTGCTACGCCCCTGCACACCGAAGGGCATCATGACCCTGCTGGAAAGCACCGGCGTGAACCTGTACGGCCTGGATGCCGTGGTCGTGGGCGCGTCCAACATTGTTGGCCGTCCGATGGCCATGGAGTTGCTGTTGGCCGGCTGCACCGTGACCGTCACCCACCGCTTCACCCATGACCTGGCGGGCCACGTTGGCCGTGCCGACCTGGTAGTAGTCGCCGCCGGCAAGCCGGGCCTGGTCAAGGGCGAGTGGATCAAGGAAGGCGCGATCGTGATCGATGTCGGTATCAACCGTCAGGACGACGGCAAATTGGTCGGCGACGTAGTGTACGAAACCGCCCTGCCCCGTGCTGGCTGGATTACCCCGGTGCCGGGTGGCGTAGGCCCGATGACCCGTGCCTGCCTGCTGGAAAATACGCTGTACGCGGCTGAAACCCTGCATAGCTGAGACCTTAGGGCGCAATGCTGCTCGCTTAAGTCTTCGAGATTACGCCGGGGCTTCCAAGAAATCCGCAGCCAGATCTCTGGCTGCGGATTTTTTAGGCCTGTTCAATGGCATCTGTTCAAGCCTGGTGACGTACACCCACCTTGGCCGTCACAGCCAAGCAATACTGCGCTTTTCCGAAAATGAAGCCCCCATACCCTATAGTGGTTAGCGTCATACTTCCTCCTCAAGGCCTACCACAAGCAGGCACAGGCCATGTCAGACCTTGAAGCGCGCCACTAAGCGATTCAGTTCAATCGCCAGGCCGGCCATCTCACCACAGGCGCTGGCGGTCTGACTGGCGCCCGCCGAGCTCTGGACTGATAGTTCGCGGATACTGGTCAGGTTTTGATCGGCCTCGCGGGCCACCTGTGCCTGCTCTTCCGAGGCGGTGGCGATCAACAGGTTGCGCTCGTTTATCTGGGTGATGGCCTCGGCGATCTGCTTAAGCGACAGGTCGGCGCTCTGCGCCACGGAGATTGAGCTGCTGGCCATCTGAGCACTGACGCTCATGGCACTCACTGCGTGGGTCGAATCGCTCTGAATCGCGCTGATCATCTGTTCGATTTCCTGGGTCGACTGCTGGGTGCGGTGGGCCAGGGCCCGCACTTCATCAGCAACCACCGCAAACCCACGACCTTGCTCGCCGGCGCGGGCGGCTTCAATGGCTGCGTTCAGCGCCAGCAGGTTGGTCTGCTCGGCAATCGCGCGAATGACCTCGACCACCTTGCTGATGTCCTGGGCCCTGCCGGACAAGGCCTTGACTTGATCCCCAGTACTCGCCACGTTGCTGGCCAGACTTTCGATGGCTTTGAGGGTCTGCGCCACGTTCTCGATACCCGAGTGGGTGAATGCCATGGACTCTCGCGAAGATTGGGCGGCGGCTTCGGCGTTGCGTGCCACCTCGTCCACCGCAGCGCTCATTTCGGTCACCGCGGTGGCGGCCTGATTGACTTCATCGTTCTGCCGCACCAGCCCACGGCTGGCATCTTCGGTCACAGCGGTCATTTCTTCAGAGGCCGACGCCAGTTGGGTGGCAGAGTCAGCGATACTGGCGATGGTTTCCCGCAGGTTGCTCTGCATCTTCGCCAAGGCAGCCAGCAGGCGGCCGGCTTCATCGCGACCACTGACCCCAATCTCCCGGGACAGGTCGCTACCGGCAATGCGCTCGGCCACGGCCAGGGCATCGCTGATAGGCGAGGTAATGCTACGGGTCAACACCGTAGCCAGTACTACGGTGAGCATTACGGTCACCACCAGCAGGCCAATCACCAACGTTACGCCGTTGCTGTAGATCGAGGCGGCATCCAGGCCTGCACGCTTCGCACCCTCCTCGTTAAAGGCCGAGAGTTTGTCCATCTTTTCCTGCAGGGCGTTGGTCATCGGGCTGATGCGGGTATTGATCAGGCTAATGGCTGCGGCGTTGTCGCCACTTCGCAGCAACGGTTCCAGCTCATCCACTAGCTTGAAATACTGCTGCACATCGGTGGCCACCGCCTGGTAGAGCTCACGCTCTGCCGGCCCGGTAATCAAGGGGACGTAATTGCTGATGGTGCCCTGTAGCGTACTACGGTAGCCACCCAACGAAGCGATGCGCGTTTGGCGCACTTGCTCGTCGGTAGTCACAGTGATGCGGATGCTTTCAAGACGCAGGCGCAAGACACCTGCCTGCATCTTGCCGATCTCACGGATGCTCGCCATCCAATTAGTTTCGACATCCTGCTCCGCGTCTCGAAGCTTGTCCATTTGCATCAAGGCGACAATGCCCAGAGCAAAAACCACCAGGACAATGAGCGAGAAGAAGATGGCAGACCTTGGAGCAAGGTTTATAGTCCTGACGTTCATTTTTTATCTCCCTGAATTCAACACATAAGTGCAACGCTCACCCCTGTATGCACTTCGTACGGCGTCTTCCAGCCCAAGCGCTTGCGCGGGCGTAGATTGATCCTCGCTACTGTCCGATTGACGGCTTCG